>DATFKA010000061.1:0-9124 GCA_035268885.1 Saprospiraceae bacterium
AATCTGCGTCTTTTTGGGGCGATTTCTTCGTTGCAAAAAGCCTTGGATAGCTAGGCTATCCGCGATTTTTGCGCCTCGAACTAGCCCAAAAAAGCCAGCACCTTATTACAGACTCAATATGGGCAACCTACTTATCCGCGCGATAGGAGTTGAAAAAGCTATTCCAGCGCATTTGTAGTACGCCGATGATGGCTTCCTTGACGATTTTACCGGACATTTTCGACACTCCTTCTACCCGATCTACGAAAGTGATGGGTACTTCTTTGATTTTAAAACCCAGGGTATAGGCCGCGAATTTCATTTCGATCTGGAAGGCATAACCAACAAACTTAATTTTATTCAGATCAATGGTCTCCAGCACCTTGCGGGAATAGCATTTAAAGCCCGCCGTGGGATCTTTTACGGGCATCCAGGTAATAAGACGTACATAAAGTGAAGCACCGTAAGACAGGAAGATCCGATCCCAGGGCCAGTTCTTGACTTTCCCTCCTTTAGTGTAACGAGAACCTACGGCTACATCTCCTCCTCCAAGGGTACAGGCTTCGTACAATCGCTCCAGGTCAGCAGGATTATGGGAAAAATCGGCATCCATTTCGTAAATGAACTCATAGCCTTTATCCAGTGCCCAACGGAAACCGGCAATGTAGGCCGTCCCCAGGCCTTGTTTGCCGGCTCTTTCGAGCAAAAACAATTGCTGCGGAAAACGGGTCTGCATATCCTTGACTAAATCAGCCGTACCATCCGGTGATCCATCATCTACAATCAGCAAGTGAAAAGATTTGGAAAGGGAGAACACCATCTTAATCATTTTGACGATATTCTCTTTTTCATTATAGGTTGGAATAATCACTAAGCTATCAGACAAGACTTAATATTTTCGTTGAACAAGTAAGGGAAGAACCCCCAATTAAGAAATTGACGACAAATATAGGTTTATTTTTGATCTTGTCTTTTTTGGAGGAGTCATTTTTCACCCCTGGCTCAGACCAGATCGCTTTCATCCCAGTTTTCTCGCTTGCGAAGGGAGCGCAACTCCAACCGTTCTGATGGCCGCTCCTCTACTCCATCCATCTTGCGCAACTCTTCCTGAATGGCTTTTTGTTCCCACTCTTTATCCATCGGCCCAACACCGGGCACGCCAAAGACGTCAAAATAATTAAACAAAACGGCCATACCCCAACCGATCACTGGCCACTGAAACCACCATCTGCCAGGGGAGGTAATGAGGTTGAGCACCACCAGGAATACACTAATGGCCAAATAGGTGGTCAGGTGCTCATAAAAATCTTTTTTACGCTTGACCCGCTTTTGGGCTTCTCTTATTTTTTGTTCTTGCGTCATGGATACCGGGAATTTCAATTTACTCCAGAATATACACCTAATGCAACGCCAAAACAAGGGAAATAAGTTTTGGAGGAAGCCATTTTTTTCAAATTTTGCTTGCTCTATACTAAATCTTTGTCTTTCCACTTGGGAGGAGGTGGAGGTACGATATCGTCATCGTCGTCGTCAGACGGGCGATTCCCATTATTTAAAGCCCACTTATCTTTATTGTACTGTGACAGTATACTCAAGCCCCAGAAAAGGGTAATCCAATACCAGTTTTCAAAGCGGTCATTAATAAAAAGAAAATAAAAGTTCACTGCCCCGAAAACAATCAAGTTTTGATAAAACTCCCGTCGGGTCGCTTCGGCTGATTTGCGTTTCTTCTTTCCACAGCTGGCTCTCGCTTGATGATGGTGACTACACATAGTTGATTTGATTTTTATTTTAATCTACTATCTGCTCCGATTAATCACCATCTTTTTCGATAAATACCAGGTTTTTTGGGGCGAGTCTAGCGCTTAATGAGTTTTTTGGCGAAAGCCATACTCTCCGCCTGCCCCCGCAGCAGATAAATACCCGGGGCTAAGTCACTCAAACTAATCGCAGCTCCGGAAGCAGCATTACGCTTCCAGATCGCCCGCCCGTCAATTGAATACAGGGTAAGGGGCACGGACTGTAAAGACAAATCCGAGAAATGAACCTGCACCATGTCGTGTGCAGGGTTTGGTTGTAGAATGACTTGATCGCTGCCATCCAGAACGGCTTTGGTATTAACGATTTGCAGCACGCGCTCGACGGCGGCGAGGGCATCCAGTTTTCCGTAACCCCAGGAAGGGTTAGGCGTAGTCCCCGTGAAGCTATCCATACGGGAAGTCTCCTGTAAAATCAACTTTATTTCGGCGGGGGTCAGATTTGGATTAACTTCCAGCATTAGTGCGATCACCCCCGCCGTTAGGGGCGCAGAAGCACTCACGGCAGTCTGTAGTCCATATTCCCCCTCACTCCCCTGCAGAATATTAAAAGAAAAATTGGCATAGTAAGAATCCGGACTGTAAGCAGCAGCAGCCAATTCGCCCGGCGCGGCCAGATCAATCCCCAGACGACCGTCCATCGTCGGGCCGACACTGGACCCTTTCCATAATTCGCCCGGCGCGCCTTCTCCGGTTCTCATCCGGTTAACCCCATTGATGTCTACGTAAGTATTAGTAGCCACGTAGTCTCCGGGGGAAATCACCGACGGACAAGCAGAAAATTCATGAATATTTCCTCCTGGATTATCATTATTGAGGAAGGCATTATCATTATTAAAACGAGAAGGGTTTAAAAAAGCATTAAACGTACCATCGGATTGAACCCGAGTGGCATCGAGTAGGATCTTATAGGTGCCCGTCTGGGCCGAGATATCGATTAATAGCTGTCTTAGGTTTGCATCCGAATTCGCAAACTCCACATTTGCCCCACGATGATATAAATTAATCTGATCCAGAAATTCGCTACTTCCCAGGCCAGGCCCAGATGGGGAGGCAAAAGGGCCTTCGATGGTACCGTCCGGGCGTTCGATACGAACAGATATCCGGTCCTCCTCCGAATACCAGCCCGATAGTCGAAGGTTTCCGGCTTCCCCCTTTTGGATTTGTATTTCGGTGGTTTGCCCCTCCATCAGGGAGGCGATCATATGATTATCTTTCCCCCCGTCGTCACCAACGCCACATACAAAAGTATGCCCCTGGGCGACAAAATCCTCGACGACGTCACAAAAACCCGTTGAGCCATCGGTGGGATTCTGAATAGATCCTATATTGAGCAAGGTAATCGATGGCAAGCCAAGTTCATTAATTTTATCCTCTGCAAATTGAAAAGCCACCGGAAGTAAACCTGGATTAAAAGCACCTCCCCTACCCGGATAATTGCCAAAGGCCGGCACCCCGTCTTTCGTCACAATGATACTGATGATCTCGGCCTGGTGTGCGACACCCCGAAAACGCTCGGCATCGTCAATACCCGTACCATTACCAGACATAATACCGGTAGTAGCGGTCCCGTGACCAAAAATATCAGTAGGTATGCTTGAACTCCCACTTTGTAGCGCTGCATTAATTTCCGAGCGGTCGTAGATGGTGCCCACGCCGTAAGGGTTATCCGCATCATTAGCGCCAGTGTCATCGTATAGATCAAATATATAGGCAATTCGGGTATTGCCCGCCGCATCAATAAAATCCGGGTGACGGTAGTCGATACCCCGATCCATCATGACCGTGAGTACCCCCTGACCACTGAGGCTATACTGACTCTGTACCAGGTCGATACGGGCTTCATTACGGCAGGCAGGTCCCTGCGCTGCGAGAAAGGTAAGACAACAAAAGTAAGTAAAAAGAAAGGTAGTAGGTCTAAACATGAATAAGAGTATTTAGGTAGACTATAAAATACTCAAATTCCGGTTCTAAGTCAAATGCTTTATGCTATCTCTTCCTCAATCAGTTGGAGGATCGCTACCAGATTTTTTTGTAAGGGTAGGTAGTGATTACGCTCGGTAGCGTAGCTGACCGCCATAAGAAGCAAGACCTTATTCTCGAATGCGGGATCTTTAAGGAGTGGTAAATTACTAATAACGGGTTCCCGCGGTGGAAGGTCAAATTGTGAGGCACTTATCCCGGTCTGATCAAAAATAGTCCGAATGCTATAGTCTCCCTTTCGGAAAAGCTCTAGCGCCTCTGCTCTTTGTTCCGCCAGTTGGGCTTCCTGTTGGGCAATATCATCCAATGCCGCCACCCAGGTGGTGAAATACACCTTCAGTCGGGGATTAGAAATATCTTTCAGGCTGCCCGAATTAATCATCTCATTCAGAAGCGCATTATTTGGATTAAAGGCTATGTCATAAGCGAGCGTGCGATAAAGCAGCTCCGAAAAATCGGCTTCGCCGGGTAGCGGTAACCCCCCGGAGATATACTGCGCGATGATTTTAGCCCCTTCCAGGCTTTCCCGGTTCACCCGGATGAGTTCGGCCAGTTTGTCCGCACTAATCTGAAACTCTTCCTTAAGACCAACTAGATAAACCTGTTCTTTCTTGCGCAAGGCCTGTTGCTGGCTATTATTATCGATGGCCAGGGCCAATAAGATACCGATCACAATCAATAGGACTTCTCCGATCGCATAAGCCAGGTATTGTCGCCGTTTGCCAGGTAAAAAGAAAGACCGCCTTCGTTTTCTGAATAACATGTCTAAACATTAACGAGATCACGTGCCAGTCGGCCGCTCCAGCTCGCCATCCCCCCCAGTAAACCGCCCAGTACAGCTGTGATCAGGACGAGTAATCCGGCAGACAGTCCGCCCAACAGTTCGCCCATTTTGCTGGCCAGAATACTCTCGTTTGTAATATTGATCATCAGGGCTGAGATGCCCCAGCACAAAAGCAGGCCAATGAAGCCCGCCAAAAAAGAAGTCCCTTCTTTTTGTTGCAATACAAAACTAACCACAAAGGCAATAATACAGGCACCCCACCAGGGCAGGTAAGCAGCGGAAAGCAGAGAAAGTCCCGCAATCAAAAAAATATGGAGTATAAATTTCATGCTGAGTAAATTAATTGGTGAAGGTCATGGTAAATAGGACTTCTTCCTCCGGAATAGCTTGCTTATTTTTGGGAAAAAAGAGCTCCTGATAGCGGCCATTGGCCCAGTCGTCCACCATATTGTCGTAGTAGCGACTACCGGGGTTGCCCGACTGTCCCCCCGGATAAAGACCATTAGCCCTTACCCCATCCGGATCCATCTCGACGATCATCCGCCAGGAGGGGCCGTGATCTGCCTGGATCGCATTTATCGACAGGTCATTACCACTCATATCCAAATTAGATCGACCGAAGGGGGCAATACCCGCCATGTGATTCACGGAAGCCTGGTTATGGTCTGCCCAGGTCTTCTCCTCAGGCCAATCGGCTACGGCTTTTTGAAAAGCCAGCAGTACGATATCAGCCGCCGTTTCGATAGCCTCAGTCCCCATATTATCAAAGATAGCGTGTTGCGGCGAAGTCTCCAAGAGCTCGATCAGTCGCCAGACCTGCGGGTACAACATCGATTGATCTTCGGCCAGCGAGAAGACCTCATCGAAAGTCATACGGTAGATGGAATCCTGCCATATCTCAAACAGTACCGGGGCTTTGGCGGCAGACTTAAAATGATAATCCCAATCCCGGAGTAATATGGCGGCAGACTTTTCTTCAGCCGATAATTGAGCTTCTTCCAGCAAGGGCCACCAGGCGGCCAGTGCTTCTTTTGCGTACAGCGAAAAGTCGGAAGTCTGCATCTGCATCATATCGGCTACCGTGATCTGCTGCATGGTATCCAAATAGCCATTTACCGTACGGCCCCGGTAATCGTCAAAGCCGGCATTATAATAATAAGGATAATCGGGCCCGGTCGAATGCTGGTTGGCCGAGGAGATAAATCCCCGCTCCGGGTTCAACACCTGCGGAATCTGGTCGCGGGGAATGTAGCCGTTCCAGGCATTCTCGCTTTCGCTACCATCCTGAATAAAACGGCCTTGCTGATCGCGTTTCACCGGCAGGTTACCATTTACGGTAATGGCTATATTTCCATTACGACTGGCAAAGGCAAAATTTTGGGCCGGACTCTCGTATCCTTTCAGTGCACTTTGGTAGTCCTGATGGTTTTTGGCGGCCATAAGCTTCCAGAATGTACCTAACTCGTAAAAGGCCTTTTCGGTAGGCTGGTCATGGGCAATCCAGCGCATAGCCAGATCCTGGTATTGACTGGTCGAGTCTTCGTAGACGATAGGCCCCCAAACGGTATATTTCGTTTCTTCGACGTGCGGTTCGCCCCCCTTGATCCTGACCGTATCTCTCCGGATATTTACCCGCAGGGTCTCTCCTTCGTAGTAATAAGCCGTTTTTTCTTCGTTAGCCCAGTCGATGGTATACCAGTCAAGCACATCGTGGCCGACATTCGTCTCCGCCCAGGCAATGTACTGATTGAAACCAATCAGAATACCCGGTTCGGCGGGTAGGGAAACCCCGTAAGCATCAAGTTCCGGAGTGGATATGTGACTTTCATACCAGATCGAAGGTAGGGTTAGGCCCAAATGTGGGTCACTACAAAGAATGGCATTGCCAGCGGCTGTTTTTTCCGGTGCTACCGCCCAGTTGTTGCTGCCATTACCAGCCGGAGGCAAGTCAAAAAGCTCATAGGAAGAGGTCATCCCCAACAAACTAGAGTCCAGGGGAGCCGGAAAGGGTTCAATTGCTTCAAAATCAAAAGGTATGTCCACTGGAATAATGGGAGACTGACGGGGATTATACTCTGGATAAAGTAAGTCAAAAATCTCCTCCCCTAAAGCCGCATAAGCATTAGTGGTCTGTAGGTCCTGATGGCGAGAGCAGAGCGACTCGGCCATATATTTCAGAAAAAGTGCGGATTTCATGGGCGTCCATCCTTCTGGCTGATAGCCCAACAGCTTAAATTCAACCGGATAATCTTTAGGCTGTAGTTGATCCACGTAGGCATTGACGCCCGCTGCGTAAGCATTTAGCATAGCAGCTTCCTGAGGGCTGGACATCCAGGCGCGCAGGGCATTCTCAGCAGCGTAGGTCATTCCTTTTTTGCGTTGTGTAATGTCGCGCTGCAGGGTCCGCTCGCCCAGCACCTCGGAAAGGCGGCCACTGACGGCCCGGGTGGCAATATCCATTTGCCAGAGGCGGTGCATACCGTGGATGTAGCCCTGCACAAAGGCGGCATCTTCATTGGAGGCGGCGTAAATATGTGGTACCAGGCGTTGGTCGAAGAAAACCTCGACCGGCTCGCTGAGTTCAGCTGCTTTAATCTCCAACTGATCCGGGATTGACGCCGCTTCCGCATTTTGCCAAAAGCCCGTAAACGGATTTAAGACTTTACCCAAAGCGGGCAGGGAAGACTGGAAGGGAGCGTGTGTATTCAAAAGAAAGATCAGCCCGGTTAAAATACCAAAGACGAGCAAGAACTTAACTACGCGCATATCGTTAAGAGTGTATTATTGAAACAATAGTCATGAAATATAGTACTTTTTTTGTCGCCGTTATATTCCTTTCTTTACTATCTCTTTTTTCCTGTGAAAACCCAGCAACGGAAGGGAGCCAGTCCGATACGGAAAACCCTTTTTTCGTGAGGGATCCTAACCACATCTATTTTAAAAATGTAAGAAGCTATTATTACACCGAAAGTCTCGCACCGGGCGGAAAACCCAGTGAGCGCATGAATGTCTATCAGCTCCGTAAATTCACAGACACCAAAGAACGGCCCCTTATTTATCCAAAGATTATTGACAATTGGATTGAGGATGAGGCCTACCTTTTTCTGGAGGGAAATGACTACCCCATGGCTATTCCACTTACCCTGTTTGTGGCCGAGGGTCGGGATACCAGTATAATTCGTATGGAGCGACCTACCCCCGAAGTCCAGTGGGCAACGGCACAAAAAATTACGGAAGCACTGGAAGCGGAACGTTCTTTATTTATCCTTAATGAAGCCAGAGAACGCGAGCCGATCTTTGAGCAAAAAACGGATCGACTGGCGTTCCTGACCACGATTAAAGATTTCCGTCGGCTGACGGAATAGTATTTATTTGGAGAAGAACAATTTGTTTTCATCCGATTGATCTTCGTTGTAGCGGTAGCCGTCTACATCCAATTCTTTCAGATCATCGATGGTTTCCACCTGCTGTTGAATAATCAGCTTAGTCATAGTACCGCGTGCTTTTTTGGCATTGTAGGTAATAAACTTGTACTTACCGTCTCGCAGTTCTCTGAAGTCTACTTCGACCAATTTGGCTTTTAGTTTATCCGGCTGTAGCGCCGAAAAGTATTCTTTCGAAGCCAAATTCAGCACCCTATCATTTCCGGAGCCTTCCAGGTCATCATTCAGCATCTCCGTCAACTGCTCTCCCCAGTAGGCATACAAATCATCTCCTTTAGGGTTGTCTAGCTTAGTACCCATTTCCAGACGATAGGCCTGCATCAGATCCAGCGGCCGCAAAAGTCCGTAGAGTCCCGATAAGATACGAACGTGGTTTTGGGCATAAGCCAGGTCTGACTCTGACAAATCTGCAGCCTCCAGGCCGGTATAGACATCCCCCTTAAAAGCCAAAATCGCCTGTTTGGCATTCTCTTCGTTAAAAGGAGTAGAAAATTCCTGGTAGCGCTCGTAATTAAGCGTTCCTAACTTTTCGCTGATATTCATCAGTGACATTAGGTCTTCGGCTTGTTTCTTTTTGAGGATACCGACCAGTTCTTTAGACTGATCGAGCAATCGAGGTTGTGTAAATTCATCTGCCCGATGATCGGAAAAATCCAGCGTTTTCGCCGGGGACAATAAGATCATTAAACCCATATCAATGCATGTTTTTTTGTTGCAACATCCTTTTAAGGCCAGATGTTGGTCTTTTCGCTTAAAAAATCCCGAAAAAGCAGGGTTTTTCTGAAAACCACATCCGCTTTATTATCTGTATGATTACCGGAAACAGAATCTTATAATGAATTCTTTTTAGATAAAAAAATAAATAAAACCTTGCAGGCTAATTAAAAAGATATTATGTTTGTTTCATCTAAAAGTAGTTTTTGTGTTTATTTGTTTGGGTTAGAAAGAGACGTGAAGTATCGCGTCTCTTTTATTTTGATCGAGTAGAGTAAAACAAAGATAGTCATTTAGACCTACGGATTCCGCAAAGGTGACTGTCTTTGTTTTAACCCTCTCACACCACCGGACGTACGGTTCCGTATCACGGCGGTTCCTAAAATTAGCCTATCGGCTAGGTC
>DATFKA010000062.1:0-25456 GCA_035268885.1 Saprospiraceae bacterium
GTAATAAGGTGCTGGCTTTTTTGGGCTAGTTCGAGGCGCAAAAATCGCGGATAGCCTAGCTATCCAAGGCTTTTTGCAACGAAGAAATCGCCCCAAAAAGACGCAGATTATTGCTTGATTTAATTGGGCAACCTACTTATACATTAATCGACTAAGATCTCATCAATAAATATCCAGCTATTCCCCCCTGGGTTTGGATGCCAATCAGGATTACGCAGGGGGCTCTCAATTTCAATCTTTAAGTAGCGGGTGGTGGTGTTTTCGGGCAAATCGACCTTAAAGTAGGACATTTCTTCATCCGCTACTTCTTTATCCCGGACCGGCCACCACTCTTCTTTTAGGGGTTGGAAGCTTTGACCATCCACTGAGCTATAGATCTTTACCCCCGTCGGAAAAAATATCCAGCTGGCCGGTCGTGACAGGGTACTGATCACCAGGGAAGCAACCGGCCTGTCCTCACCCAGATCCAGCCTGGCGGCCATATGTTTGCCTTCGTAGCCCAACCATTTACCATCCGTAAAGGAGAAGCTGCCTTTCTGTAAATCGATCAGGGACCTGGCTCCGTTGGCGGTATATTTTCCGGAAGCAGGTATCAGTAAGTCGGCCTCTTCTATTTGGACACCCGCTTTTACAAAACGTTTTTCACTGACCGGGCTGGGCAGCCATCCCGCTTTGGTTTGCATCACTTTCAAATGGGCAGAAGCGCGTAGCAGCAGGGAATCGCCTAATAACAAAGAATTGGTGTCCGGTTTGGTTCCATCCAGCGTGTAATAAGCACGGATATCCTGAATATTAGTCTTTAGGCGTACTACAATGGAGTCGTGAAACAAAGTTGTGGCAGCTTCTAAAACGGGTGGATTTAAAGCTGAGCGACCGAAAATGCTATCGTCCGGTGCGTAGAGGATTTCTAATTCAGGGGCCTGGTTTCCTACTTTTATCGCCTGGGCCGGACTAACTTCCGACTGCCAGAGGTATAGCTTTTGCAGCGATTCCATTTCGGCTAATTGTTGAAGCCCAGCATCGGTTACAGCGGTATTATATAAATTCAGCGACTCCAAATGCTCTAATTTTTGGATGTTCCGCAGGCTTTTGTCCGTGATGGTCGTTCCCTGCAGTTCTAGTTTTCGTAAATTTGGACAGTTGTCCAGAAAATCGGCCTCCGCATCCGAAAAATCACTAAATCCGGCACTAAGTACCACCAAACGTTTTCGAACCGGACGCAGCTTCCGCAGTAAACTTTTACTGACATCTTTTCTCCGGGCTAAATCCACGGATAAGAAGGGACTACCTTCGGCCAGTGGCATCGCTCGAATACCCGCTTTTTCTAATGTAGCCAGTTCCCCGGCCGTTACGGGTTTCATATCCAGCTTTGACCAGTGATCCTGGGGTGCCTCGTAAGAGGCCAAAGCGAGTTCAAGTTCTGGACTAAGCGGCAGGTCTTTTACTTTACAGTCAAAACAGTACCCATTTTCGATCCACCACTGAAGGAGGAGAAGTTCTTCGGTGCTGAGTTGGGGTTTCCCCTCTGGAGGCATGTGTTCTTCAACATCCAGAGGCAAATGAATGCGCTCGAGCAGCAAACTTTTTGCCGGATCAAGTTCGTCAAATAAAGTCCCCGACTCTCCTCCGGCGAGTATCAGTTCCGGCTCATCCAGTCTTAATTCCCCCTTAGATTTACTCGCCTTGTGACAGCCTACACATTTTTGCGCAAGCACAGGCGCTACCACTATCTCGTACACCCCGGCCTCTTCTATATCGGCTACGGTCTTCTGCTCTACCGGATGGGAAAATAAATAATCCGCACCGTGGGTCATAGCACCTCCGTAGTGTCCCGCCAGAAGGAGTGTAATATTCGTAATCAATAATAATGGGAAATAACTTTTCTGTAATCGACGCCAGACCGTACGGTGGCTCCAATAGGTAAGCGCTGCACCAATGGCGACGCCAATACCCAACCAACGGTGACGATACAGCACCGTCTGATCGTAGCCCCCTTCGGCGGCTAATCCCCAACCACTTAAGGCCGAAAAAATTGCGGTGCCCGCCCCAAATAGCAGACAGAGCGCAATGGCGGACCGATACGGTTGCCGTCCGCTCCATTTTTGTATACCTTCCATCAGGAGGGCAAACAGTAATAACCCAATGGGTAGGTGTACCAACAGTGGATGTAAACGCGCCGGATTAAATTCGCTAAGCATAAGCTATTTGAGTTATTGATTTAGGCAGTCCTTGCCCTCCCCTTAATTAGGCGATAATATCTTTGACCAGGTGTCCTTCTACATCCGTCAAGCGGAAACGACGCCCCTGATACTTATACGTTAGGCGTTCGTGGTCGATACCCAGCAAGTGTAGCATGGTAGCCTGAAAATCATGCACGTGCACGGGGTTCTCCGTAATATTATAGCCGAAGTCATCCGTTTCGCCGTAGACCATACCGGGTTTTATACCACCTCCGGCCATCCACATGGTAAAGCAACGAGGATGGTGATCGCGACCGTAGTTCGTATCGGTAAGCGTACCCTGGGAATAATTCGTCCGCCCGAATTCGCCCCCCCAGATCACCAGGGTGTCGTCCAACATACCTCTTTGCTTAAGGTCCATAACCAGTGCCGCAGAGGCCTGGTCCACATCCTTTGCCTGACGGGCAATCGCTCCGGGCAGGTTATCGTGCTGATCCCAGCCCATATGGTATAATTGGATAAAACGAACGCCCTTTTCCGCCAGGCGACGTGCTAATAGACAATTGGCCGCATAGGTGCCCGGGGTAGTTGCATCGGGACCATACATCTGATAGATATAATCCGGTTCTTTTTCGACGTTCATCACATCCGGTACCGAAGTCTGCATGCGGTAAGCCATCTCGTACTGCGCAATGCGGCTGGTGATCTCCGGATCGTGGGTTTTTTCGTAGGTATGGCTATTGAGGGCCTCCAATTGGTCCAGCATACGGCGGCGTGCCGCCCGGTCAAGGCCAGCAGGATCGTTGAGATATAAAACGGGATCCTTGGCCGCCCGAAACTGTACCCCCTGATGCAAAGAGTGCAAAAAACCATTCCCCCAAAGACGCGAATACAAGGGTTGCCCGTTCGGTCTTCCGGTTCCTCTGGAAAGCAACACCGTAAAGGCGGGCAGGTTTTCGTTACTGCTACCCAGACCATAGCTTAACCAGGAGCCCATACTTGGGCGACCAGGCTGCTGCGAGCCAGTTTGAAAAAAGGTGATAGCCGGGTCGTGATTAATGGCCTCGGTATACATAGATTTGATGATGCATAATTCATCGGCAATCTTCGAAGTGTAAGGCAGCAGGTCACTCATCCAGGCACCACTTTGTCCGTGCTGTTGAAATTTAAATTGGGAGCCTACCAGCGGGAAGGCATCCTGGCCCGAAGTCATACCGGTCAGGCGTTGCCCATTGCGCACCGACTCCGGCAGATCCTGGCCCCGCATTTTATTTAGTAAGGGTTTATAATCGTACAGTTCCAGCTGGGAAGGACCACCACTCTGAAAAAGGTAAATAACTCTTTTGGCTTTCGCCGGATGGTGCAGGGCATCGAGCACCCCCTGTAAGCCACCCTGATCTTCTTGCATGATGCCCTGGGCATTGGGTCGAAAAAAGCGCAGGCCTAAAAGGGAAGCCAGAGCTGCCCCACCGATACCCATGGCTGACTTGGAAAGAAAAGTGCGTCGATTCAGTTGTAAGGATCTTTCTTCAAACGGATTCATAGTATTATTTTTTAACCGCGGGTGATGGTTTCGTCAAGATTGAAAATGGTGTTGGCCACCAGGGCCAGAGCCGCTACTTCGGGGGCGGGCAGGTCTTCAGGGACCTGAAAATTCCCCGTCTTTAGATAAGATTTGGCTGCCGCTTCATTAGCCTGGAAATGCTCCAGCTCACTTTTGTAATAATCGCTGAGTCGCTGTAAAGTGGTCTCATCGGGACTAAGGGAAGTAAGCAGCCGGAACATAGTCTCCAGACGGGCCTCATCGTCTTCGGCCAGCTTTCTACAGCGAATGGCCAGGGCTTTACTGGCTTCAATAATCTGCGGGTCATTTAGAAGCTGCAGGGCCTGCAAGGGCGTATTGGTTTCTGAACGCTGCACCGTGCATAAATCCCGGGAGGGCGCATCAAAGTTTAACATATTCGGTGGCGGTACGGTACGTTTCCAAAAAGTGTATAAGCTTTTGCGGTATTGGTCTTCGCCCTTACTCATGACATACCGGGCTGTGCTTCCTCCTCCCCCACCGGTGGTTTCTTCCCAAAGACCTTTAGGCTGGTAGGGTTTTACGCTGGGACCGCCTACCTCGTCATGCAACAGACCACTTACCGTCAGTGCCTGGTCCCGGATCATTTCAGCGCTCAGTCGTAGGCGTGGTGCCCGGGCCAGGTAGATATTTTCCGGATCAGATTGCAGCAGTTGAGGTGAAACGGCACTAGTTTGCTGGTAAGCAGCGGACTGTACCATATACTTCAGCATGTTCTTCATATTCCAGCCTTCCTCCCTAAATTTAATGGCCAGAAAATCCAGCAGCTCCGGATGGCTGGGCAGGGCACCCTGGTTACCAAAATCAAAGGGAGTAGCGACAATACCACGTCCAAATAGCTGTTGCCAAAGTCGGTTGACTGCCACACGCGCAGTCAGGGGGTGCTGCTCCTCAAATAACCAGCGGGCCAAGTCCAGGCGATCATTATCCGGACTGGGCTCCATGGGTAAAATCGTCTGCGGCGGAGCGGGCTGTACCTGCTCTCCGTATTGATCGTATTGACCGCGATTTAAAATATAGGTAGGTCGTGGGTCTTCCATTTCTCTCATGACCATTAATTCTAGTTCGGGTACGGAATCCCGGTTATTGATGAACGAGACGACCTCATCCATTTCTCGCTGGCTCAGCTTGATCATAGGCCGTGGAGCAAAATCGTGGTTTTGATTCACCTCCGCTACAAAGCCTCTTTCCGGAATATTATTGAATAGACCAAAAGTGGCGTAAAAGTCCTTCTGAGTGATCGGGTCGTACTTATGATCGTGACAGCGAGCGCATTCCATGGTTAGGCCAAGTAGGCCAATACCCAGCGTTTGCACTCGATCGGCTACGTATTCTACCCGATATTCTTCGTCAATCACCCCTCCTTCCGCGGTAATTTTATGATTGCGGTTAAAACCCGTTGCGATCTTTTGCTCCAAGCTTGGATTGGGTAATAAATCGCCCGCTAGTTGCCAGGTAATAAATTGATCGTAGGGCATATTTTTCTTAAAAGCGTGTATCACCCAATCGCGCCAGGGCCACATGGTACGTTCGAAATCGTCCTGGTAGCCGTGGGTATCGGCGTAGCGAGCTACGTCCATCCAGATCAAGGCCATTCGCTCGGCGTAATCATCGGAAGCCAGAAAGGCATCTACTACTTTCTCGTAAGCCCCCGGTGATTCGTCCGCCAAAAAGCGATCTATCTCTTCCAGGGAGGGTGGTACCCCCCGTAAGTCAAAGGATAATCGCCGAATCAGCTTTTCTTTATCGGCCCGGGACGATGGCTGCCAGTTACGCTGCTCCAATTCTGCCAGGATAAAATAATCAATCTCGTTTTTGGCAAAATCTTTATTCGTGATGTCCGGCAGCTCCGGCAGCTCCGGTGGAAGGAAAGCCCAATGTTTTTTCCAGACGGCCCCCTGGGCTACCCAGGCTTTTAATATACTTTTTTCTCTTTCCGTGAGGGAAAGATTAGATTCGGGTGGTGGCATCATTTCCTGTGGGTCTTCGGAATAAATGCGCTGGATCAGCGTACTGGCCTCAGTATCGCCCGCCACCAGAGCGTAGTGATCTTTTTCTTTACCAAGGGCTGCGAAAGCCAGTTCTTCACTATGGAGTGCCAGGCCTGCCTCCCGGGTCTGAGGATCGGGACCGTGACACTTAAAACACCGATCGGATAGAATAGGCTTGACGTGAAAGTTGAAGTCGATGACATCAGGGATTCCTTCCCCTGAAGTCATCGTCAGGGATTCCGATTCTTCTTTTTGACAAGCCGTAAAGCCCAGTATCAGGCAGGTCGTTAAAAAGGGAAATAATATTCGTAAACGCCTCGAAGTTATAGTGATCATCGTTTCTGGTGACTGATTCAGGAGAAATTAACCTTTAATTGAAGTCAATATATTTAGCTCCTTAAGGTAAGGATTTTATAAGCTTATCCCAACTTATATCTGCGTTGAATAAGGCTTCAATGGGTTGTTAATCGACACTTTTTGACTAGTGAGCTTTTTTTACACGAAAGTGAAACAGGATTCCGTATTATCTTGCATAAAATAAAGAAGTTGTTTAAAATTTACATTTAGACCTAAAGTTTAGGATATGAAAAAGTTTAGCTTACTATTCGTCCTTTGTCTGGCCTTTGTCTGGAGCGCAGGGGCTCAAAATAATTCTGTTACCAAAGCGGACTACCGGGCGGCAAATAGATTTGCACCAGCCCAGGTGCGCAAAATGGTTCATTCTACCCAGGTAGATCCACACTGGCTCAAAGAGAGTAATCGTTTCTGGTACACTTATGAGACCAACGATGGTCAATCTTATTATATCGTCGATCCGGTACGCGGAAGTAAAGAATTACTATTCGACAATGCCAAGTTAGCAGCGGACTTGTCACTTCTCACCCGTGATCCTTTTGATGCGCAACACCTGCCCATCAAGAATATGAAGTTCATCAATAATGAAACGGCACTGCGTTTTTCTATCCAGAGTAAATACCAGGAAGAAGCCGAAGACGAGGATGAAGAAAGAGGGGAAACTCAGGAAGGAGACCAGGAAAAAGAAAAGAAGAAGAAAAAGCCCAAAATGAAGCCCACCGTCTGGTGGTTTGAGTATGACCTCAACACCCAAACACTCCGGCTGCTGGAAGATTACGAGGAACCCGAGGACAGACCTTCCTGGGCCAGTATGGCACCAGATAGTAGTTATGTGCTTTTCGCAAAAAACCACAATATCTACTGGATGGATAAGGAAAACTACCTGAAAGCCCTGGAAGACGAAAAGGATAGCACCATCGTAGAAAACCAGTGGACCGAAGATGGCGAGGAATTCTTTGGTTATGGCGCCAATAGTACTGGCCGCGGCGAAACTGAGGTTGATCGAATTAAAAATAAAGACGATCGCAAGCGCGTCTCTGTGCTTTGGTCTCCTAATTCGAAGCGCTTTGCCATGATCAAGAGTGACTACCGGGAGGTAAAGGAATTGTTCGTCATTAATTCCATTGCTGATCCACGTCCGACCCTGGAAAAGTACAAATACCACATGCCCGGCGAAAAAGAAGCGCCACAGTACGAACTACACGTTTTTGATTTTGAAGAAAAAGAACAAAAGATCATCGACGTTGACACCTTTAAAGATCAGACGCTCAGTCTGTTGAGAAAACCCAGACTCAAAAGTGATCGCGACAATGATTACAATCCCCCGATGTGGCTGGCGGATAATAATAATGAGATTTACTTCACCCGCCAAAGCCGGGACCAGAAGCGCTTTGATGTCTGTAAAGCCAATTTTGCAAGCGGAGCTGTCACCGTACTGGTTGAAGAACGCCAGGAGCCTTACGTAGAAAACTACGGCGGTGAAGATATTCGCCTAGTCAATGGCGGAGAGGAACTCATCCAGTGGTCCGAGCGGGATGGTTGGGCGCACTTTTACCTCTACGACGGAGAAGGAAAACTGAAGAATCAGATCACCTCCGGTCCCTACCACTGCGAAGGGGTTGAACAGGTAGATGAAGCCAATCGCGTACTATATTTTTGGGCCAATGGGAAAGAAGAAGGACAGGATCCTTATTTTTACCACCTCTACCGCGTGAATTTTGACGGCTCGGGCCTAAAAAGATTAACCCCGGGTAACTATACCCACAGCCCAAATATGAACGATGAAGCAACCCACTTTGTCAGTACCTTTTCCAGGGTAAACACCGCTCCCCAATCAGTATTGATGGATAATCGCGGGAATAAAGTTATGGATCTGGAGGCTACCGATCTTTCCAAGCTAATGGAGACCGGTTACCAATTCCCCGAGCCGTATACGGTAAAGGCAGATGACGGGATTACCGATCTGTACGGCGTGATGTATAGACCTTTTAACTTCGATTCCGCCAAGAATTATCCGGTATTAGTCTACGTTTACCCGGGACCCCAGACCGAGGCGGTGAATAAAGCCTTTTCTGCCCGTATGGACAGACTGGACCGTATGGCTCAACTCGGTTTCGTTGTCCTAACGGTTGGTAATCGCGGCGGTCATCCGGCACGCTCGCGCTGGTACCACAGCTACGGCTACGGAGATTTGCGGGATTATGGACTGGCGGATAAAAAAACGGCCGTGGAGCAAATGGCCGATCGTTACGACTTTATAGATATCGACCGGGTAGGCATTCATGGTCACTCTGGTGGTGGTTTTATGTCTACCGCCGCTATGCTGGTCTATCCCGATTTTTTTAAGGTAGCTGTTTCTTCTTCGGGTAACCACGATAACTCGATCTATAATCGCTGGTGGTCGGAGAAGCACCATGGGGTAAAAGAGGTGACAGATGATGAAGGTAATATCAGTTTCAAATACGACATTGAGAAGAACCAGGATCTGGCGAAAAATCTGAAAGGAAAACTACTCATCACCACCGGTGATATCGATAATAATGTGCACCCTGGTCTGACCATCCGAATGGCCAATGCTTTAATCAAGGCCAATAAGCGCTTTGATTTCTTCTTGTTCCCCGGCCAGCGACACGGCTACGGTAATATGAACGAGTATTTCTTCTGGTTACGGGCCGATTATTTCGTCAAACACCTGATGGGCGATTACGAATCGAGTTCTTCTACGGATATTATTGAGATGAATCGCGATAAGGCGATGCGGAATTAAATTAAAGAGATGTTTAGGGTCGAAGCAGGAGCTTCGACCCCACTTATTTTATTTTATGTAAGTAATTTTCTCTTCAATCGGGTTACGCTTACTTACGATCTCAGGTGCCTGATGGTAGCCCATATAAAACAGCCCATAACAATACTCTCCTTCTGCCAATTCCAGAAAGTCCCGATCCTCAACGATGGCACTGGGAGAAGACCAGTAACTACCGATTTCGTAAGCGGTACACATCAGCCACATATTCTGCACGGCCATCGCCAGGGCCATTTGTTCTTCCCAGTGCGGCAGGCGTTCCAGGGGGTCGCGTTGCATACAGAGGGCAATCACGACATTGGCCTGTAATGGCTTCTTACGAACTTTCTTATATTTCATATCCGTCTGGACGCCGCCTTTTTTTAAATAGTCAGCCGCCATGAAATCGGCTATTTTTTGGCGGGCATCTCCCTGAAATATTTTAAAGCGCCAGGGCTCGGTCTTGCGATGGGTCGGGGCCCAGTTGGCTGCTTCGAGGATACTTTCCAGCACTTCCTTTTCAATGGGACGATCGACGTACATATTCGGATAAATGGAGCGACGCTGCTTGATTAGCGTCAGGACTTCTTTTGCTTGCATCATTTACATCAACATTTTGCGATACCACTTGGCCAGTTTATGGGGAGAGTATCCCCAACGAAAAGCCATAAAGGTGATCGCATTAACAATTTGTACTTTAAGGTAGCTATTTTTTTCATATTTGCGGGCAGAAACGGTAGCGCGACTTTTCACTAATTGCAGCGCGTACTTTTTCTTTTTAGCCCGCCATACAAAATCAAAATCTTCCATAATCGGTAATTGTTCATCAAAGCCCCCCAATTTCCAAAAACAGGATTTTCGTAAGAAAAGGGTCTGGTCTCCGCCCCCGTTGGCCATCCAGTCAAAGCCCGTAAACCAGGCATTAATCTTTAATAAGGGAGACTTTGAATCAAAATAGTAAGCAAAGCAACCCAGGCGGGATTTTTCATCCAGGGTCTGGACGATATCTTCCAGACAGCTGCTGGGTGGCCGCACGTCGGCGTGGACAAAATAAAGAATGGGAGCTTTAGCCTGGCGAGCCCCGTGATTCATCTGCGCAGCTCTTCCTCTTTTCGGAGACGACAATACCTTTGCACCCGCTTTTTCGGCTATCGCCACCGTATTATCCTGACTTCCGGCATCCACAACGAGGATTTCTGCGAGTAAATCCTGCCGAGGGAAGGCTAAAAAGCGCCTGATCTGCTGACCAATATTTTTTTCCTCGTTGAGCGTCGGTATAATTACACTTATTTGCATGCTCCTATTTTCATTTAAGACAGTAAGATAGCTTTATACCTAATTTCTTACGAAAAAAAAGTCCAAAATGGTTTGAGCAGAAGCCATCCATCGACGATTTAGACTAGTAGAATGTGAATAAAGGTTAATTTCCGTCATCTATCTCTAAATTAATGCTCTTTAGGTTTTTCCCACAACCTTCGCGGCTTCCTTCAGTTACCTTTGCATTGCAACAATAAAATAAAAAAACCAATGCGCACTTTACTGATTGTTCTATTTTTCTGCTCGACGGCCACCTGGGCTTTCGCTCAAAACACCCAAAAAATCACCGGGACCATTAACGACGGTAGTTCTGGTTCCAACCTGGAATTTGCCACGGTCAGTCTCCTAAATGCTAGCGACTCAAACCTGATCAGAGGGGGCGTAACGGATATGGACGGCCGCTTTGAACTCAGTGCAACTCCGGGCGAATACCTGCTAAAAGCCGAATTCATTGGTTACCAAAGTACACTAATTCCTGCCTTTACCGTAGCGGCAGGAGAAGACCTTGATTTAGGGATGATTTCCTTAGGTACGGAAGCCCAGGTAATTGATGCGCTGGAAGTCAGAGCAGAAAAAAGCACCATGCAAATGGCCCTGGATAAAAGAATCTTCAACGTGGGAAAAGACCTCGCTAGCACCAGTGGATCGGCCTCCGAAATCCTGGACAATATTCCCTCCGTACAAGTTGACATTGAAGGACAAGTAAGCCTGCGCGGTAGCTCCGGCGTCCGTATCCTGATCGATGGTAAACCTTCCAGCCTGATTGGTGTCCGGGGCGCATCCGGACTACAATCTATTCCGGCCAACCTAATCGAACGGGTAGAAATCATCACCAACCCCTCCTCTAAGTACGAAGCGGAAGGTATGTCTGGTATCATTAATATTATCCTGAAGAAAGATCGTAAAAAGGGCATCAATGGCTCCTTTGACCTTTCAGCTGGAACCCCCGAGAGTTTTGGCGGCTCCGTCAATTTAAACTTCCGCCGCAAACAACTAAATTTCTTTACCAACTACGGCTACCGCTACCGGCTGAGCCCTAGAATTGGCTCCAACTACCAGGAGTTTTATGGTGCTACTACCCGTATTGTAGATCAGGAAAGTAACCGAACGCGGGGTGGGCAGTCCCATAACCTTCGTCTGGGCGCTGACTTCTTCGCCAATGATAAGAATACCATTACGGGAGCTTTCTCCTACCGACTGAGTAATAACACGAACACTTCAGATATTACTTATCGCAATTTTATTGACGCTTTCAATCAGGATAATCTGACGGGGGTCTCCACTCGTAACGAAGAATCCGAAGAGTTTGAGCCCAATACGGAATTTTCCATTATTCATAAAAAGACCTACGAAAAGGAAGGTCAAGAATGGACTAATACGGTACAGTACCAATCCAGTCTGGAAGATCAATTTTCCCGTTTTGAAGAGTTGTATTACGATGAGGACCTGGAGCTGACCGGCCAGGATAATTTATTACAGCGGGCCTCCAACGAAGAGGCAGTCAAGAGCTGGCTGATACAGTCAGACTACGTATACCCCTTTGGCGAAGAAGGCAAATTAGAAGCTGGGTATCGAGGTTCTTTACGTTACATCGATAATGATTATCTGGTAGAAGAATTCTTCGATGACGAGTGGAATAGATTAGGCAATCTCAGTAATGACTTTAACTACGATGAGGAAATTCACGCCTTGTACGCCAACGTAGGTAATAAGATCAATAAGTTCGGCTATCAATTTGGCCTGCGCATGGAGCACTCTGGCGTTCTCACGGAGCTTTTACAGACCAATGAGGTGAACGACCGAACCTATACCAACCTATTCCCTTCGGCCTTTCTGACCTACGAATTTAATGGGGAGAGCAACGTACAGCTGAGCTATAGCCGCCGTTTACGTCGGCCGCGCTTCTGGGATTTGAATCCCTTTTTCACCTTTTCTGATTCGCGGAATATCTTCCGGGGTAATCCTAATTTAGATCCAGAATTCACCGATGCCTTTGAGGCCAGTTATATGAAATATTTCAATAAGGGGAGCATTAGCACCAGCGCCTATTATCGTCAATCTACTGGTGTAATTGAACGGATTCAAAGTTTACAGGAAGAAAATGATGAATTAGTCACCGTCCGTCAACCGGAGAACCTGGCGACCGAAGATGCCTACGGACTGGAGTTCATTTATACTTACGAGCCTACCGACTGGTGGCGCATCAATGGTAGTGCCAATTTCTTCCGCTCCATTGTCGATGGCCGCAATTTTCGGGAGGATCTCTACCAGGATGCTTACACCTGGTTCACTCGGATTAATTCCCAAATGAAGATTAAAGATGCCCTCAATGTCCAGATCCGTGCCAATTATCGGGCACCCAGGAATACAACACAGGGTCGCACCCGTTCTTTTACCACCGTTGATCTGGGCTTCAACCGGGACATTCTCAAGGGCCGCGGTACGCTGACACTCAGTATTCGGGACTTGTTTAGCTCGGGTATCTATCGCAGTGTGGTATCCAGTGAGGTCTTTTACTCAGAATCAAATTTTCAGCGTCGCCCACGTCAAACGACCCTGACCTTCAACTATCGCCTCAACCAGGAAGATCGTCGTCGGGGTGGCGATCGCCGCGGTGGGGATTACGATGGTGGCGGAGATTACTAAAGTACCCGAGGTAAGCCCGTTCCCAATAGAGCGGGCTTACTATTTTTTCTAGGCTTTCGCCAAAAGTTGAAACACTTCTATTACCCGATTTACATCTTCTACATTTGAATAGGCGGAAAGACCCAGTCTCACTACCCCACCACTAGCATTCCAGCCCATAACTTCGGAAGCCCGCAGCGCGTAAAAATGACCATTCCAGGCACAAATATTATGCTGGGCCAGGTGCTCTGCAATCTTCTGGGGAGAATGGCCAGTCATTCGCAAAGCGAGGGTTGGACTACGACGGTTATCTACCATCTGAGGTCCTAATAAGGATAGACCTTTTACTTCAGAAAGCCCCGCATGGAGTTGCTCTAATAATGCTCTTTCGTGTTGGCTAATTTGCTGCATGGTCCTCACCAGCTGACTTCGGTAATCATCTGCTTCACTCTGGGCTGCCAGAAAATCCACTGCCGCGCTTACCCCGGCAATAGCTGCGTGGTTCAAAGTACCCGTCTCGATCTTACCGGGTGCCGCCTGGGGAGCCGTGCGCAGACAATCCGTAGGGAGTTGATCCAGGCATCCGGATTTAGCATACAGGAAGCCCAGGTGCGGACCGTAAAACTTATACGCCGAACAGAGTAAAAAATCACAATCAATGGCCTGCACATCGATCGGATAATGCGGTGCGTAGTGTACGGCGTCCAGCAATAGCCACGCCCCTGCGCGGTAGGCTTGCTCCCGGGCTACGGCTACGTTATTCACCGTACCTAAAATATTCGAAGAGTAGCCCATGGCCACCAATCGCGTACGGTGGTTCATTTTTCGGGCCAGGTCACCGTAGTCCAAATAGCCGTTCTTCTGCAGGGCTACCTCCTTCACGATGATACCTTTTTTCCGCAGAGAAAGCCAGGGACTACGATTGGCCTCGTGGTCCAGTTGAGTGATCACAATCTCATCCCCCGGCTGAAACCATCGCCCCATAGCATGAGCCAAAGCATAATTCAGGGTGGTCATATTCTGTCCTATGGAGATATTAGCCGGTCCTTCCGCGTTTAAGAAAGTGGCCATTTTTTGACGCGCCTCATCAATGACCTGATCACTCTCCTGTGAAGTAATGAAGGCACCGTGCAGATTAGCATTGGATCGCTCATAATAATTACTGATGGCCTTGATAACCGGAGTAGGCACCTGGGTACCACCGGGACCATCCATGAATACGAGGGTTTCCCCCCGGTGCAAACGTTTTAATGCCGGGAATGCATCCCGAAAAGCGGTAAAGTCCATAAATCAATCGTTTAGGTAAGTTTTTGGATCGTCTAAAATAAAATTATTCTCCGTACGGATTAGTCCAAAGCGGCATAAATATAAGGTATCCCTGCCTGGTGAGAAAGAAATCCAGTTTTGTCCTTTGGTATGGTGGTGGTGTAAAAAACCACCATTTGTAAGCCTTTCACTTAATTACTTCCGGGTATTGGCTCCGCTGCTGCTTCATCCGAATGGCGTAAGCCTTCGGGGTTTTCCAGGCCCTTGATTGCAGCGGAGAAATTCCCCATCATCATTACCGTGGCAAAAAGGGAGCGCAACCAAGTCTTACGGGCAGGCTCCAGATCTGGATCATTATCGAGAAATACTTCCAGACGATCCATGGCCATTTGCTCGCGTTGGTCGTCTGAGATATCGTTCGTCTTGTCTTTTTTATCCATAATTTCTATTGCTTGATCACCTTTTGGGTGATGGGTCTTTTTTCTGGCGTTTCCAATACGAGATAATAGATACCCGCCGGAAGCGCTTGTCCCAAACGTAAATCGTCCTGAGTGGAAGATAGAGAAATTCGTTGTAATTGTTGCCCCCACTGGTTAAACAAGCGGAGCGTACTTTGTTCCCGATTTTGCGGAAGCGAAAAACGCAGGTTTAGGTCCGTAGTGAATGGATTGGGAAAGGCCTCTATCCTCCCTTCTTCTTCAAAGACCTGCTCCGTATTTACCGTAAGGTTGCCCAATACTTCAAAAGCATCCAGGCCAGCTTCCACCAAATGAGGATTACCTACATCAGCTGCCTCTACAATAAACCAAAGTGGCTCATCTGGTGAAATGTAATCCGCAATCGCAAATTGTAAGCGTTGCCAATCACCAGAGTTATCGGTAATAGTGGTCAATAGTACTGTATCAGTAGTATTGACCAGGTAAAAACGTAAATCATCATCGGGAGGGCTTGAGCCCCCGGCGTTGAAGAACCAGTAATAAAAAGAAATTTCCGGATTTTCATAATCACGAAGATCCAGCGGAGGAGACTGTAAGGTAACCGTGCCCCCATCCACATCCATAGCCTCGGGCGATTCCAGGCCGTTCCCGGTAATATAACATCGGCCCGAGGGATCCTCTGTATCCGGTTGGGCATCCTCCGCCGGATTAGAGAATTGACCATTAAAGACCGTACCTACCGGCACCTCCCGGGTCCAGGCACTAGTAGCCCCACTATTGCCCTTTCGCTCCGTTTTCCAGTCCTGATCAATGCTAAAGTCGTCTTCGTAGCCGGGCGACAGGAAGACACTTAGCTCTTGCGAACTACTCAGATCTACGTTCAGGAAGGCTTTGGGCTGATACCCCCATAAACCAACGTATACATCGTAGGTGCCGGCTGGTATACCGCTAGCCAAAAAAGAATCGCCGTTGGCCACCGCCGAGAAGGAGAAACTGCCTTCCGTCCCGGTAAGTACCACTCTTGCCGGTAAAACCTCCCGGGTATCTTCTGCCTTTACGACTCCACTTAAAGAGATGTTCCTAATGGGTTCCAGAGCTACTTCCAACTCCGTTACCAGGCCGTTTTGCAGGTCTACCGTGAGGGTTTTCGCCTCGTATCCGGCTTTCTTAAATTCAACCTCAAAGGTCCCGCTCTCCAGGATACCCGTACGAAAAGTACCATCAGGACGGGTACGGTCAAAATTGGCCTGTTCGGAGGGAATCACCACGTTGATATCGGATAGTGGTGTGCCCGTCTCGGCATCAATTACCCGCCCTTCCAGATAGCAGGCCCGCTGATAATCGACATCCAGGACAAATAGTCCTTTGTCCATATCGGAAGCCAGCACCAGGCCGGAGGACAAATAGGGATACACGCCCCAACAGCCATCTCCTGATCCCGTATTGGGAGAGGTATCATAAGCCCCTACTTCGATTAAATTATCCGGTCGGCTGGCGTCTACAATCTTAACGCCGTCGGCGTAATAAGAAATCACCAGGTAGTCATTATAAAAAAAGACATTATGGGGTACCACCCCCTGTCCTTCGGTTGCCAAGGGCCGGTAGGTATCCAGTAGTTGAATATTATCCAGATCGGAAATATCGTAGGCATCCACATTGGCCCCCGGGCGCTCATCGGTAGTAAAAAGGTACTGACTATCATCCGAGGGCCAGACATTATGCGTGAAATTCCGGGTCGTTTGCTGGAAAGCTAGTAAATCGGGGCTCTGTTTATTCGATACATCCGTAAGAGAAAAGAAGCCATTGGTCAGATCCGCACTGTAGAGGGTATCGCCCCGGGCAAATACGTCGTGGGAATAACGAAAAGTAGCCGGGCCAATGTATTGGGGATCACCGGGTGTGCTGGCCACATCAAACATCAGTACGCCCCCGCTATTAAGGTTACAACCGGCGATAAAACAGATACCCTGCTCGTCGATATACAGATTATGACACTTTTCCAGTACCCGCGTATCTAGGCCGGCCGTGAGGGTAGGTTTCCAAAATTCCCAGGTGACGGTGTCCTGAGCATTTTCCATATTGATGATCAACAAACCATCCTGCCCGCGGTCAGCTACCACGTAAAGATAGTTCCCAAAGGACTTTATATCCCGCCAAATCGAACTCGTCCCCGGAACAAAAGCTACTTCTTGCGGAGAGGCCGGATCAGAGAGGTCATAAATAATCGTACCATTTTTAGCCCCCATCACCGCATACTCTCGCCCCGTGGTATCCTCGTAAGCCCAGATATCGTTATAGCTGCGGGAGCCGGAGTTTCGTTCGTCCACATTAGCGACCAGGGAAGCATTAAAAGTACTTCCCACCTGGGCCATAAGCGAGGCCGGAAACAGGAAAAAAAACAAAGAAAAGACATGTCTCATGGAAAATGTTTTATTGAAGTTGTTTAAAAACTCCTCACTAAGCCCTTGGCAACACATTGAAAGTCAATACGGCAGCTCTTTTTTCCCTTCGTCCGCCTGAGGCGGATGGCTACGAGAAAAAAAAGTAGCCTTGTCTTGACTTCTAAGCCGTTACCAATCATCTCACCAGGAATTCTTAAACAACTTCATTCATAAGAAACTTACCAGATTTCACCTACAACTACCGTTTTACCACCATTATTGTAAGGCGGCTGACACAAATGAGTTTCCCCGCTTCATTCGTGATATCGATGTTCCAGACCTGGAGTTTACGGCCCAATTTGATCGGACTGACTTTACCATATACCTTACCACTGGTTGCGGGTCGCAAATGCGAGCAATTGATTTCCGTACCCACGATGGTCTGCGTCTCGATATCGTCCAGGCACATCAGGCCGGAGACACTACCCAGCGTTTCGGCCAGAGCAGCACTGGCTCCGCCGTGCAAAAGCCGCATGGGCTGGACAGTTCGGTTATCGACCGGCATACTGGCCATGATATAATCGTCGCCAATTTCGGTATATTCAATGCCAAGGTTTTCGGCCAGGGTCTGGTGGGAGCTTTGATTCAGTCCTTCCAGGGTAAATGCTTGTTTCCAGATCATAATAACAGTTGTTTTATATATTGAGACAAGGCATGCCTTGTCTTTACCGTATGCCAGCATCATGCCTTCCGCCAGGCCGCCAGACGTCCTCGCCAATTCCAGCCGCGACGGATTTCTTCTTCCGGGTGTTTGCGATAGTAGCGTCGAATCAGCATGGCGTACCAGCCTACCCCTACTACATATAATGCAACGGTAATCATAAAGATAGTGACATAACTAAACTCTGCCCGCCGCATCCACGCAAATAAATTCATAGAAATAAACCAACTACCCGACCAGATACTTGCGTTGAGAGCACTCATTATCTCCTGATTGCGCTTCCCGACGTAATACATCATCAGCTCCGAAGTCATGGGAGCAGCTGCATTCATCAGGGGTTGACGAATGATATAAAAGAAAATGGCCACGTAGACCGCATAAGACCAATCGCTGTACCATTCGGTAGCCGCCAGGTTAAACAGGGCAAAGACGGCCATCCCCTGAAATAGCGTTATTGCAATTTTGTACCCAAAATTACGCTTGATCGCTGGCATAAAAATCATGACGCAGACCACCATAAAATAGGTAATAGAACCCAGTAGCGAAAAGGTACCCGAAGAGACATCGTGTACGTTCATAAAGAACAGGTTAATCACCGGAATGGTAAAGCCCGCTCCAATCGCAATAATAAAGGTCGGGGTCAGAGCCTGAACAATACTACGCCAATCGTATTTCTCCCGGATTTTCCGAAAGGGAACCTTTTCGGAGAGGTTTTCCGGCCCACGGATACGCCAGACGAAATAGATACCCGCTAAAGCCAGGGTGGCTACCCCCTGCAAAACGTGCTCGACACTAAACATCTCCGGATCAATCCTGTGCAGGATGTAGTTCATCAATCCGATGAAGGCAATCATACTACTCATGGATAAAAACGATAAGGAAAAGGCCTCCGAATGCCGATCCTTACGACTATTCAATAGGATAAAAGGCAGAATGGTCACTTGCACACACATATAAGATAAGCCCCAGAGCATAGCCAAGGCATTCACCGCATAATCCCAATGCTGGCCGATGGCTATTAAAAGTAAATGAGCAAATATGGGATTGGCAACAGCTGCGGTCGCAAAAAAAGGCTTTAATCGACGCCCTTTTATAAAGAAACCAATCGGCAGCGCCAAAGCAAAGACCGCCAGAAAGCGGAAAGAAACCACATTCGCAATCTGATAATCAGCATATCCCTCATCGGCCATATAATAGTTGAGCAATAAAAAGAAAGCCGTATTGACAATTTGCACAGAGAACTGCACAGCAATAGCGTTCAATACCGGGGCATCAATTTGTTGGTATTTTCGAAGTACCGACTTAAGGGTGTGCATAGACGAGCTCACTTTTTTCCGTTCCTGACCAGCAGGGTATCACCGGTCTTCAGGTAGTTCCGCACCGGCACAGGCAGTTTTTGTAGTTTATTTGCGCTTTGAAAACCCAATTCCCGAGCAGATAGTTCGGCATTTTCCGGAAGGATTAAAAATTGGGAGCGATTTCCCGCTCGCCAGGTGAATTCACTTAGCAAAGATTCCAATGCCCGCTGATCTGTTGCCACCTGAACTCGGGCCAACGTATATTTTTTGGTCTTTTCCATGAGGATCTGCGCCACGACCTGATCCTCATCCTGATAAGCTATTATTTCCTGCCCGTCCCGGCGAAGCGTATTTAAAGTGTAAGCCGTAGTCATTCGCCATTCTGCATAAGCAATAATCGCTTCCGGATCATTCGGTGAAAAATGTCGCCAAAAGCCATCGCGGCGCATCCAGGTAAGTTGGCGCTTGGCATAACGCCGTGTATTACGCTTAATCAGTTCGATGACGCTCTCTCGCCCTGTATCCCCATCGAAATAACCCCACCATTCCTGATAACCAACCGTTGCCAGCGCACTGTGGCCCCGGTAATCCCTCAGAGAACGGGCTTCTGTTTCCAGCCCCGCTTCGACCATGAGATCTACCCGACGGTTAATACGATCGTAGAGGACCGATCGATCCCAGGCCATTTGCAGATAGATTGGGGTAAAAAAACGAGAGGGCCCGGCCTTTTTCCGGAAAGCGGAGTAAGGCCGTCCGCTCACCCGCTGTACGCTCAAGGCCCGTATCAGGCGATGAGGGTTTTGCATATCAACCGTTTTTGCATAAGCGGGATCCACCCGACGCAGGGCTTCCTGAAGTACCTCTAGGCCCTGCTCCTCCCACAAGTTTTCAAAAGATTGTCGAACTTCACCCGGCACTTTGGGAAATTCGTCCAGGCCCTGGCAAAGTGCGTTAATGTATAATCCAGAACCACCAGCCAGGATAAGGACCTCCTTCTCCTGAAATAACTGGTGCAGCAGATTTAAGGCTTCCGACTCGTAAGCACCTACGCTATAATCCTCAGTGATCGAATGGCTGTCAATGAAATAATGAGGAACCTGATCGAGCTCCTCGCGAGTAGGTTTGGCCGTACCAATGGACATTTCCCGGTAAAACTGCCGACTATCGGCCGATAGGACAAGGGTATTGAAATGCCTGGCGAGAGCGATTGCGGTACTGGTTTTTCCGCTCGCCGTTGCCCCGCCCACCACGATTAAATACTTTTTAGCCTGCATTCTGCAAAAATACTACTAATTTTGCAAGTCAGTAAAATGATTGATGCGTATGTCAAAAAAGAAAAGACTACCTTTCTATACGGGACTGTTCTACTATTTTATCCGCCCCATTGCCCGGATAGGTATATGGATCTATTACCGCAAGATCTATTTGTCGCACTTCGATCGCATCCCCAAAAACAAGCCCGTCATTCTAGCGGCCAACCACCCCACCGGCTTTATGGAGCCCTGCGTGATGGCCGTATTTATGTGGCGACCCTTGTATTTTTTAGTGCGGGGAGACTTTTTCCGTAAGTCCGTCTTCAATTTCCTGCTGCGCTCACTAAATATGATTCCGATCTTTCGGGCAAGAGATGGTAATTTCAGGGATCTAAAGAGTAACTACGCCTCCTTCGAAGCCTGCTATCAGGCCCTGATGCAAAACCGGACCATCATGATTTTTCCGGAAGGTAACGCCAAACACGAAAAGCGGCTGCGCCCCATACAAAAGGGAGTATCCCGTTTGGCCTTTGGGGCTTTTCAAAATACCGATGAGCTGGAAGACCTTTATATTGTACCCGTGGGGGTTAGCTATACCTACTCGGAGCGGCCCCGCTCGGAGATGATGGTCAGTTGTGGACGACCGCTGAGTGTCCGTCAGCTGCTTACAGAGACCGGAAATCATTTTGCCTCCTTTGATAAAAAACTAAGAGCAGCCCTGACGACAGAGATGCAAGCCAACCTCGTACACATCCACGATCCGGCCGATGAGCATTTGGTAGAACTATTGCAGCAGATTAATCGGGCCAGGGTAAGAGATCGGCGCTTCTTTCCGGTCCTCTCCGCAGATGACCGTTTACTACGCGCAGATCATCAAGTAACCGATAAGATACAAGATTGGCCAGCCGATAAAAAAGAAAATTTATTAACCCGGGCCAGGGCTTTGTTTCAGCAATTGCAACACCATCGCATTCCGGTGCATCTGCTTACGCAAAAACCGAAAAATCAGTGGGGACGCTTCATTATGCTTTCCCTTACTGCTTTACCCGTATGGTTGGGTTATGTATTTACCTTTCCCGCTACTGCACCTGCAAAATGGATTGCCGATACCAGGGTGAAACGCACCGAATTTTATTCGCCGGTAAGTCTAGCTACGCACCTGGGCACTTTCCTGATCTTTTATCTCATCATCCTTATCGTATGTATTTTTAGTACCTGGTGGTGGATACTACCATTGGCCATCGGCTTGTCTGTATTATCGTACGGCTCTCTCTTGTGGCGGGAAGGTTTACAAACGCTAATTTGGCAGCGACGGTATCAAAAGATAGATAGGCAGGAAGTACAAAAAATGAAAGCGCAATGGCAAAACCTAAAGGCCACCATCGCGGAATAAAAATAGTCAGCCCGTTTGGAAAATTATCCAAACGGGCTGACGAGGGTAATTAGGTATTAAGTCTTTATGATTGGTTACCGAGCTTATCGATAATATTTTTCACTTCACTTTTGGTTTTACCCAATTTCTCTTGCAGACGACCCAGCATTTCATCTTCTTTGCCATCTGTATAGGCTAAATCATCATCGGTAAGATTACCGTATTCTTGCTTAAGTTGTCCTTTAATCTGATTCCAATTTCCTTTCACTCTGTCCCAAAAGGCACTCATATATTGTTTAGTTTTTTGATTAGAAAATAAGATTGTTAATCTTTGTACTTAGAAGCGATTTAAACTTTTTCAGTTCGCTGAGTCTTAAAGTCTTATAGAACCTGGACGGCAGCTAATTTTCGACCCGTAACTTTGGCTACGCATCTCAAACTGAGCTTTGCCAGAACCTACAAGCTTTTTAAGACCACTTGAACCAAAAAGCTTAAACTGCTTTCTATATAAAACATGAGTCAGTTATTTGTTCGAATGGACTGAACCCCCGGGAATAATAGTGTATTTATAGAAAAAACGATTTATCCACATGCCAACAGATCAAGCCTCCAGGAGTCTTTGGAGTCGTTTTAAGTCTTTCTTTCGCTCCAAAAAGCCACTACTGATCCTGCCTTACCGCAGTTTCGCCAACCGCGAGCGAATTTTCTTAAAGGGAAGGGTGCTAAAGAATTCGGCAATTGTCGAAACGACCTCGAATAGCAGATTACGTAGCTTGCTTAACTCTTTCAAGCGCTTTGGTACGCGGGAAGTCCCCGACCAGGAAGTCGACATACAAATTGAAGACCAACACTTCTCGGTGACTACGGACCGCGAAGGATATTTCATGATAGACCGGTCCTGGAAGGTTACCGAAAAGACCTCACAAAATCAATGGATCGAGCCCTTACTGAGTATTCCAAAAGCTTCTGCTGAGGAGCCGGAGACGACGCATGAAGCCGAAGTACTGGTCCCCTCTCCACAGACCTCGTATGGGGTTATCTCCGATGTGGATGATACCATTTTACAAACCCACGTCAATTCATTACTGCGCCTGCGGCTTTTATACGCTACTTTTTTCAAGCACCCGCACCAACGGCTGCCCATGGAGGGGATCGTTGAACTTTTCCAGCAATTTGCCGGGGGGAGATCCGGGAAGGAGAATAACCCGTTTTTCTACGTCTCAAATAGCCCCTGGAATCTCTACGATCTACTAGAACAATTCATGGATATACAGCAACTTCCTAAAGGTCCTATTTTGCTGCGGGACTACGGTATAAAACCCGCCGGACCTTTTAGTGACCACAAAATGGAAGCGATCTCTCGTATATTGGAGATGTATCCGGATATTCCTTTTTTGTTGTTCGGCGATACGGCCTCTAAAGACGCTGATCATTACCTGGAGCTGGCCGATCAATTCCCCGGTCAGGTAAAGGCCATTTATATTCGCTTCACCAAAAACACCCGAAATGCAAGGCGGGTCCGGCAGCTGATTGAAGACCAAAAGGATGAAAATATACGCATTATCCATTCTTCTGAGGAGATCGCTCAACACGCCCGGCAAATGGGTTTGATTTGATCCATAAATGTGCGTAAAAACGAGGTGAAAAAATCTGATAAATAAAAAGCAGGGCAGGGAATTATTTCTTCTTTCACCGGGTTAGTATAGTGTTCATAAAACACGATAGATTAAACCCAACCCTATGCCTAATTTTCAGTACACACTAGTCGACCATTGTACGGTCGTCGCTTACGATCCCGACCGGGGAAAAGTCGAGTGGCGGCGTTGTCTGCGGACGTATTTCCGCGACACGCGTAAGTTTCCCATCGTCTCCCTACAGGTTTATGACAGCACGATCACCGCTTCCTGGCAAGGTTCGGTTGTCACGCTTTTTGCGGACTCTGGAAAAGTCAAGAAGTATTATCGATCCTTCGTTGCGGGAAGGGGTAGTACTCCGGTCTTCTCCTACCCTGCTTAGACAACTCCGAGAAAACCCTCCTGTCAGATATTACTGAACAGGAGGGTTTCTTTTTTACTCCTTATCCTTTACCGTCGGGTAGCTAATGCCCAACTGCTCCAAATAAGAATCGTATTTTGATTCATCGTAATAAAATTTCTCCAGGGCCGGACGGTATTGCTCCATAATATCCGTATTCAGGTAAATCGCCGGTTCGTCTTCTTCGCCGACCATGGGAACATATTCCTGCTTCATACCCTGTTCTTCGCGGAAGTATTTCCAGGCTTCGTCTACCAATTCGGGCTGTAAGAAAAAGTCCAGTAGAGTCATGGCCTCTACTTTGGCACCAGCTACTACCCCTTTGTGTGCGATGGGTGTCGCCATGGCAATGGCGTTTGACCAGTGGTGTCCCTGCAATCCGGGGATATTAGAAGGATAGCGCAGCGTCACGGTCGGTAATTTCCAGGAAATGTCACCAATATCATCGGAGCCACCACTTACAAACCGCCGCACCGGCAAGCCGATCGTATCGAGTTTGGTGGCCAGGCCTTTTTCCTGCACGGGAGAGTTCACCTCTTCCTGAACGGCCATGGCCAGTTCCTGATCCGCTTCTGACCATTCCGGTAGGCCGACTTCCCGGATATTGTAGTACATCTGCTCGGCGATGACCTTATTAAAGTGCCGTGGCCAGGCGGAGCCCAGTACGCGACGGGACACTTTCGTATTGGACATCATGGCTGCTCCTTCTGCAATTTTATTCGCCCGCTCGTATACCTCCATAATCTTAGGGTAGGTGACGTGGCGAAAATAATACCAAATCGATGCCTCCGATGGTACTACGTTGGGTTGGTCTCCACCATTCTTAATCACCGAATGTGAGCGGTGGATAGGGTCCAGGTGCTCACGGGCGTACTGCCAGCCGATATTCATCAGTTCTACGGCATCGGCTGCGGAACGACCTCGCCAGGGCGAACCAGCGGCGTGGGCAGCTTCTCCCTCAAAGGTATATTCTACGGAAATTAGTCCTGTACCCCGTGCCTGTCCGTAAGAGACTGACAGGTTATTCGATACGTGGGTAAAAATACAAAGGTCGACCTCATCGAAATAGCCATCGCGGGTAAAGAAAGCTTTGGTACCAACGAGCTCTTCGGCTACACCTGGCCAGAGGATAATGGTTCCCTGAATACCTTCCCGCTCCATAATTTCTTTTACACTAAGTGCCGCTACCACGTTCAGGGGGTTACCAGAATTGTGGCCTTCACCGTGTCCGGGCGCTCCTTTGACAATCGGATCATGGTAAGCAACCCCTGGCTTTTGGGAAGCCTTGGGGATACAATCCAGATCCGATCCCAGAGCAATGACCGGTTTGCCGGAGCCCCATTTGGCCCACCAAGCCGTAGGTACTCCGGAGATGCCATATTCGATTTCAAAGCCATTTTCCTTGAGCATATCGGTCAGGTATTTAGAAGTTTCTACTTCCTGAAAACCCAGCTCAGCGAAACTAAAGACTTTGTCGACCATGACCTGCGCCATTTTCTCCTTAGCCGCCACGCTTTCCATGGCTTCTTTTTTTAAAGCGTCAATTTGGTCTTTTGAGTATTGGGGTGCTTGCGCAAAAAGCCCCACGGCCAGGCAAGCGCCCGACATAAGTAAAAATAGTTTTTTCATGTTAATCCGAATTTAATGTTTAGTCCTCCAAATATAAGTAAATAAGTACTTGGACCTTAGCAATGAAGTGGTTTAATTATATAGAAGTTATTTAATACTCTGTAATCTAAATTTCTAAGCATTTTGAAAGTCATCTTTTTGTCCATTATTGCGTTGCGTACTCACCTTTGTAGCTAGACGAAGAAAGGGAATTCAAGGGGCCCTTTCTGAAGTAACAAGGCTCCGCCGCGCCTT
>DATFKA010000063.1:0-38269 GCA_035268885.1 Saprospiraceae bacterium
GGAGACAATCACATTTTCTTCGCATTGTACCGCCTGATTGAAGGTGTCTATTACCTCAATCAGTCCAGAACAAACAATTTCCTCACTTCCTGCGGTAACTAAATCATAGGGAACCGCCGCATCCAAAGCAGTACAATCAAAGGAGTCGACGGGAAAGATTTGTAAGTTGTCCACCGTACCACAGTTGTCGGAGAACAGGGTGACCAGATCGCCCGGAGATAATCGCTGTGCCGATCCATCTTCAGCCAGGAATAACTCAAAAGTGTCTACACAACTTACCTGGGGTGATATAGGATCTATTACGGTCACCGTACCGGTACAGATCGTATCGCCGGTGGTGCGGTTGGTCAAATAATAGGTCGTATCTCCCTCCATTTCACAATTGTAAAATACAGGTGACAAATTTAGGTCGGTCGAACGATGACAATTGTCTCTGAAATTTCCTTCGATGACTTCACCAGGGAAAAGAAAGGAGGGAAATCCGGAGGGAGATAATTCAATATTGATTTGTTCCTTACAAGTGATGGGCGTATTGGTGGTATCCACTACCGTTACGGTACCTGTACAAAGGGTATCTTCACTTCCCGTCGCAGTTATGGCATAATTTACTTCTTCACCTACCATACTACAGTCGACTACCCGGGGTGAGAAATTGAATAGGCCAGTTCGATCACAATTGTCAGAAATAGCAAATACATAATCTGCTTGAATCATATTTCGGAAATCGCGATCCTCAGGTAAGAAGACGGTTATATTCTCCCTACAAATTAGTTCTTGGGTGGTCGTGTCTTTTACATTTAGCACCCCCGAGCAAAGCAGTCCACCCGTGCGCACGTGACGAAGCTCGTAAGGCGTAGCACTGCCCGCAAAGCTACAATTGAGCTGATTAGGCACCAGACTGATGCTATCCGCAGGGGGACAATCTGCCGGAATAGAATCCAGGAGATCAAAAATACCCAGGTTAATATTTCCATTTTCTGGTAAAAAGACGTCCATTTCCGCTGGGCAGTCCAGACTGCACTGTGCCTGCACTTGTCCTAAGTTAAGGACAGAGAAGACAAGGAGGGATAACAAAGTTAATCTTAATTGCATATTATAGTTTTTGGTCTTATTAAAATACTGAATTCTGCTGAGGCAAAATCAAAACGTGTAGGTAGACGAATAGCAAGCGACTTCTCGGAGAGAGTCGATTTAGTGAAGGTTATACAAATATACAAAAAGCAAAAGGGATGTGAAACCACTACCGAAAAAAACTTGTGTTTTCGAGCAGCTTTTTCAAATAAAAAATAGATAAATAGCTGACTAACAATTTTTTACGTCCACAAAAAAACTTTCATACACTGATTTTTCTTATCGGCAAAGATTCGATAGGCCCGGGCGCCAGGTGGTCTTCTGGATACGACTTATTTTCACACCCAAACGTCACACCTAACTTAAACCCATGGATACTCCAACCAGTAAAGTGGAGATTAAAAGGGTTTACAAAAGAGAAAACATCAGAAAACCAGCTAGCTGAAGTAGCTCCGGAGGCACTAGTGCCTCATTGGATTTTAATTTGGTAGTTTTTTATGATCGTTACACCAGTCCCTTTACCGATTTCATTACCGAACTCTACACTGGCCAGTATTTGAGTGTCTTGGATTACCCCCTTAGCAATTAAATATTTCAAAAACCAATGTAAATCTATATCTCCATCCGAAGCCGGAGGGACTTTTCGAAAAGTAAGGCAATTCCACCCCTCTGTAGTTGTACCTTCCCAAACTTCGTAGGTACCGTAAGGCGATTCCAGACGCTCTTTCATTTGCCCTACTGGGTTTAGGTTGGACCAATCCTCCCATACCATAACTTCTGTCAGTATATTCTCCTTGCTAATGGATGTACCGGCATTGATCCAACAATCAAAAGCCAGGTTGTAGGAACCTTTCGCAGAACCTTCATACTGGTATTTGACTGGAATGGATTTAATTTGATTTAGAGGTCGCGGCAACTCGCTGGTCGTTGAAGTATTGCGCCAGGGCTTCCAGCCAAAAACAATTTCAGGATAGGCTAAGATGGTATGTGCTTGCTGATTAGTAGCCGCCCATTTCCAGGCGATATATTGATCTTCTTCAATGGGAAATTGAGTCAATGCCAAATGGTTGATTTTCTGATTTGACTGGTTGACTCCCCATACATTTGATTCTAGCACTTTATCTCCTAGATCAAGGCTAATCCAATCGTTTTGATAAGTAAAAATTGACGTATTTGCCTCCAACAAATAAATAGGAATTTGCGCCCGGTCTTTTTCTCTTTTAAACTTCAAATGAACTCGCTGTGTGACTTCAATAGCTTCTGGCGCCTGGTATTCGCGATCGCTCATTACAGTACCTATTGCCTGCGCATCTACAAGCTGAATGCCCGGAGCAGAAAACTGGAAAGCTACTTGATCATTAGCTTTTAGAAAAGTACTGGCAGGAAATACTGGAAAGTCATTGCGCATGGCATCTTTCTTTTGACAAGCAGAAAAAATTAAAATAGCCCCCAACAGAATCAGCTTTTGCACTTAATGATGTTTTTTGATTTTTTTTAAAACCAACCCTTCGGTCTCTTCTAAATCGTCAATTTGCTTACCCGTCACGGCAAATTTGCGATTGTAAGCAGTAATATCCAGGTTAAAAATCAAGGTGAAAGGTAGAATGATGGTAAAAAACAATAGGCCCGTCAGCATTTTATAGAAAGGTAGCCAAACCAGCATAATCAGTAAGAAGATTCCAATGATAACCAGATTCACCTCAACTAAAACATGATCACTAAAAAAAGAGAGGTAAAAGATAAAACTACCCACTAAAAGCGTACTCGAATAGTGTAAATAGTGACCGATCGTCAGCCAATTACGAACTTTGGACCAATGTTTGGGTTGCCACAAAATCCGCCCGAAAATTTTACCCAATATCTGGTTACTACCAATCGTATACCGCTTCATTTGCTTTAAAATATCTCGAAATCGATTGGGAACCAAACCGTAAACCAGCACTTGATTCAGATATTGCGTACGATACCCCGCTAAAGCAACTTTCAGAGAGGTGGCCACATCCTCAGTTTGGGAATTTTCATCAAATCCCCCTACCGCTCGCAAGGCTGAAAGCCGCATTACAAAATTGGTTCCTAAACAAGGCGTAAAACCAATCCTGCCTCTCGCTACACATACGCCTCTGAAAAAGATGGCTTGCATAGCCGCATAAACAAAGGTTAACCAACTTTTCTTTTCATTCCGAAAGGCCTGCGGTGTCTGTACCAAACCTAAATCTTCTTGACCTTGAAAATGGGGTAAAATAGTCTCCAAAAATTCCGGTTCCGGCTCTTGATCTACATCCAAAACAGAAACAAATTCTGCTGTAACGGTATGGTTTTTCAGGTAATGATTTAGTGCCCGCGCTTTATTTCCCAAATTCTCGATAGAATAGCAACGGACACCCAGTTTTTCGCAAACTTGCTCCAAACTAGCTTTGATGATCAAATTAGAAGAGTTTTCAAGCACCACTAAGTCTACGTCCGATAGCACTTGACACTTTTGTAAAGTAGACTCCAAAATATTTGGATTTTCATTACAAACGGGAACGATTAACAAGACTACTGAAGCATCCGGAGGCTCTGCTACCAACAATTTGGGCTTTTCCTTTTTCTGAAAAAATGGTGCTAATAGCCCGCCTAACATCTGCAGCATTAACCAGGTTAGATGTACAGTGCCCAATAAAATGAAATAATCAATGAAGTCCCAGTTTGCCATGCCATTCAATTATCATTAACCTCTATTTGGACTACAAAGATGGTAAAATCAAAAATGCTCCTAGCCTTTTTTGAAGAAAAACCTTATTAAAAAACAAATTTAACACATAAAAATGTCTCCCCCTCCTAATTATTTGTAACTTTAAGTATTAAAAATCGACCTAAGACTATCATAATCTAACAAACATGAAATCTTCTCTACTCAAAAGAGGCCTGGCCTTAAGCTTTTTGATGTCTTTTGCCATCCTTGCCTGGTCTAATGACGTCACCGTTACCGACAATAGTGGAAACAATATCAATGGTGCCTTTGTAGCTGGCGTTTGGACACCAACTGGCCCTGGCCCTTCTACCATCGATTATGGTAATCTTTTGACGGAACTTATCAATGGAGATGTCGATATTACTGCAGTTGGCAATCTCAGTTTCACCTCTTCTGCTTCCACCCCTGCAGGCTTACTATATGACTTGGCGGTGGACAGAACACTTAACCTTTCTTCAGGAGGAAATGTCAACATTGAGAATTATGGCATCAATGCTGTTTCTCCCCCTAACACTGGTAAACTCACTATTAATATCAACTCTACTGCTCCCGATGGCCAGTTTTCCGTTAAAGACTGGGGTTTAGAAACCAATGGTGGAGACATAAATATTCTTGATTTTGATAAAGTTTATTTAAATGGAAATGCCATTATAGCGGATGGTACCATGAGTGCTGGAAATTTAAACGTTACCGCAAATGTTTTCAAGTTTGGAATTGATGAGATGAATAATATCGATGGTAGTATAGTCATCGCTGGTAATGTACAGTTGACCATTGCGGATACGGTGGAAATGGAACATTACACTTTTCAACTAAGTGGCCAATTAACCATCAACACAGAAGACTTGACATCTGAAAGAGGAAGTTTCACCTACACGCCCGCTTCTTCTGATCCCTCACACAGTTTATCAATTAACGCACAAAATATTAACGCCAAATTTTTCCAAATAGACTGGAAAGAGGACGTTGAGATGAGTGCCGATAGTGTTTGCCTGGAAGGTTTCACCATTCGAGACTTCACGCCTGGCCATGAAACCGACATAGATATCTCAGGCACCTATGCCAACCTTCAATATGGCCACATGAGACTAAGAGATGGTCTAGATGGCCGGAATATCAAAGTAGAGATGACTGAGAAACTTATCTTAAATGGTGTCATTATGGAAATGACCAATAGCGATGGTAATATTTCTGCCATCGGTGCGGATTCACTTTTCATCAATGGTCCGACCAAGTCTGGTAGCGATTGTGGCACAGGAGGGCAATTGAGAATCAACAATGGGAACGGTCAAATTTATACCCAAGGCGACTATACAAATTTTCAGTATGTGCAATTAAACCTCGATGGGGGAAATGGTATAATTAAAGTAGATGCTGCCGACGCTCTAGACTGGCGTACTTCTCAGGCCATTATTGAAGGGGATGCCTCCAACACGACCATCAACGACTTAATCGAGGTAAATACTACCGATATGCGGTTTGGCTTTAGTGAAATTTCTATCAAAGAAAATACGCTCAAAGGAGCTATAAATATTACCGCTACCGACTCTTTGCTGGCCAGATCGGTAGATTTCCCCTGTTTTGGTGAGGCTAGTGGTGGTTTTATTGGTTTTGGAAATGGAGCGAGAGGTAATAGTAATAATGACCCTAACCTAGGCTACCCTTCAGGCTTTGGTGATCTAAATATCCAAACGGGTTACTTCGATGCACAATGGCTATACATGGGTCACGGTGCAGCGGGTGGCGGAGATTTGAACATTGATTCGGATATCCTTAAACTGTTCAATTCTTCAATTGAGACCGGAGCTGGCAAAATTTCTGTGGTAGCAAGGGACACAATGGACTTGGAACAATCGGGTATTAAAGTACTCCAAGCTGCCGATGACAATAGCATTTTCATGCAAGCTAAGAGTATGTGTTTGCTGCGCTTCATGGTCTTGGATACCGCCATTAATAATACCACAGATATTTTAGTGGAAGCTGATAATGCCCATTTTCAATATGGAGAATTCAATGTGCGTAATGGGAAAGACACCCGCTCCATTAAATTAGATATCGCAGAAGTTTTAAAACATACGGGTGTAAGCGTGACCGTAGATCGTAGTGATGGGAATCTAGAAGTAATTGCTCAGGACTCTATGTTTTTATATGCTTTTGACAAAGAGGGAGGCAATTTTGGTACTGGGGGGAGAATCGGCATTCGAGAAGGAAATGGTAAAATTAAAGTGGAGAGTAATTACATCTTTGAGCAATTCTATGAGAAAGGAATTGTATTGGGTAGTGGCCGTGTTGATATTAAGGCAGATAAATACGTCACCAATTTTTCTATTCCTGCCCATATTGTTGGTCCCGAAGCTGGTGGCCAAACCAAGGGCGATACGATTATAATCGATACCAGGGTTTATAGTCAAGGCTATGCTGAAGTTTCTATTACCAACAACGAACAGCCCTCTTTTATTAATATCATTGCTACGGATAGTTTAAATGCCGGAGTAGCAGCGCGTAGTATTTCTGGCACGAGTGACTCCCGTGGAGGATTTATTGGATTTGGTGCCAGATCGAAGTCGGTAGATATTTCTTATACAAACATCAATGCCGATCCATCTTATGTCATCAATGAGACCAACGCTCAAGCCAACGGAGATCTGCAGATTGATGCAGGTTACTTTACATCCCAATGGCTCTATATGGGGCAACAATATGGAGAAGGTGACATCCAGCTTAATACAACTGGAAACTGTATACTCCTTAATTCTTCCTTTGAGCATTACGGCGCAAGGGGTGACGTTTCCGTAGATGTAGGTGGGAAATTAAAGATCTCACAAGCTGAAATTGCCCAAAAATCAGGGACTGGTAATACCGACGTGATTGTTGGAGACTCCCTTTTACTCCACACTGGATCCATTCTACAAAGTGCGGATGGCGACATCAACGTTGAAGCAGGTGGTGACCTGTATATGACTTTTGCAAAAATCTCCCATCAGGGGAATGATTCTTATAATGATCGCGGGAATCCAGTTGGTCAATACACTGGAAACCTATCCGTTTCAGCTCAAAATTTAGTTTTACCCACGATGTATGACTACAGTGAGCCAGGGGCTGAAAATAGAACCATAAATGGCACTTCTAATTCAAGCATTCACGCAGATGTAGTAGAAGGAGACGTCAAAGTAGTTGTTGAAGATTCCGTTTTCCTAAGACAAGGCGCCATCACCAACACCGTCCAGAGTGGCAATGGTAATCTGACCTTACAAGCCAATATCTTGGATATGGATAATTCTTGCCTCGTCTTAGACGGTAGTAATGATCTATTAAAAGTTCAGGTAGAACGGATAGAATATGAGTTTGCAGGGATCGAAGCTAAAAACGGAGATGCCTCCATCATCGTTGCAGGAGAAACGATGACCACCGAGAATGCCTGTGTGGGCACCGACGGTGGAGATATATTCCTGACTTTCAAAAATGATATTGATCTGACCCACACTTACCTTGGCTCTAAGGGCGGAAATATAGATGTCGCTTCTTTAGAGGGTGGCGTTAGCGTCACCAATGGAGATGATCCAAGCAATCAGCCCGACGGAACGGATGGTATCTTTACCGGTGATACGGGGGTAGATGGTGGAAACCTAATGATTTCTGCTTGTACAAGTATTGATATCGCTGCCGATATTAATACCGGCGCTGGCAGTGGTGGAGCTTACAGTGAAATGGGTATGCCAATTACAACCGCTTCTTCCCGTCGCTTCATCGGACAAGGTAATGCCGAAATGATCATTGATGATAATTGTACTATGCTAGAGGTCAGTATTACAGATCCTTGCTCTTGTGAAAACCCCAGCAATGTCTACGATGGTTTAGATCTCATTCTTTTCCATGAGACGGTTGTCCTGACGGCCGCGCCTGGAGACACCTGGGAGTTAGTTGAAATCCTAGAAGGGGCCGTATTTGATCAAAGTGGAAATGAGATTACAGATCTCTCTAGTATCGTCGCTCGACCTGAAATCAACGGTGACGCGGTAGACTATATTTTTGAGTTCTGGCATGAGCCCGGTGTTGGCTACAATGGTATTTTCGAAGCAACTGCCGGACCTTCAATCGGTCAACGCCAGGGTATCAGCAACAGCTGTGATGCGGAACTATGCATGAGAATAGCAGCGAATTTACCGACTATTCCAAAATGGAGCTTGTTCCTATTGTCCATCTTATTACTCAGCATGAGTATTTTCTTTTTCACTCGGAGCAAAGGATAAGCCAAGGAATTTGTAAGCTAATCGAGACGAGGTTTCACAACTTTAGCGATAGCCCTTATGATTTCGCCGGGCATTCGGTATAGCAACAAATTTTGGTAGCAATGCATCCTGATCTAAAATATCAAAACGGTCCGGTGCTTCAATATCTGTTTGCTCATTCCAAAAGACAAAAAATATCACTCTTCATAACTACTTTAGAATAAAGTCTACTGAATTCCGTCAGCTTTCGCTAAAACCAAATTACGAAGTTGCTTAAGAATTCCTGGTGAGATGATTGGTAACGGCTTGGAAGTCAAGACAAGGCTACTTTTTTTCTCGTAGCCATCCGCCCAGGCGGACGAAGGGAAAAAGAGCTGCCGTATTGGCTTTCAATGTGTTGCCAAGGGCTCAGTGAGGCGTTTTTAAACAACTTCTATTTACGTCCGCAACAAAACTTTCATACACTGATCTTTCTTATCGGCAAAGATTCGATAGGCCCGGGCTCCGGCAGCCAGGGGGAAACGATGTGTAAATATGGAAGTTAAGCGATCGGCATCCGCTAGTGCGGCCTCTATTAATCGGGGCATATAATACCGGGCCGGACACCGTCCAATACTATAGGTAAGGTTTTTATCGTAGGCTCCAACGGGTCCGAATGACAAGTCCTGGTCCGTACAAACGCCGACGGCGGATAAATGCCCACCGGGGCGTAAAAGAGAAAACGCACTGCGCGTAGCGGCACCACTTCCGACTGCTTCCACGGCCAGATCCACGCCCCGGCCCTGGGTAGCTTCTCGAATGACAGCAGCCACATCGGTTGTTTTGAAATTCAGCGCGGTAGCGCCCCACTGCTCAGCCATGCGTAGTCGCTCCGGAATCGCATCAATGGCAAACACCTGCTTCGCCCCCAATTGAAAAGCGGACCAAATCGCCATCATTCCAACGGGACCACAGCCGATTACCGCGGGGGTCTGCCCTGGCTCAAGGCCTCCTTTAGCTACCCCATAGTAGCCCGTAGACAGAATATCACCCAACAGGATACCCATTTCATCGGGCATCTCTTCGGGCATCTTCATCAAACTGGCATCGGCCAAAGGAACCCGCACCCACTGTGCCTGTCCTCCGTGCAGACCTTTTCCCTTTTGGCGCCAGCCGAATAACTGGCTATGCTCACAACGGCTGGTCAGACCATTTTGGCAATAATAACACTGACCACAAGATACCGTAAAGGGGCTCATAACCCGGTCTCCTTTCTTTAGTGTCCGGACTTCTGCGCCAAGTTCCACAACTGTTCCCACAAATTCGTGTCCCATAGCGCAACCGTGATCCAGCCCTTTTTCCCGTTCAAAATAGGGATGTAAATCGGATCCGCAAATGGCACAGGCTTTCACCTCGACGATCACATCGCCCGCCGACTCAATAAGAGGGGAGGGAATATCCTCGTACAAAATTTGTTCTTTCCCATGGAAGGTCAGTGCTTTCATTGGTATCCAATTTTGAATGGTTGACTTATGATTTAGGATCCGTTCGACGAGTCAAAAAATGCTACAGGAACTGTTCTAACTGGCTACGTAATTTCTCGGCCAACGCTTCTGATTTGATGATAATGGTATCGCCATCGATCTCTACTGCCTGTTGCCGATAATGACTATGGTTAAAGCTCAGTGATAAGCCATCTGCGCTGGCTTTATAATGATAATAGTTTTTCATCGCCCGCTGATCGAAACGAAAAGAATCATCCAGCTCAATATCCTGGTCCTCTATCAATTTTTGTACGGCGGGCTGTTCCCCGTAAAAGTTCTGCTCAAATTGCGCCACGTCAATTGTTTTTTGAGGATTACGCATCGCAAAGTTTAGCACCTCTGCCCGGAATTCTTCCTCTTCCATTTTCTCATTAGTATCTTCTTTTAAAGGCAGTGGTAATTCGTTTACCACCTCCAGGAAGGTCTGGGTAAGTGTTTTGCTACTCTCGGGGCGATCCAGGCCGATCCAATTTTGAAAATACTCCGAAATCGTCTTTTGGCTTTTGGCGTATTTGATGAGTTCCAGGCAGCGCTGGTTACCCGACTGGAAGCGACTGATATTGATCCGCCCCGCCATGGCCAGTCGATCCGTATTCAGGTAGGTGGTGGATTCAATATCGAAAGTACCCGTCTCGGCTTGTTTAGCAAATACGAGCCCTTCCGTGTCGCGAATCAAAAAAATACCGAGATAATCCTGCTCAAAAAAGTGATAATGAGCGTATACCAAATATCCGCCTTTGGCACCGGTAATCCCTTGTAAGCTCAGTTGCAGCGCCTGCATGGTTTCGCGAGAGAAATCCATCATGGCCGCCTTTTCATAATTTTGATTCGACCATTCCTGAAAATATCCTGGGAAGAGTGCGTCTTCCGGACTACTAAAAAAACCCTGGAGGGTATCCGACTTTTGCTCAAAAGTAAGATTGAGCTGTTCTACTAATAGATCCGTACGCTCCTCAATGGGTAAGGGCGTTTTACTTAAAAAGAGCTGAGCCTCGCTGGCTTCGGGCTCCTTGATCAATTCGTGTACGATAACCTGGTGTATGACTAATTCCATTTTCTACTTTTTTCGGAGCCGTAAGTTCTGAAAATAAACGCAGACTTTCCAGAGAGACGGGTACAAGCCTTTCGACAATTTCATCGCCTATTTTGTAGCGGGGTTTTTAGCATCCAACAAAAAATGCCTGAACGGAGCTACCGAACAGACATTTTTTCTAATATTATCTATATTTTTGACGATAGCCACGGTTTTACCACATAATCGGCACCTCTACCATCGTATCATCCCAGGCCATCATCAAGTGAGCACCTCCATCAACTTCCTTGAAAGTTACCGAAAACTCTTCTACCGTAGCATCCGTTTTCTTCGTAGGTACGCTAATGCTCGCCACATTATTGGCTTCATTATAAGCGTAGGCTCCCCAAAGATCCAGATCCGTACTAAAGACCACCTCCCAGTTATCTTCATTAACGGTAGCATACATGGTATAGCGTCCTGCTTTCACGCGCTGATCTCCAATATTCACATCTTCGAAAAATTCGACTTCTGTTGATTCATTTGCCCCAAGGCGCCAAACACTACCATACTTTATCAGCTCTCCAAATACATCTCTACCATTCTTTTGTGGCCGAGAGTAGATAACCCGAGCTACCGGTTCTGCACTTTTCTCCTCCTCGGTCTTGGCAAAATTACGGAAAGCGACCCGGTTGGGGAAGTAAGCAACATCCAGTGGGCTCTTATCCAATTGTGGAAATTCTTGTGCACTGGCACTTAGGCTAAGGCCTAATAATAAAGCAAAGGTCAAAACTAAACGCATAATTGATTATTTTAGTTATAAAACTTAAGTCCTGCGCAAAACAGCCGCACACTGCTTTACTCCACTATCATTAATTGTTAAGGCCAATGGAAAGTTTAACTTACGATAAAAATAATTAAATTAGATTTGATCAATCGTCCCCGACTGGACATTTCTTCTCTAGATTCTTAGCCTTCATCTGGAAAAAATACTGTTATTGTGAAAAATATTACTCTGTTTTGTCTAATGTCTTTGCTATCCGTGCCCTTATCTGCCCAAAAATTCGTCGGCGACTGGAAAGGTAACTTACAAATCCAGGGGAATAAGCTCCCTATCGTTTTCCACATTTCTGAAATGGAGGGCCAGTTGACGGCCAGCATGGATAGCCCGGATCAGGGTGCCTTCGGGATTAGTACAGATACTTGTTACGTGGAGGAGGACCAGCTCACCATTAAAGCCAGCGCTATGATGATGACGTTTACCGCTACCTTACAAGCCGACCAGCTCAATGGCACCTTTCAGCAGGGCATGACGCAGCTTCCGCTAAAAATGGAGCGTATGACCGATGCCGAAGGTCCAGCACCCCGTCCACAGGATCCCCAGCCACCTTTTCCTTACCTCCGCGAAGAAGTGACCTTTACCAATCCCGCCGCAAACATCCAATTGGCCGGTACACTAACTCTTCCCAAAACGGATACACCGGATCAGGTATTGATCCTAATCAGTGGCTCCGGCCCTCAGGATCGCAATTCAGAAATTAAGAACCACCGTCCTTTTCTGGTCTGGGCCGACCACCTCAGTCGACGGGGCATCGCTGTGCTGCGCTTTGACGAGCGCGGTGTCGGTGAATCGGAGGGCGAATTTAGCAGTGCGACTAGTCAGGATTTTGCCAGTGATGTGCAGGCCGCCGTTGATTTTTTAGTCCATCACGAGAAATTCAAAAATAGCTCTATTGGTTTGTTGGGCCATAGCGAAGGTGGATTGGTAGCACCGATAGTAGCCCAGGCTCGCCCCGATCAGGTTGATTTCCTGGTCCTGCTCGCCGCACCGGGGGTACCCATTATCGACCTGATGTATGAGCAAAACGTGAAAGTAGCCGAAGGCCAGGGTATGGTTGACCCCGTTAAAACCATGTTTTTGGATCAACAAAAAGCCATTTTTGATCTAATTAGTAAGACCGGAGATTTATCGAAGGAAGCCATACGCGATAGTATTTTTTCCTTTTATGAACAGAGAAACGGCGGCATAAACCTGCGGGAAAACCCTCAGGTAAAAAAGGCGGTCGACCAGTTTAGTAGCCCCTGGATGCGATATTTTCTGGCTTACGATCCGCAACCTGTCCTTCAAAATCTTCAGGTGCCCGTTTTGGCCATTAATGGAGATAAGGATACCCAGGTCATTGCCGAGCAGAATATTCCCGGCATTGAAGCCAGTCTGAAAAAAGGTGGTAACAATCAATTGACCACCCGTATTTTCCCAGGGTTAAACCATCTGTTTCAATCGGCAGAAACCGGTCAGGCCAGTGAATATGCCCAAATCGAAGAAACCGTTAATCCGGCCGTACTGGAATACGTCAGTGATTGGATCTTATCTGCGGAATAGGTATATGAAGTTGTTTAAAAACTCCTCAATGAGCCCTTGGCAAAACCCAATAACATTCAAAAAATCAACCATTCAACCATTGTGTTCATCACACATCCCGCAAATTTTTAATAAAGGCACCGGAGAACTCGGAACGCAAACGACGCTGTAGCTCGCGGGCATCGTTAATATTGGCGAAAGCCCCCACAATTACCAGATACAGCACCCTGCCACCCCGGTTGACCGAAGCGACGTGGACCGGTTGGTTATAAGTTCGCTTCAGGCGACTGACCAGGCTCATTACGCCTCCGTAGTTCGAATAGGCGCCAATCTGTACCCCCCACCCCATTTGCACTGTATCGCTAACCTCTACTTCAAAAAGGCCGCTATCGGATGCTGTATCGGTGCTGGACGTATCGGTATTCCCCAGAGGGTTTGAGCTGTCGACCGTCGGCTGGTTGGGACGATTACCGCGGCGACGAATGGCCTCGGCGACTGCTTTTTCTGCATTCACCCGGCCATAGCCGTATTTGCGGGAATGGCCCCGATAATAATCGGCGACCCGGCCAATTTTATCCGCAGTTTGGGTGAGTATCTCCTTCACTTCACTAGCCGTAAGATCGGGATTAGCCGAAAGGATAAGCGCACAAATACCAGCTACCAGTGGCGTGGAGCTGGAGGTCCCGCCAAAATGCTTATAATGATTACCCCGGGAGATACCATCGATGTAATAGCGCTGGTTACCCACTCTGCCTCTTTCCCCTTCATCCCACCAGGCTCTACCCGCCAGAATAGGCCAGTGACCACTGGATGGGGCAACCACGTCAATCTCGGCACCCTGATTGGAATAATGAGCGTGCATATCCTGACTGGTAGCAGCACCCACCGCAATCACATCGGGATGTGCGGCATAAAAATTAAGATAAGACTGCCCCTCATTACCCGCCGCAAAAAGAATCACGCAACCTTTACCATTTCGGCCCTGGGTCGCGGCCCGACGGATTGCCTGTTCTTTCCGATAGTTAAGGCGGTGAGCCGGATCGGTTGTTCCCCAGCTACAGCTGATAATATCGGCACCGTTACGCATGCAATAATCAAACATTTCTTCGGTGTCCCGGTCTCCAAAAGAGGTGCCATGGATCGGCATAAACCGGGCATTAGGAGCGGCACCTACCATTCCGCTGGAATTTGCGGAGGCCAGGGCTACACTTGCACAGGGCGTGCCGTGTGTATAGCGGGTATCGCCTTGCGGCAAAAAACTCGAGCGGCTAAATAAATTATACGGATGCACCACTTTACCTTTTAAGTCGGGATGCGTCAGGTCAAAGCCCGTATCAATCAGGGCCATGGTTACATCGGAAGCGCCCCGATTACCCAGCTTATTCCAGGCGTCAAACACTTTGGAATCTGCTCCCTGGCGAAGCCGCACCCCTACCCCTGGTATGAACCCCCTATTTCTCAACTGCCACTGCTGACTAACCAGATGGTCATCCGGAGTCAGGTCATACTCTTCTAAGACAATATCTAAATCAGGATCCGCCACCTTGACCAATAGGGAGGCTTGCAAAGCTTGTGCTACTTTGATCGGATTGGGAGAATCAGCGGTTACCTTAACAATAATAAAATAAGGAGCCCGACGCTCGACCAGCGCAAGGGCAAATTCCTCCAGTGCAATTTTTTGCTCCTCCTCGCTAACGCCATCTTCGAAGGTTATGGCAATTTCGCCCGTCGGGACAACGGGCGTATCACTTCCCTCGGCGAAATAGACGTGCGTCCCGACTTCGACCTCCGGGTTGCGACGAAGCTCATCTAACTTTTCGTCCACGGAGCTGTCTTCTGCCTTTAGCGTAACCAGGCGAAAGCCACCAAAATGGTTGAGTAATTCTTCTTTTACGTAATCCGGATTTCCGGCAGTTGCATCACGGGTAGGGGCCAATTTAATACCTACCAGCTGCTTGCTTTTTACTAGACGAATGGGGCCTTGATCTCGATTAATTAGGTATTTTGCCATAGGAATGGAGCTAAATATATGTTGAAAATGTAAATATTTTTTACAATTCCGATTCTTTTACCATCGGTAAACCTGCCGGAACGTACTAAGTTAAGTATCCAAATTTAGATTTGATTACCTACTTGTCGATTCAAATTAAAAAAATCCATTAAATGTAACAAAAAAAATCCACTTTTCGACCAGGGCCAAAAAGTGGATTTTCCTTTATCCGGAGTAGGACGATTAAGCTCTTTCCTCGCGGAATTTATTGCGGTACATCTTTTGTAATTTCTTACGTGCAAAGAAGATTCTACTCTTAATAGTACCCAGTGGAGAATCTAACTCTTGGGCAATCTCTTCGTATTTGTAACCTTTATAAGCCATCATAAAAGGCTTCTTAAAGTCCTCTGGTAGGCGGTCTACCATCTCGATTAGCTCGCCGTAGGCGACCTGCGACTCCCCATCGTTTACTACCGTCTCATTTCCTGAATTTAGATAATAATTATTGGGCGTCTGATCGATAATCATATTTCGGCGCATCTTCTTGCGGTAATTATTGATAAAGATGTTCCGCATAATCGTTACGGCCCAGGCTTTGAAATTAGTACCTTGCTTATATTTTTCGGCGTTCGTGATAATACGTACCGCGGTATCCTGATATAAATCTTCAGCATCTACCTTATTACCGGTTAGTTTTAAAGAAAATGCACGAAGAGAACCACTGATTTTATCCAGCTGGTCCTGCATTTGATTTTGCATTGCGTAGATCATATGTCGGTGATTTGAAGTAGTTTTTGTAATTATTTTTATCAAAAATAGGTGTATACACATTAAAATGCAAGTTTTTTTAACACAGACCCTTTCTAAAGAGCAAAACTGTAGCAGACTTGACACTTTGCTGACGAAAACCTGCTTTATGTTAAAAAATTTAACAGCGCTAAACTATCTCATCCTTTTGCTTGTATAATAACCGTACCTACTCAAAGGAAAGTACATGCTAAACATTGTAATAGTAAGCTATACAAAGATGATCGAATTATGGATATTGTAAATGAGTCTTACCGAAAGTCTTATTTGCCTTCAAATATTCGCTTGCTACGCAAGCAGAAGAAGTGGAGTCAGGGGGAATTAGCTAAGAAGATTGGACTTAACCGGGGTAATATCGCCTCTTATGAGAATGGTACGGCAGAGCCTAAAATTTGTAACCTGCTTAAGATGGCACATCTATTTGGGGTGAACTTATTGACCCTGATCCAAAAAGATCTCAACGAAGCTAATCACCAGCACCTTTTTCAAAATTCAGCCACTACTCCTGAAATGCGCCAGTACCTGGATCGCGCCGAAGAACTACAATCGGTTATTGATGGCCTGAATATTTGCTGTCGTTATAAGGTTAAAAATATGAATGGAGATTTGCCACCTGAAATGCAACTAATCGCCTTACATTTTGACGAATTATACCAGGCGACGCAAACGCTTCTTAATCAACATTTAGCGCTCCTGACCAAGCTGGATAACCATCCAGGTAATGATGATCAGCCCCACTCCTCCTAAAACAAGTACCACTCCCTCACTGCCTCCAAAATTTAACACCGTCAGGCTTGACTTATTAGAATAAAACATATTTATTTGTTTCTGAGATTATTCCTGTCCAAATATTTTGCACCCTTTCTACAGGTGCTTTTTCTGATGTTTTTATTTTTCACTTTTCGGCTTTCGAGAGACATAGATCTACGTACCGGTCCATTTTTAATAGCTGTTAAAAATACGCCTTCCTAGTATCGGGTATTCTAACAGACTCATATCCATGAACATAAACCCAAAGACCGGACCTATGAAAAGGAACACTATCTTTTTTGTCATCTGCCTACTGGGCAGTATGCACAGCTTACAGGCTAATCATCGTCTCTTTCAGGATCTTTCCATCGAACGAGGACAGCAACGCGCTGCTCTGGAGCAAAAATTACTGTTCGTACATTTTAGCGCCAGTTGGTGTATGCCCAGTCAATGGATGGAAAACAATACATTTTCGGATCCAGCAATACAACAATATCTGCAAGAATACTACCTGGCCATCAAAGTGGATGTCGATTTACCGAAAGGGCATACCGACAAGGAAACCTACCAGGTGAATACACTGCCTACTCTGTTAGTATTTTCTGCCTCTGGTAAATTATTGGAGCGGATTGAGGGAATTGCCTCCCCTTCGGTTTTGTTAGGTTACTTGAAGAAATACAACCTACCAAAAAACACCTGGGCCAGGCAGCCCGCCATCAGTATCCCCCAGGATAGCCCTTCCCAACGACCCGATTTTTCGCATTTACACAAACCCGCTTTCCAGCCCGAATCGGCTGAGCAGGTGCCCCTTCCCCCCGACCCCGTCAATACGCCCCATTTGCCCATGCCCACACCAAAGACCAGGCCTGCCCCGGAGCCTACCGGGGCTTCCGTCGTACAAGTCAACCAAAGAGAATACGGCGTAGAACTAGCTGTCCTGCAGGACTACGGCAGTGTAATTCGTTTCGTACGCAACCTGGAGAGAAGGTTTGATCAAAAGGTCTACATTATTTTAAAACAAACACCACAGCAAAAAAGCTATCACGTGGTCATGGGAGCCTATCCCAGTCGTCGGGAAGCCTATGAACTACGCAGCCATCTGCTGGATTTTCAAATCCGGGGTTCGGTTACCACTTTGGCTTACGCAAAATGAATAAATCCTTCCCCTTACTAGTTATTATTGAAGAGCAATGTAATTTCGCAGCGGAGATTTACGTTAGTGAAACGTCGAGAATTATTGGGAAAACACAAATTTTCAAAACGGAACAATGGTTAAGAATTTTTCTGCACTCCTGGTGCTATTCATGCTCACCCTCAATGCCCAGGCCCAGCGAGTAGGTAATATCCAAGTTAATCCCGGTACTACTTTGCGCTCTTCAGCAGTAGCCTGTGGCTACGAAGCGGGCGAAGTACTGCTCACCGATAGCCAGGGAAATACGATACAGGACTCTGTCGTATTTCTACCTTTTGGCGACTCCATTCTGGTATCCGCCAGCAATTACGCTTTTGAAGGTGATCCGGATACGACCACGGAAGCGGGTATTGTCTATCTGTTCTATGAATGTCCAGCAAGTGTAGATAGTACAACTATTCAGGATATCTCCGCCGATCCCTGTCGGCTTACTGATCCCTTTTTCTATCTAACGAATGGCGATTCCATTCCCCGTACGGATAGCTTTTGGGTAAATACCGTTGGCGATCGCTTTGGTAATTTAACCATCATCAACGACGGGTTTATCCAGACGGGCTTCGGTGAGGGAGATCCCTACCAATTGTGGTTCGCCCCAGCAACGATCGACGACTTTGCCAGTCGGTCCTACGAAAATGGCGGTGCCTGTATTGACGTATCTTCCGAAGAGGCCTTCAGCATCGTGTACCTGAATGACATTCGATTGGTATCCAGTAATAATAATACTGATGGCGGTGGATGTACCGGCTCCTTTGTTCTGAATGGCGGACTTCCCGAATTTGACAGTACAGAAGACTATAACGTTACCGTGCGTCTGGCATCGGACAGCAGCGTTCTGGGAACCACCTTTAGCCAGGGAAGAATCCGGGCACAGGACTCCATCCCATTTTTTGTTCCTCAGCCTGGAACCTACAATATTGAAGTAGAAGATCAGGCGGGTAGCTCCTTTACCTTTAGCATCGACATGAGCGCCTGCGAGTTAGTCAACTTCCAGTTTCCACTAGAAAATCGTTTGCCAGGTGAAGACTTTTGTTTGCCCTTAACCGTAAACAATTTTAATGAAATCGGTGTGCTCGAATTCGATCTCACCTGGGATCCCAATGTCATCGAGCTTACCAATGTAACGGACCTAAATAGTGACTTGCAACTTAGCCTGCCACTCAGCTTCAACACGGCCAACTCGGCTGGTGGAGTCGTACCCTTTGCCTGGTCTACACCCACCGGAAACAATATTAGCCTGATCAATAACGACACCTTGTTCTCTTTATGTTTCACCGTGATTGGCCAGCTGGGAGATTTTAGCCCCGTAGCACTGATCCCCTCCGACGAAGCCAATAACACCGTAGGTAGAGATCAGGGGGCAAATGGTCTGTCCCAGGTGGGCTACGTATTTGATAATGGCCAGGTTAATATCTCTGACAGTCCGGTCTTTTTAGATGTTCAGAAAATGGACATTAGCTGTAATCCAATCAATGATGGGCCCACCAACGACGGTGCTATTTCAATTACCCTGGCCCAGGGTAGCGCGCCTTACGATATTACTTATCAAAATTTAACGACCGGCAGTAGCCCCCTTATGATCTCACGACAAGATAGGGAAGCCCTCGTGCTGGAGGACCTGGAAGCAGGTGACTACCAATTTGACATTAGCGACCAATCGGGTATCACCCTGGATACGACGATTACCATTATACAGCCCGAAGGGTTCAGAGTAAGCACCGATGTCCAGTCGGATATTTCCTGCTTCATGGGAGCAGATGGCGTAATGACTGCCCGTATACTGGACGAAAGCAATCTTCAAATCCCCAACCCGGAATCCAGATTCACCTTTGCCTGGAGTACCGGAGACTCTACGGTCTCTATTACCGGCCTGGAAGCGGGACAGTACGAAGTGACCGTTACCGATGAGAATGGTTGTATGGCCATCAGCGACAATACGCTGAGTGCAAGACCGCCTATCCAGCTAAGCGTCGATGTCTTACAAGCCGCCACCTGTACCGGCATTCCGGATGGTGGAGCTACCATCAGTGCTATGGGCGGAGATACCAACGGTAGCGGAGCCTACACTTTTGCCTGGGAGACTGGTCAGACGGATTCTACCGCTACCCAATCCGTACTGAGTGGTCTCGAGCCTGGTTTCTATACCGTTAGTATGACCGATGATTTAGGTTGTGTACAGACCGATTCGATCGAAGTTACCGCTCAGAAAACACTAAGCCTGAGTGAGACCTTACAAGATATTACCTGCTTTGGCGACGACAACGGTGAAATTACCGTTGAAGGTATGGCAGACAATTCCGAAGCTACCCCCTACAACTTCGTGATCAACGGCCCGGGAACGGGTACACCCAGTAATAGTACCGACCGTATGGTTACCTATTCCGATCTGGATCCAGGCCTGTACACCGTACAAGCCACCGATGCCGATGGCTGTATAGTCACCGAAGAATATACGATTGTCGAGCCGGACCTACTGGTAGCTATGGAAGATTCGTTACGGGGGGAATCTTGTCCGGTCGGCATGGATGGTTTTGCTTCCGTAGAAGTAAGTGGCGGAACGGGCCCGTACACCTACCAATGGGATGATCCCGCTGCCTCGACGGATTCTTTCGCCACTAATCTGGTAGCAGATACTTTACTGGTGATCGTTACCGATGCCAATAGCTGTATTGATTCTACAGAGATCGTCATACTACCTCAGGGTGGCCCCCAGATTCTTTCATTTGAAAGTGATAGTGTATCCTGCTTTGGCGACACCAATGGTGCTTTAAGCGTACAAGCCATTCCCGGTAATACGCCCATTACAGCGTATAACTGGAGTACAGGAAACAATGGCCCGGCGGTCACGGAGATTATTAATTTAAGCCCGGGTATCTATAACTTAACCATTACCGACGAAGAGGGTTGCCAGACCGTAAGTTCTGCTGCCGTAATTGATCCGGCACCACTGGTCATCGACAGTGTTGATACCGTTTCCCCCTTATGTCCCGGTTTCAATAATGGATCGCTGACGGTATTTGCCAGCGGAGGTACCATGCCCTATACTTATACCTGGAACGATACGGATCCACCCACAACCAACGACCTGAATCTACGTCCTGGTCTGGCTGCGGGCACCTACGGCATCACCATAGTCGACGCCAATAATTGCCCGCAGGTCACTGAGACCGCAGTAATTAATGATCCGCCCAGTATCCAGGTAAACTTTCAGGACATTGTCGGTGTAGATTGTGCGGAGGGAGACGCAACGGGTGAGGCACGGGCGATCGCCAGTCTGAGTGATGGTAGTCCCCAATTATTCGATTTCAACTGGTCAAATGGTTTAATGGTGGATGACACCAGTGAGGTCTTCACGAATACCTTACCCGCCGGGATTAATACCGTTATTGTATTTGACGAAAATGGCTGTTCCTCCATCGATTCTGTCAATATTCCCAGTCCTGATTCTATTTTATTAACGCTCAATGCCGAAGATCCCAGCTGTAACGGCCTGACGGATGGCTCCGTAGGCGTAAGTGCAACGGGAGGTACACCAGGGTACACCTATTTATGGGTACAAACGGGAGATACCAACGAAAATATTATGGACCTCAGCGCAGGTATTTACACCATAGAGGTGACCGATGCTAATGGCTGTGTAAAAGCAGACTCGGTGAATCTGATGGAACCCGATGTATTACAGCTGATGATTAATACCAGCCTAACCGAAGACCCCCGATGTGCGGATACTCAGGATGGTATTTTAGCCGTCAGCGTAAATAGCGGGGATAATATCAACCCGCTAGGTGCTGCGCCCTTTGCCTGGTCAGATGGTATCGCAGCAGCGACTGATTCCGTAGCTAACGGCCTGTCGGCTGGCACTTATATGGTGACCGTGACCGATTCCGAGGGCTGTACAGATTCGCTCAGTTATACACTGACCCAGCCCACACCTATCAACTTTAGTTTTCAACAACCTGCCGATCCACCCTGCTTTGGCGATGCGACTTTCTTTAGCATCGATAACATTACCGGTGGGGCGGGAATGACCTTACTGGATTATACCTACCAGGTCGATAATAATGGGATTAGTTTCACCCCCGATCAGGAAGCGACTGTCTTTGCCGGCACCCGCATCATCACCGTTGAAGACTTCAACGGCTGTACCGCTTCTGATACCATTACGATTAATCAGCCCGATGAATTGATGGTTGATTTTGATCCGGCCGTGGTAGAGGTTGAGTTAGGCGATACGCTTACGCAACTAAATCCCATCGTCAATACGACACAAATTGATAGCCTGGCTTGGTCTCCCACGGAAGGACTATCCAACAGCAATACCCTGACGCCCATTGTTGTACCCTCGAATGATCAGCAATTCACCCTACGGGTAGTGGATATTAATGGCTGTACCGCGGAGGGTAGCGTTCTGGTAGAATTGAACCGCAGCCGTAACGTCTATCTACCCAATGTATTTTCTCCGAATGGAGATGGCCGTAATGACGAGTTCCGTCTCTTTGCCTGTAAAGGCGTACAAAACATCAACTACGCCCGCGTTTTTGATCGATGGGGTAATATGCTTTATAGCGAAGATAACATTGGCTTGCCTGATTGTGCCGGAGGAACCATTCTGTGGGATGGGACTATTAACAATCAGGACTTGCAGGCAGGCGTATACGTATACATGATTGAGATAGAATTTATTGATAACGTCACGCTGGTTTACCGGGGAGATATCACCTTGATTCGGTAAGAGCATTATGGGGTCGAAGCAAGAACTTCGACCCCATAATGCATACTCTTATTTAATATAAGCCCTCCAGCGGCGCTCCGTTTTCATCGGTAGTCAGTATACTACTCATATATTCGAAGAGGGGTAACATGTGTTGGTAAGCCTGGGCAGCTTTCGCTAAAAAATCCCCGGCCATGGCTTCTTCATCACTGAATTCCCGAATAAGTAAGTACTGTTTATATCGCAATAGATCAATGGCGGGATCCGTCTTAGAAAATCCACGGGGTGCTGTTTTCAGCTGATCGCCTTTTAAGGCTCCGAAAGTTTTTACAAACTCAGGAGCGCTAATGATCGTACGCAAGCTATCCGGGTCGGCAGCAATTTCCTGACGAATGCGCTTCAGATCAGCCGAATTCGGGGCGAAGAAGCCACCAGCAATCATGGTGTCACCCTGGGGGGCAATCCGAAAATAATAACCACCCCGGCGCAGGGCGGTGGCTCGCTTAAGCTGGCCGCTAAAATGGGCTTTGTAAGGCGTTTTGTCTTTTGAAAAACGAATATCCCGGTATATCCGAAATAAAGACTTTTTGCCCGTCATTGGCTCTAAAACATCAAATTTATTGACTTCCGTAATTAATTGTTCGGCCAAACCGACCACCTTCGCTCGTTCCCGCTGGTAACGATCTTTATTATCATTGAACCATTCCCGGTTGTTATGCTCTTTTAGATTAGCCAGAAAGTCAAAAGTAGATTTAGCGACGGCGGTGGTAGACATAAGGTGAATTTAAGCCTGATCTATATGCATTAAGATATCAACCGGCGTAACAAGTCCCACCAGTTTATTGTTCTTATCTACAACGGGGATACTGCGGAAGCGATTCTGTGCCAATAAGCTTACCGCTGAACGAACATCTGCTGTTTCTGCCAGTACTTCTATTTCCTTGGCCATGATTTCATGCACCTTAAAGCTTCTCAGCTTAGCCTCGCGGACAAAAACGTCCACGTCGTTTTCGGTAAAGCCTCTCAGCAAGTACAAAAAATCAGACTTACTCACCACGCCGACAACCTCTTCGTCTTCATTGACTACCGGTACGTGGTGTATGCGATTCTCCTTAAAGTAATTATCCACTACTGCCACCGCGTCCGTTGGTTTCGCCGTTTTTAGATCGGTAGACATGATACTCTTAATACTTTTCGTTAAGTCCATCGTTTATTTGTTGTTGTTTGAATAATAAGACTCCCTTGTCATCAACATAAAGGTACAAAGGGAAGTAATACTCCTGGCTGTCATTTGTGCAAAAGATAGTTGATTTTATTCAAATTACAGAGTGACAAAAGTCATTATTGAAGGATTTCCTCCTCCCTAAATTTGTGGACGCAACAATCAACAGTTATGAATCCAGTACTTATTCAGAAATATAACGTACCTGCTCCGCGGTATACCAGCTACCCAACTGTCCCTTACTGGCAAGAAGAAAAACCCAGTACTGAGGCCTGGGCAGGAAGAGTCCAGGCGGCTTTCGCCAAAAACCGTGAAATCAGCCTGTACATCCACCTTCCTTATTGCGAAGCACTGTGTACCTACTGCGGCTGTAACAAACGCATTACCAAAAACCACGCCGTAGAAGCCCCCTATATCAATAGTGTCTTGCAGGAATGGGCCATGTACCGGGCACTTTTACCCGAAAAACCGATCTTAAGAGAACTACACCTGGGCGGCGGAACGCCGACCTTTTTTCAACCGGAAGAGCTACACCGACTGATCAGTAGCATCCTCGCGGACGTCGAACTGGCCGATGCTTACGAATTTGGCTTTGAAGCCCATCCCGGTACTACAGGCCGGGCGCACCTGGAGGTATTGGCGGATTTAGGCTTTCGTCGGCTCAGTATTGGCATTCAGGACTTTGACCCCAAAATACTGAAGATTATCAACCGTCATCAGACCTACACCCACGTAGCGGAGGTGACGCAATGGGCGCGTGAGCTGGGTTATAATTCCATCAATTATGATCTCATCTTTGGCCTGCCGCTGCAAACCCGAGAAAACATAATTGATAACATGGCGAAACTAGCCGTTCTTAAGCCAGAACGCCTAGCTTTTTACAGCTATGCCCACGTACCCTGGGTCAGCCCCAGCCAGCGAGCTTATTCGGAAGCAGATTTACCCAAAGGCGCAGAAAAGCGAGCACTGTACGAAACGGGACGCCAGCTGCTGGAAGAGCTGGGTTATCAAGAAATAGGCCTCGACCACTTTGCCCTACCCGGTGACGGACTTTCTCGTGCATTAAAAGCCGGGCAGCTCCACCGAAATTTTATGGGGTATACCCCTTTTAATACTAAACTGAATCTCGCCCTGGGAGCTTCGTCCATTAGCGATTCCTGGACAGCCTATGTCCAAAATGAAAAGAAGATTGAAGACTATCAGGCCCGCATTGCAGCTGGAGAATTCCCTATCCTTAAGGGCCATTTACTCAGCCGGGAGGATCAAATTTTGCGTCAGCATATCCTAAATATCATGTGTCGCTACGAGACCAACTGGTGCCAAACGGCTGATCAAACTGCCTTTTTAGCGAAAGCGAAAACAAGACTGGAAGCGCTCGCCGAAGATGGACTGATCGAACTAAACGAACGAGGATTACAGGTCACCCCAAGAGGCCAGGCCTTCATCCGCAACATCTGCATGGCCCTGGATGGTCGCTATTGGGCCAAAAAGCCGGCAGGGCAGTTGTTTAGCAAGGTGGTATAGTAGTGACAAATATCACTGGCTTCTACTGATTACCACAACCCGGGCATTGCTGCTTTTTTGGTAAATTAATGGTTAATACCCACTGGTGGATCGCGATCATTAACTGGGAAGATTTGTATTCCAAATAAAACCTAAGAAAATGCCCAATTTATCCAGAATCCTCACTGCACTTGATCTCAGCTCGATGGACGAAAGGCTGATGAAAGCACTACATCTCTACCATGATTTTTTGAGCACGCAAAAAGCTTACTTTCTGCATATCATGCCGGATTTTAACCTTCCAAAAGAAATTGATGTGGAATTTCACCATCTTTTTTCTCCAGATTATCCGGTGGATGAAAAAGTGCAGGATAAAATTAATCTCGACCTGGTCGAAGTATTTGGGGAGAACCCTACTTTTGAAACACAGGTCGAGGTGCGCGAGGGCCAGCCCCTGCAAAAGCTATTACACTGGATAAAAGTCAAAGAAATCGATTGGCTGCTCATAGGCAATAAAAAACAAAGCGAAGGGAGTGGCATTACCGCGCGGCGCGTTGCACGCCAATCGAGTTGTAATATTTTCTTTGTCCCTAATGCACCGCTGCATTCCTCCAAGAAAATACTCATTCCACTGGATTTCTCGGAGAATTCAGCCCGGGCACTACGCAAAGCCAAGAAGTGGAAAATGAAAGATCCGGAAATTGAGATTTATGGCATGTACGTCATTGATCTGCCTCCAACCGACTACTATATGCGGCCGGTGCCTTCCTCCGGTTTCCAAAAGGTCTTACGGGAATCAGCCGAACAGGCCTATAAAAAGTTCCTCACCAAATACGAGTTGTTAGATCTGGATATCAAGATGCACTACGAAGAAAACGTCTATACCAACGTCGCCACCCATATCCACGAGTTCATCAAAAAAGAGGATGTCGATATTTTAATGTTGGGGGCACAGGGACATACGGCCTGGAATAACTTTTTCTTTGGTAGCGTGACCGAGCGGCTAGTGGTCCTCTGTAAAGAAATACCAGTAGTCGTTGTACGCTAAAAAAAGCGGGAAGCCTACTCGCTTCCCGCTTTTTCCTATCGATTGATCACATTCTTAAACCTAGGCCGCTTCGGCGTTACATCTCCCATCTTTTCTTTCTTCATGGCTTCGTAGCGCGAATAGTTTCCTTCGAAGAAAACCACTTCGGCCTCATCTTCAAAAGAAAGAATATGCGTCGCCAGGCGATCGATAAACCAACGATCGTGCGAGATCACCAGAATACAACCAGCGAAATTCTCCAGCGCATCCTCCAGTGCCCGCAGCGTATTCACATCAATATCGTTGGTAGGCTCATCGAGCAGTAATACGTTGCCTCCTTCCCGCAAGGTCATGGCTAAATGCAGGCGATTGCGTTCTCCGCCGGACAATACCTCTACCTTCTTTTGCTGGTCTCCACCTGCAAAATTAAAGCGGCTTAAATAAGCACGGGAATTGATAGTTGTGTTCCCTACCTCTAGATTATCCAATCCATTCGATACAACTTCGTAAACGGTCTTACTGTCGTCTTTGAGCTGATCGTGACTTTGATCGACGTAGGCAATTTCTACGGTATCCCCGATCTCAATGGATCCGGTATCCGGTTTTTCTTCTCCCATGATCATCCGGAAAAGGGTGGATTTACCCACTCCGTTGGGACCAATAATTCCCACGATGGCATTCTTGGGTATACTAAAGCTCAGGTTTTCGTACAGGATGCGATCGCCGTAGCTTTTACTGACATTCTCCACATCAATGACGTTCTCGCCCAGGCGCGGCCCGGGTGGAATAAAGATCTCCAGTTTGGATTCATTTGCCTTAGATTCTTCGCCGGCCATTTTTTCGTAGGCGTTCAGACGCGCTTTTCCTTTGGCCTGTTTGGCTTTGGGTGCCATGCGGATCCACTCCAGCTCCCGCTCCAGGGTCTTTTGGCGACGGCTTTTCTGTTTTTCTTCTTGCTCCAGACGCTTGGATTTTTGCTCCAGCCAGGAAGAGTAATTGCCTTCCCAGGGTATTCCTTCGCCTCGATCCAACTCCAGTATCCAGCCGGCCACGTTATCCAGGAAATAACGGTCGTGGGTCACGGCGATTACCGTTCCCGGAAAATTTTGCAAATATTGCTCCAGCCAATCTACGGATTCCGCGTCCAGGTGGTTGGTAGGCTCATCCAGTAAGAGGATGTCCGGGTTGCTAAGTAGTAAGCGCGCCAGGGCTACCCGGCGACGCTCCCCTCCCGAAAGTACCTTCACCTCCGCATCGTCCGGTGGACAGCGCAGGGCATCCATCGCGGTATTTAGCCGATTGTCGAGCTCCCAGGCATTATGGTGCTCAATCAGTTCCATCAGTTCGCCCTGGCGGGCAATCAGATTGTTCATCTCGTCGTCACTCATGGGCTCCGAGAATTTCAAATTGACTTCTTCGTATTCCTTAAGGATATCCACGATCTCCTGTACGCCTTCCTCAACAATCTCTCGTACGGTTTTATTCTCGTCGAGCTCGGGCTCCTGCTCCAGAAAACCAATCTTATATTCCTTGTTGTCGAAATTGATCCGTCCTTCGAAATTCTTGTCCCGTCCGGCAATAATTTTTAGCAGAGTAGACTTACCCGAACCGTTGAGTCCCAGCACCCCGATCTTAGCGCCGTAGAAGAAACTCAACCAGATATTATTCAGTACTTTTTTCCCACTGGAGAAGGTCTTAGAGACTCCTTCCATGGAAAAGATGATTTTATTATCTGACATAAGGTCTTAATTTTCCGGGTAAAATAGGTAATATAATTTGGCTTGCCTAAAAATAATTCCCAATTTACACCTATTAGCTGTACTATGTTTCCTGAATTTAACCAATACAGTATCCCATTGTTAATCCTGGTCATCCAGGGCTACGTTTTTGCAGGGCTTTTACTGCGACGCTACTTTCGTAAAAAACACCTACCCGACCTTTTTTTGGCCCTCTTATTAGCGATCACCGCTTATCAATGTACGTCCTACACCATTGGTTTTATGGGCTGGTACGATACCTTCCGCAATACCAAGGTCAATTATTACTTACTGGATGTCAATCTACTGATCGGCCCCGTCGTCTACTTTTACGTACGTTCCATCACCCGACCTAACCAGGCTTTCCAAAGAATCGATTTTTGGCACTTTATTCCCTTTTTGAGCTGGGTTTCCTATGAGCTATTCGTGTTGATTTACGACAGTCTGCAGCCCGGTTTTCAGGACGAACAGAATGGTTGGTGGTTAAAAAACATTGATTTTATTTACGTAGCGCCTTTTCAGTTGCTGCTGGGCTATTTTTCCAAAATACTTTACTTCGCCTTTAGCATCCAAATCTATTGGAATTATCGTCGACGCATTCAGTCCTATTTTTCCAACACCTATCGAGTCGAGCTCAATTGGATTCGCAATTTTTTACTCATCTATTGTATTGCCCTTTTTCTACTGCAGGTTACCTTTGAAATAATTGAAGAAACCATTATCCGTTTACACTGGACTCAGAGCTTTTGGGTTTTCCTGGCAACCGCCATTACGGCCTATTACCTGGGCATGCAGGGCTATTTCCGGGACATTTCTGCCCTTTTTGCCCTTACGGGAAAAACCGAAGTCAGCACTACTCTACAGCCGTCTTCTCCGGAGAAGGACCCAACACCTCAGGGAGCCAATTATCAGCGATTAGAAAAGCTGATGATCGAACGACAACCTTATCTGGAGTCCGACCTGACCCTGGGAGACCTGGCACAGCAGATGGGTATCCCCAGTAATCAATTATCCCAATTGATTAATTCTCATCTTGATATGAATTTCAACGATTATATTAATCGCTACCGGGTGGAAGCGATCAAGCAGTCTATTCGGGCTGGTGAGCATCAGAGGAAATCATTATTAGGCATAGCACTCGATTGCGGCTTCAACAGCAAAGCCACTTTCAACCGAACCTTTAAGAAGTTTACCCATACCTCCCCTTCGGCGTACGCCAAAAAAATCAGTGATCAACACCCCTAAAAATCACCATTATCCACTGGCTACTTCGTTAATTTCCCTTCATGTTTTGTACCTTCCAATAAAAACCAATGGCACTATTTAAAACAGTAGAGGGTAAAAAGCCGAGCTATGGCGAGAATTGCTATTTCGCAGAAAACGCCACCATCATCGGTGAGGTATCCATGGGTGACGATTGCAGCGTCTGGTTTCAGGCCGTGGTACGTGGCGATGTAAACTACATCAAAATGGGTAATAAGGTGAATGTCCAGGACGGCGCCGTCATTCACTGCACCTACCAAAAAGCCCCCACCACTATCGGCAATAATGTCTCCATTGGCCACCGGGCTATCGTCCACGGTTGTACCATCCACGATAATGTGCTGGTCGGCATGGGGGCTATCGTGATGGATAATGCCGTGGTTGAGGAAAACGTACTAATCGCAGCGGGCGCCGTGGTACTGGAGAACAGCCGCCTCGAATCCGGTCACATCTACGGTGGTGTACCCGCCCGAAAACTAAAAACCCTCAGTTCGGAGCAGTTTAAAGACACGATTGAGCGAATCTCTAATAATTACGTGAAGTATGCCGATTGGTTCCGGTAGAATCCAGTGGTTTGGTGGTTTAGTGAATTAATTAAAGGATTAGAATACATATAGATGGAGTTGATTTACAATCCGGTGTACACCTTGCATGAGACGGGTATGCATCCCGAAAGCAAAAAGCGTATCGAAATCTTTGAAGGCTTGCCGGAAGCAGACCTGGTAGATGGCAGTCCTTATTTATCATTAATTCATGAAGACGGCTATATCCAACAAGTAAAAGCTGCCTGCAAGAGTGGACATAGTCTGGATGGCGATACGATCGTTAGTGCTAAAAGCTACGAGGCGGCGGCTTATGCCGTGGGAGCCACCCTACAGGCTGCCGACACCGGCAATTTTGCGCTGGTGCGCCCGCCGGGCCACCATGCCTATGCCGATCACGGCAGTGGCTTTTGTCTGTTCAACAGTGTGGCCATTGCGGCCCAACATTTGGTCAACGAAGGTAAGCGGGTATTGATCTTTGATTTCGACGGTCATCTGGGCGACGGCACTTCCGACATTTTTTACAAAAGTGATCAGGTGATGTACTGGTCGGTGCATCAGTATCCCGCTTTCCCGGGCAACGGATTTGTCAACGAGATCGGGCTGGGTAAGGGTAAGGGGTTTACGGTCAATTTACCGCTGCCACCAAAAAGTGGTGACGATATATTCCTGGATGCTATTGAAAACAGCCTATCCATTGCCCAACAATTTCAACCCGACGTCGTTGCCATTTCAGCGGGCTTCGACGCGCATCAGTACGATCCGCTACTGGATCTAAAAGTCAGCAGTCATTCCTATTACAAAATCGGGCAGCTACTGGCGAAGCATTTCGACCGTATGTTTGCTACCCTGGAGGGAGGCTATAATGTCCAGGCCCTGCGCCAGGGCGCATTGACTTTTATGGCCGGAATAAATGGTGAGGAGCCTTATACGCCCGTCGATGAACCTACTTTTTCCGGTATGCGCGTCTGGGAGACCTACGAAATGTACCTCCACGGCGCACTCGGGCAATTGAAACCCTACTGGAATTTTTAACTTTAAAATACCATCTACTGACCCAATCATCACAACCATGCAAAAACAACTTTCCAAAATACTTAAGCCTCAAACCATGGCGATTATCGGCGCCTCTAATCGTAAAGGTTCCGTGGGGAATGGCGTCATGAAGAATATGCTCAATGCCGGTTATCATGGCATTATCTATCCCGTCAATATCAAAGAGAAAGCCATTCAGGGCGTGCTGGCCTATTCCTCCATCTCCAATATCCCGGCCAAAATTGATATGGCCGTTATTTGTACGCCCGCGCCGACGGTACCGGGCATTGTAGAGGAATGTGGGCAGGCCGGAGTAGGAGGCCTGGTCATCATCTCATCTGGTTTTGCGGAAGCGGGTGAAGAAGGACGCGCACTCTACGACAGCATTTTAGAAAAAGCCCGACAATATAAAATGCGAATCATAGGCCCCAACTGCCTGGGAATAATTAATCCCAGACTGGGAATCAACGCCAGTTTTGCGCCTAAGATGGCGCTCCCTGGGAAGTTGGCCCTGATTTCACAGAGTGGTGCCTTGCTCTCCTCCATTTTAGACTGGTCGGTAGAGCAACGGGTGGGTTTCAGCCATTTCGTCTCGCTCGGCTCGATGATGGATGTAGATTTTGCCGCACTCATGGATTACTTCGGCACCGATGCCCATACCTCCTGTATTCTCATTTACATGGAAAGCATGAAAAATGCGCGTCGTTTCATGAGTGCTGCCCGGTCCATCAGTCGTTTTAAACCGGTGATTGTCCTGAAGTCGGGCCGTAGCGAAGCGGGTAGCAAGGCTACTTTTTCGCATACCGGTACCCTGGCGGGAAATGATGCCGTATTCGATGCGGCCTTTGAGCGTTCCGGGATTATTCGGGTAGATACCGTAGCCCAGCTCTTCAATATGGCACAGGCCGTAGCCATGCAGCCCCGCCCCGTCGGCAACCGCCTGGCCATTGTAACTAACGCCGGGGGGCCCGGCGTACTGGCCACCGATTATCTAATCCGACACGGTGGACAAATTGCCGAACTGGGAGCAGAGACCCTGCAAAAAATCGGGGAGAAATTAGCGCCCAGCTGGAGTAAAAGCAACCCCATTGACGTACTCGGTGATGCGGGTGCGGAAGAGTACGCCCACGCCATCAACATCTGTGCGAAAGCACCCGAAGTAGATGGCATTCTGGTCATTTTGACGCCCCAGTCGATGACCGACCCGGAGGGGATTGCCAAAGCGGTAGTGGAGACCGCCGTCAACATCCGAAAACCGGTATTGGCTAGCTGGATGGGAGAGCGAGACGTTAACCCGGGCCGAGAAGTACTCGAGGCCGGCAGTGTGGCCAATTACCGCTATCCAGAAAGTGCTGTGGATGTCTTCCTGCGCATGTACCGCTACACCAAAGACCTGGAACTGCTCTACGAGACACCACCGGCCACGCCCGAGGGTTTTAACCCGGACAAGGAGGCGGCCCGGACTATTTTTGATAAGGCTTACGCCGAAAATCGTCATAACCTGATGGAAAGCGAAGCCAAAGCCCTGCTCCACCATTATGATATCGAAGTAAGCCGCAATAAAGTATGCGAAAATCCGGAGGCAGCCGTAGCCTTTGCCGAAGAAATTGGCTATCCTGTCGTACTCAAAATTGCCTCTTCGGATATTAGCCATAAAACGGATGCCGGTGGGGTGAAACTCAACATCCGTACCGAATCCGAACTGCGCAACACCTACCAGCAGATCATCGACAACGCGAAACAATACAATCCGGAAGCACAAATTGAAGGTATATTAGTCGAGCGGATGGTCAAAAAAGGGCATGAGCTGCTGATCGGTGCCAAAAAGGATCCCGTTTTTGGGCCGGTCGTGGTCTTCGGCCGGGGTGGCGTCGCCGTGGAATTGTATAAAGACACCCGTATGGGCCTACCGCCTTTAAATATGGCCCTGGCCGCCCGTATGGTGGAGAATACGCAGATTTATCAGCTACTCAAAGGCTACCGGGGTATGCCGGGAATCAACCTGGACGAATTATATTACTTGCTCATTAAGTTTGCCTATCTACTCATTGACTTCCCAGAAATCGAAGAGTTTGATATTAATCCCTTCGTAGTGGACGAAAAGGGCGGTATCGCCCTCGATGCCCGCGTAAAGTTAGCGCCGGCTGATACCGAAAAATCCGCCAAATTGGTGATCTCGCCTTACCCCAAACAGTGGGTGAAAGAAGTCAAACTCAAAAAAGACCAGCGGGCCACCTTCCGGCCAGTACGCCCGGAAGACGAGCCGACCATGTTTCGTTTTCTAGAGGAGGTTTCCAGCGAATCCATGTATATGCGCTTCTTTGGGTTTGTGCCTCGCTTTACGCACAACCTGATGACTCGCTTTGTAAATATCGACTACGACCGCGAAATGGCCATTGTAGCGGAAGTCGAAGAGAAGGGCTTAAAGAAAATCATTGGCGTGGTGCGTATCATCGAAGACGCCTGGCGCGAAACCGCTGAGTACTCTATTCTGATTTCTGACAAATGGCACGGCAAGGGATTGGGTAATTCGCTGACGGATTACATTCTGGAAATTGCGCGCAAGCGAGAGATCAGCAAAATAGTAGCTACGGTGCTGGCCTCCAACAAAGCCATGATTCATATCTTCCAACGCCGGGGGTTTGAATTTGAGCGGGTGGACCTGGAGAGTTTTGAGGTGGAGTTGGAGTTGAATCAGTAAGCCTAATTTCGGGAAATACAAGCACTTTTCTTCCGTCCTTCTACCCGGGCAGCCAGGAAACCTGCGCCCAGGGCTAAAATGAGGACAGGAACTATCTTTTCCCAATCGGTAGGATAAAGGTAGGCACCGCTACATACGACAACCAGGGTCGCATAAAACAAGCCTTTACCAATAAAGGCTCTATTAAATGTGGCCGTATTTGGAGGATCAGAATCATGCATAACTTATTATTTTCACTAAACTTAGTCAAAGGCAGACCTTCGTACTACTTTTTTCGACGAAAGTTGACCCTGCTAATACCGCTCACCAATTAGACGCAAACCATCCAGGGTCAATGTAGGGCGACGCTCATCGAAGAAATCCTGTAAGGGCGTAAGTACGTCCAGTAAACCACCCGTCGCGACCGTCTGGTAATGCCCCCCTAATTCTTCACGAATAGAAGAGACCATGTGCTTCACCAGGCCCACATATCCCACCAGTACTCCCGACTGAATGGCATGGGTGGTATGTTGACCAACGGCGCTATCGGGGTACTTGAGTGGCACCTCTGGAAGTTGGGCCGTATTGAGAAAGAGTGCCTTAATAGCCGTTTTTAGGCCGGGCGTAATATTGACCCCTTTCAGACTGCCCTGCGCATTCACCATCGTAAAACTCAGAGCCGTTCCAAAATCCACGATAATACTGTCTTTTCGATACAGATGATGTGCAGCGAAGGCGTTGGCGTAAAGATCCGTACCTAGTTGTTCGGGGCGCAGCACTCTGAGATCCAGATCAGGATAGATTTTAGGGCCCAGGATAATGGGACTTATCTTTAGGAAAGCCTCAGTCAAGGTTTGGAACGTTTCCCGCAGCTCCGGTACGACACAACTAATGACTACTCGCTGAAAAGTGACGGGCCACAAGCGATGTTCGAATAACAAATGGTGTAGCTGCTCTTGATAATACAAGAGTGGATTTTCCGAAAGGAGCGTCGGTAAACGCCAGATATGCCGCCAATCTCCCTTATCGTATATTCCACAAACGACATTCGAATTACCAATATCAATGGCTAACCGCATATTTCGTATTTTGGCAAAAAAACAATTAAAATGGATCCACAAATGATCAATCTAAAACGCAAGGTTTCCCAATATAAGGAAGTACTGGAAAATACCGAAAAGTACCGGGCTGCCTGGCACGAATCCATCAAACAAAACATTATCGACTCGCTAAAGAAATTGATCGATGCCACTGAGCTCGGTGCCAGCATCGAAGAACGCGCCGAAATGGAAAACCTACAGGCCGTCGTCGTCACCCTGGGTGAATCAAAAAGCGGCATGTTCCAGCAGGTGGGTACAGACATCCAGCGACACCTGATCAAGCACAATGGTTCGCTGATTTACCAACAACTATTTAATGGAAAAATCATTGTGCTGGTCAATTATCCCTACATTGAAAGCTATGGCGAACCCAACCCGCCTAAAACTATCGCCATCTATCGCCCAGAAGAATTGAGCGATGTTTATTTTACCCGACATATGGAAGAGTTCGTTCAAGAAATCACCAAATGGGAGGATTACGACGATGATGAACCGAATAAGAAGATTGGTTTTAATCTCAATTTTCCACAAGCAGACAAAGAGTAACAAAAATCCGTACCTGATTGACAGATACGGATCACTACATTATTCCCTAACAAATTACTTATTGCTATGCGATAAGTAACCGCAATTAATTGTCTTTTAGACGCCTGCCTACCCAAAAGTCACTCCTTTTAGTAAGGATAGTGATAATTAGTAGGTACTACTACCTCGTATTCTGATTGTAGAAAAGCAACCAAATCCGTCAACTCCTGAACGGTCATCACGTAGTTGTAGTTGAATTGGTCCATCTTAGAGCTACCATCGGGCAGGGTGGCCTCTTCGGCTACTACCTTTCGGGAAATATCATGCGAGGGGTTGATAATCGAAGTCACCAGCTCTCCATAAGTCTTGATCTTGGTCACTTCCCCCCCTAATTCCACTTTGGGGTCTTCGTATTCGGGATTTCCATCCCAGACAATGTCGTCGGTAAAATGGCAATTGGTACAATGCAGCTCCATAAATACCTGCTTACCTTCTGCTATATCCCCCTCTGGCAATACAAATCCGCTGGATTGGTTTTGGCAGGACGCTAGCGTGATGAGTAGGAAGAGTAATAAGAAGGCGGGCCAATGATGTAATACTCGCTGAAGAATGGATTTCGCTTTCATAATTAAAGGTGTTATCAATTAACTAATAGCATATTCTACTTCCCGGGGCAAAGCTATCCAGTGAAGTTGTCTAAGGTTTTCTCGCCTTCAGCAGAAAACCTTAGACAACTTCAACCTCAAATTAACTAATCAATAAAAGAGCGACAATGATATTACTCAACAACGGACCAGAATTTAAGGTACATTGATCACCTTCGCTGTATCAAAAAGACTATGTTCCTGGAGGGTTACGTATCCCAACTGATTGGTGACCATAGTCGTGGACCCAATCTGAAAGTCTGGCAGGTTGCGATGACTGTGCCCGTAGACCCAAAAGTCAATCTCCTGATCCATGATAAAATTGGTTTTCTCTGCACAAAAAGCTTCGTTGAGCAAGCTCCCCCTAAAGGCAGGAATATTGCAGCGATTACTGGGGAGGTGATGGGTAACGACCACCTTGGCTCCAGCCCTTTTTACGGCTTTCGCTAAAAAGCTAAAGGCAGCCTCGTGTAGCGTATTGAACTGGTCGATACTGAGGGGGCTGCCCCGAAATTGAATCTGGTGAAAGTCATTCATACTTCGCTGAATCGCCAGCGCATTTTGGCGAATTTGCGACCAGAGAGTGGTAAAAATCAGCTGGACATCTTTATAAACCACCGTTTGATTATTGACCAGATGGACATTCGAGAAGATGAGCTCTTCCGTCGGCTCCAGGGCCGTAGCGGCATCAAAGCCACCGTAATATTCGTGATTCCCCGGAATGAGGTAGACCCGCTCAAAATGATCAGCAGCCCATTGTAAGAACGCTAGTTGCCGGTAATCTTTGTCCAGATAGTAAGTGTCTCCAGCCACCACCAGCACCTCTCCCACTGCCTGTAAGGGGTGCTCATCCAACCAATCCCGATTGACTAAAAACTCAAGGTGTAAATCCGAGCAGATTTGGATTTTCATAACTATCGATTAGTGGACCCGTTTATTGTCCTGCTTGTAGGACAAGATAAGTGGTATATCCCAGATAGAAAGCAGCCAGCAGCCCTGCTTCCCAACGGTCCAGTTTTTTGCGCTTTCCGGTCCACATGAATAGGAGTAATAAAATCGTCCCCCCCATAAGAATAAAAAATTCCTGATTAAATTTCGGGTTGAAATCAATGGGATGAACCAGACTACTGATCGGCAGAACCAGCAATATATTGAATACGTTGGAGCCAATAACGTTGCCAATCGCAATATCACTTTTCTTTTTGGTGGCCGCAATCACGGAGGTAACTAGTTCGGGAAGGGAGGTACCCGCAGCGACGATCGTAAGGCCAATAATTTTTTCGCTTACGCCCAGGTCGTTAGCTATACTAATACTGTTCATCACAACCAATTGGCCGCCTCCTACCAAACCCGCCAGCCCCAGGATGATCATACCCCAGACCCGCAGCGAAGACTGCTGGCTGACTTCGGTTTGTTGCGCAGGATCATCCTTCATCTGTTTGAATACGTAATAAAGGAAAAGGCCAAAGAGTAGTAACAGCAGTGCCCCCTCCAGCCTGCCAAGCTCACTGGGAGTAGAAAAATTAAAGTCATTAATTAATAATACCACCAGCAATGTTGCGACCAGAGAAATAGGAATTTCCTTCCATGCGGTAGAAGATTGGACTACAATGGGGGCAATCAATCCAGATATACCCAGGATAATAAACAGATTGAAGTTGTTACTACCCACAATATTACCCAATACGATATCGGAATATCCCTTTACCGAAGCAATCGCATTCACCACCAACTCCGGCGCCGAGGTACCAAAAGCCACGATGGTAAGCCCGATCGCCAGGTCAGACACATTATACTGTTTAGCCAGTACCGAAGCACCATTGACCAACCAGTTCGCCCCGAAAATGAGCGCCGCAAAGCCAATAATAATCAGCAAAAAAGCAATGAACATAGTTGTGTTTTAGATGATAAAACTGTCTCCTTTATAACTCAAAGGAATGCGCAGAGTTCGCCCCATCACCATTCCCGGTAGGTATAAGTGGCCAATTTAAATCTTTCTCCTTCTATCTTTCCATATTTCACCTTAATCCATCCGTCGCGATTGTAAGTATATTCGAAATACATCTCATCCGCCCCCGGACCTCCACTGCCGTTAAATTCTCGATTTTTAATCGTTTGGATGCCCGGTCGCAGGGGTTCTTTCTGCTCCAATTGGCCGAAAGTAGTCAGCTGAATACTGAGTAGTAGGGAAAGAATAATCGTTATTTTCATTTCAATTCATTGCGTTATTTTAAATTTTCCAGGGCGGATTCACCATCCGAGCAGACAAAGCGGGCATAATGCGGTAAGGCATCTACGATCAATTGCAAACCCAACTTTTCGTAAAAAGGAATAGATGACCAAGTGACCACCCGAAACCCGACCAATCGAGTAGAGTAAAACAAAGATAGTCATTTAGACCTACGGATTCCGCAAAGGTGACTGTCTTTGTTTTAACCCTCTCACACCACCGGACGTACGGTTCCGTATCACGGCGGTTCCTAAAATTAGCCTATCGGCTAGGTCTAGTCATTAATGAGACCAGACTTACCAATCCTCTTTGGACGGCTTCCTTTAATCATCCTAGTCGAATCTTGGATACTCATGAGCTACT
>DATFKA010000064.1:0-16432 GCA_035268885.1 Saprospiraceae bacterium
TTTGGCCACATAGCTACCCGACCACCTGAATATTCCCGCGTCTCAGCCATTTTAGCGAAGTCGTCAGGAAGAAGCCGTTAAAAAGCTGGCCTTGTTTGAGTGAAACCAAAACCCCAGGCTTACCGACTATGCCAAGTTTACACTACCATTAAGTTTAGCACTCCCTATTTCGCACGAGTTTGCCAGCTTTAGGCTACTTCCTGGCAGCGAAGCGTTAAGAAATGGCTAATCTTAGCGGGGAGTTTTTGCTTCTTTTTGCGGTCAAAAAGAAGATGCACTAAAGGGCAAAAACTACAATCACTAGGCAGCTTCCTTATATTCATCCGCGTTCTGGTGTGCGCTAGCTCGTGGGCATTTCATCTGTATATAATTTTATTAAAAAACTATTTTATAGCTAGTTATGCACCTTTAGGGAAAATAAAATCCTGCAAAATATATTGCCGCTCTTACCTCTTCATTTTTGGCAAGCGCCCCAAAAACGAAGCAAAAAACGCTTACCGCGTAAAACTCGCCTGCCGGCTCAAACAGGTTGACGCGGCGGCCACCCGCTTTTAACTCTCGTTTTTGTTCACCAAAAAGAAGGTGAAAATTAGCTTAAAGCTAGACAGACCAGGCATCTTCTCCAAGAACGAGAAAATCCAGGGGATCTACAAATTTATACTTCAGTCAAATAGTGGCCTGGAATGGGCTGGAGCGTACGCTGATATGCGCAATTTAATTGTAGAAAAAATTGGGGGATAAGTCTTTGATACACATCCAGTCAATTACTCAATAATATGAATAAATCCATTCCCAATCTCTAAGTAGGTTGCCCATATTGAGTCTGTAATAAGGTGCTGGCTTTTTTGGGCTAGTTCGAGGCGCAAAAATCGCCCCAAAAAGACGCAGATTATTGCTTGATTTAATTGGACAACCTACTTAGAACAAACTTATCTATGAAACTTAAGTATTCCTTGTACCTGTTCTGTTGGCTCAGTCTCACCAATTGTCAACCGGAGAAGGGTCCAGCTATTCCCACGGATCCCCAGGGGGATTCCGATTATGTATACGATTACACTACCTGGTCCGATTACCTTGGCGGTCCTGATCGTAATCACTACACGACCTTATCACAGATTACACCGGAGAATGTCGATCAGCTGGAGATCGCCTGGTCCTACTCCACACCGGATAGCGGTCAGATGCAGATGAGCCCGGTGCTCGCCAACGGGATGCTCTACGGGGTGACGGCCGGGCTGCAGGCTTTTGCGCTCGACGCCCGTACCGGTGCGGAACGATGGATATTCGGGGATCCCGAAAAGGCCTGGCACAGTACCAGTCGGGGTATTTCCTACTGGGAAGCGGGGGAAGATAAACGCGTATTGTTTACGAGGGGCGCTGACCTTTTCTGTCTGAATGCCATGACTGGCGAGCTGGTTAAAGCCTTCGGTCAGGATGGGCGTGTAGATCTGCATACGGGTTTTCCCGAAGTAGCCATGGAAAAATTTATTGTCTCTAATACACCGGGGAGCATCTTTGAAGATTTAATTATTATGCCCGTTCGACTGGGGGAAGGTCCGGGGTCTGGTCCCGGTGATGTAAGGGCCTTTGATGTGCGAACGGGGGAATTGGCCTGGACCTTTCACACCATTCCCCATCCCGGCGAACCGGGCTACGATACCTGGAGCGATCCCAATACTTACAAAAATGAGGGGCTGGTGGGTTCTGCTAATAACTGGGCGGGTATGGCCGTTGATCCGGAACTGGGGATGATCTATGTGCCTACAGGCTCGGCATCGCCGGACTTTTACGGTGGTGATCGTTTAGGTGAAAACCTCTACGCTAATTGCCTGTTGGCCCTCAATGCCCGCACGGGCGAACGCATCTGGCACTATCAGTTTGTACACCACGATATTTGGGATCGCGATCTACCGGCCCCCCCTAACTTACTTACGGTAGAACGAGAGGGGGAGAAGATCGAGGCTGTGGCCCAAATCACCAAGCAGGGCTATGTCTTTGTTTTTGATCGCCGTACCGGTGAGCCATTATTTGAGATCGAAGAAAAGTCGTTTCCAGCCTCCACCCTGGAAGGGGAAGAAGCCTGGCCTACGCAACCCGTTCCGGTCCGGCCACAACCCTTCGCGCGCTACGCTGAGGACCTGACCGAAGCCGACATCAGCCCTTATGCTGATAATGCCGAAGAACTGCTTGCCGTTTTCCGAAAGGCGAATAAGAACACCTACGTGCCTCCTTCTCTTGAACCGGTTTTCCTACTGCCCGGTTACGATGGAGCCGGTGAATGGGGCGGGGCGGGCGCCGATCCGGAAGCGGGTATCTTATACGTGAATTCGAATGAAATGCCCTGGATCATGGAGATGGAAAAAGTGAGCAGTGATCTACAGCTAAGCAAAGGGGAAGCGTTGTACGTCAGTCATTGCGCCAGTTGTCACCAGGCTGACCGGAGGGGTTTGCCACAGAGTGGCTTTCCAGCGCTGACGAACCTTGCTGGCCGCCTGAGCAAAGCGGAAGTCAGTGATCTCATCACCAATGGGAAAGGTATGATGACCGGCTTCCCGCAATTGGCCGCTGATGAGAAATCGGCCATTATTAGTTTCTTGTACGGGGAGGAAAAACGGGAGGTACAGGCCGAGAATACGGAGATTTATCCCTTGCCTTATCGACACACCGGTTACAATAAATTCCTGGATAATAATGGCCTGCCGGGTATTAAGCCGCCCTGGGGTACACTACACGCTATTGATCTCAATACCGGTGACTACCGCTGGTCGGTTACCTTGGGCGATACCGAATCGCTCAAAGCTCAGGGACATCCTCCTACGGGCTGCGAGAACTACGGCGGTCCGATCATTACGGAAAATGGTCTGCTGCTGATTGCGGCCACCAAGGATGGGTATTTCCGTGCCTTTGATAAGTATACGGGGAAGCTACTGTGGGAGACCCGGCTGCCTGCTGCTTCTTTTGCGACCCCGGCTACTTATGAGCTGGATGGTAGGCAGTACGTGGCACTGGCTTGTGGCGGAGAGAAGTTAGGCACCCCCAGGGGGAATCAGATTATTGCTTTTGCTTTGCCGCAGCGATAGGCGTAATTTTGCAAAAGCCAAACCTAATACGAATAATGCTGTTTAGTGGACACAACTGTAAACTATATCTATGATGTCCATTCGTTTAATTTGCCTATTCGTTACCTCCTTATTACTTACGCACTGTGCTGCACAACCCCAGGCCGAAAAGACCTCGGAGGATGCCAGCTACACCTTTGGACAGGCTTCCTGGGGTGGGATCGGTAAATTCTATATGGGACGGGAGATTTCCCGGGTAATGGGTCATTTAGGGGCCGATTGGCTAGAAAGGGAAGAACGAGAAGAAGAAGAGAACGTCAGTCAGGCCATCCAGAATATGCAATTAAAATCAGACGAAGTAGTGGCCGATATTGGAGCGGGTTCGGGCTACTACACCTTCCGCGTGGCAAAAGAGGTGCCACAAGGTAAAGTGCTGGCGGTAGACCTGCAGCCGGAGATGCTGGCCATCATGCGTGAGCAGATCAAAAAAGATAAGATCGATAATGTGGAATTAGTACAGGCAGGGGAGGCCGATCCGCAGCTGCCCGAAAACTCGGTCGACATGGTCTTCATGGTAGATGTCTATCACGAATTATCCCACCCGAAAGAGGTGATGCAAGCGGTCGTCTCAGCGCTAAAGCCCGGGGGGCGCTTTATTTTACTGGAATACCGGAAAGAGGATCCCAGCGTACCCATCAAGGAATTACACAAAATGTCGCTGGAGCAGGCCACTAAAGAGATGAAAGCCGTCGGTCTGCGACTCCGGGAAAATATCAGCAATTTACCCTGGCAACACTTTATGGTGTTTGTGAAAGAGTAGAGAAATTAATCATTCATTAATATTGGAATTTCCTTAAATTCGTAGGATATAGGTACATTCGTGATCAACCTAAAAATATCTTATGAGAGCTTTTATCGTTTCTATACTTGTATTATTTATTGCTATTAGTGCTACTGCGCAGAATACGGTTCAGCAGGTAGCCAAAGGTTTTGTTTTTCACGATGCGAATGAGAACCGCCTCAGGGAGGATGGTGAAAAAGGAATTCCCGAAGTGGCCGTTTCTAACGGGCTTGATATCGTATTGACGGATAAAGATGGCGCCTATGAAATACCGGTATCGGATAATACCGTCCTTTTTGTAATTAAGCCCAGCGATTGGATGACTCCGCTAAATGAGGAGAATTTACCCCAATTCTACTACCTGCATAAACCCAATGGCTACCCCGAAAATTTCATTTATAAAGCAGTAGAGCCAACGGGAGCACTACCCGATGAAATAAATTTTCCATTGTACCGGGAAGAAAGTTCTGAAAACTACAAAGTGGTGGTGTTTGGGGATCCGCAACCCTATAATATAGAAATGATTGATTTCCTTTCGGATGATATTATTAACGAACTGATTGGGAAACACGATCTTAAATTCGGTATGACCATGGGGGATATTGTAGGGGATGATCTCAATCTATTTAGTCCCATTAATCAGGTGGTGTCCAAGCTAGGCATTCCATGGTATAACGTACTGGGGAACCACGACGTCAACTACATGGCCCCTACCGATGAACTTTCGGACGAAACGTACGAAAGTGTTTACGGGCCGGCCACTTACGCCTTTGTGTATGGGGATGTTCATTTTATCGTGGTAGACGATGTAATCCACGAAAGCCAGGTTGGGTCAAGAAGCTACGTGGGCGGATTAAGACCCGATCAACTGGAATTTGTGGCTAACTACCTCGAGCTCGCCCCTAAAAACCATTTAATTGTCCTGGCCATGCACGTGCCTTTGGTCCAGCACGGGGAATCATTCAGACAAAGCGACCAAAAAAAGTTATTCGATTTACTCAAGGACTTTCCGAATACCTTATCGATCTCTGCGCATACCCACGTACACAACAATGTATTTTTTCATCAGGATTCTACGGACTGGCAGCAAGCGAAACCGCATCATCACTTCAATGTGGGCACCACCTCCGGTAGTTGGTGGAACGGGATGCGGAATGAAGTAGATGTACCCCACACCATGATGCGGGACGGTACGCCAAACGGATATTCCTTCATCACTTTTAAGGGTACAGAATACGTCATTGACTGGAAGGTGGCCGGAAGCCCCGCCGACCATAAGATGAATATTCACCTTCCCAGGTTCATCGTCGCCAATGAATCGGATACGGTGCTGCTAAGCGTCAACTTTTTTAATGGAAGTGAGGAATCAACCCTGGAATATCGAATCGGAGGTAGAACAGGCTGGAAGGAAATGGAAAAAGTAAATAAATACGATCCTTACTATTTGAAAATCGATCAGCGCTGGAAACGATTCAAGGAAATGAAGCTTAGGGAAGAGTGGGAAGAAACTTATGGTACGGAGGAACCCCTACCAGGAACCCCCATGCCGGCACCGAATATATCCACCCATCTTTGGGAAGCTAATATTGGCAGCGATTTTCCAGCGGGAAGGCATGTTATAGAGGTCAGGGCTAAAGACCGGTACGGCCGGGTATTTACTGATGTCTCAACGATCAGAGTGGTAGAAGAGTAAAGGCCGAGACAAACGTAGCAAAATAGTAATACTAATCGACCTCCAACACTACCTTCCCCGTAGTTTTGCCGGATTGGAACAGCAGAAGTGCCTTTTTCAATTCGGCAAAGGGGAAGTGATGTCCGACCAGAGGCTTTTCTAAATTCAGTTGACGGATGCTGTCGAGCATTTCGTGCATTAATTCCGCCTGATGGAATAAGAATATAAGGTTAAAGGCCATAACGGACTTATTCTCATTGGTCATCGACTGGGGATCAATTTTGGGCCGGGTCAGGTAGTAGTACAGTAATTTAAAATAGTTGGGCCGGTTGCCCACCGAGGCGTAACGAGCGGAGCCGTAGGAAACCATACGTCCCATGGGGGCGAGTTGCTCGTAGCCGATTTTCAGGATTTTACCCCCAATGCATTCCATGATCAGGTTTAGCGGACGGCTATCGAGGGCTTGCTCCAGATCGGTCTTAAAGGTTCGGCTGCGCACAATGATACGATCGTAACCTTCTTCCTCTAGTAATGCCCTTTTTCCCGGGCTGCCGATCGTACCAATGGTAAAGGCATCGTAGCGTTTGGCAATCCGATTGGCCATTAAGCCTACTCCGCCGGCACCACTGTGGATTAATACATTCTGTCCTTGCTGTAAGTCTCCTAACTTTACCAGACCATAGTAGGCCGTCAGTACCTGCACCAGGAAAGCGGCGCCCTCTGCAAAGTTCCAATCTCCGGGCAGGGGGACGACGTAGCGATGATCGATGTTTAAATGTGTGGTGTAGGAACCAAAGCGCGTGACGCCCATTACCGGATCTCCTTCCTTTATTCCTTTGACTTCAGAGCCGACTTTAGCAATCACTCCCGCGTATTCCAGTCCCGGCGTAAAAACACCCTCCGGCGTAGCGGCGTATAGGCCCCAAATGGCAAAAATATCAGCAAAATTAAGGCCAACTGCCTTAACCGCTACCGTTACTTCGCCGGGCTGTAGATCGGGCAGTTTTTCCTCCACTAATTGTAGGTTAGTCAAACTACCAGCCTTGAGTTGGTATAATTTTCTTTGCATGATGTTCGATTATTTTATCAACAGCACCCGTGGATTAATCGGGTACAACCACTCCACGCCGCGCTCGGTGACGATGGCATCGTCTTCGAGCGGCACGCGCAGTTTCTTGCCGCCCCACTCGGGTAGTTTGGTGTAGGCAAAGAGTTCAATTGATAGCAGGTTACTGGGCTGAATGGTGAATTCCAAACGCTTGGGGTTAAAGAAGGCAATGGAGGGCCCGATGCCGTGTCCCCAATTTCCTACCGAATGGCAACCAATGATCACGTCGGTTTTATCCTTTTCGGAAAACTGATTAAAGCCCTTCATTTTGTTGAATCCCGCCTTGATTAAAGCCTCGTACACGGCGGTCTCTGCTTCTTTTGCGGTCACGCCGGGCTGGATGGTCTGCTTGATGATCTCCCGGACTTTGACTGCCTGCTCGAAGGCATTTTGGATGCCGGCGGGTACGGTCGTTTCGCCCTCTTGCAAGACGTAGGCCATGCGTTTCATATCGGTATACATATTCATCAGGCCCACCCCCCAGTCGATCATGATGATGTCGCCGCGCTGAATGATGCGATCGTTAGAAGTGGCAATAATACCCGGTGCCCCCGTCACATATACGGAGGGCATACCGAAGGAGGAGCCCAGATTGCGCTCAAACAGTTGTTCTTTCATCCACCAGGCGACGTCTTCCAGGGTAGTAATTCCGGGAGTAATGATCTCGTTCGACAGGGCTTTTTCGGTAATCTGGTAGGCGATGTCGCAGGCTTCCGCAAAAACGGCAATCTCGCTGGCTACCCGCCGGGAGCGAAAATCGCTGGCCAGTTTTTCGGCGGAGACAAAGCGCTTTTCGTATTCCTCGCCGAGGATCTCGGCTAACTCCAGGTAGCCAGAGTGAGATAAGCCATCGGCACCACCAATATCCTGGGAGATATTCAGCCCGATCCGCTGTGGATTGCGGGAAGTCACGTATTGTTTGAGTTCGATTTCGGCACCAAAATGGTCGTAAGCGTCCCCTTCTTCCAGTAGATAGCCACTGATCCCCAGGGCCGCGCGTTCGATGCGTCCGTTACCCTTATCGGTGAAGACATAATACCCCGTTTTGCCGACGTAACCCTCTCCCATATCGGGATACAAAGGATCAAAATTGCCTTCCCGGTTCATGATGATCCACATATCGATGTCATTTTCCCGCATCACTTCGGGAAGAATCAGATCAAATTTATCATTGCGGATTTGATTCATTTTACGCCAGCGGCGGAAGGCTTCCTGCCCGAAACTTTGTACAGTTAGGCAAACGAAAAGAAGAAGAACGAGTTTTTTCATAAAATTGACAAGGTTAAAGTATGAAGTTGTCTTAAAAGACGTTTTTGATAGCCCAGCAAAGAAGCTTTAAACAACTTCAATAAAGGTATAGGGGTTAAAGTACGCAATCCGATCAAATACACCTGCCTTATCCGAGACTTTTATCATCACTAGTAAATGACTTTTTCCCGGAGCTATACTTTTCTCAAGCCCGAATTTCCGTTTCCCTTCCGGGTGGTTTATTTTTAAACTCCACTCAATCCAAGCTTATGAACCGGTCCATTCTTTTCTTCCTCCTTCTACTTTTTTCCCATCCAATCACTTCAGCTACTCAGGATAGCCCCGTACGTGAGCACCTTAACTTCGATGAAGGTTGGCGTTTCCATTTTGGGCACGCGGATGATCCCCTGCAGGATTTCAATTATGGGATTCCGGCCGTTTTTGCGAAAGCCGGAAATGGCCAGAATACCCCTATTGCCCCAACATTCGTCGATACCCTATGGCGCGTACTGGACCTGCCCCACGACTGGGCGGTCGAATTACCTTTTGTGTACGATGCCCATCCGGATATCATGTCGCACGGCTATAAGCCGGTGGGTGGGCAATTTCCGAAAACGAGTATTGGCTGGTACCGCAAGCATTTCGAACTTCCGGCCAGTGATTTGGGCAGGCGGCTACAGGTACAATTCGACGGTGTTTTTCGCGATGCCGAGTTTTGGCTGAATGGTTTCTATCTGGGTAACAATGAGAGTGGATACCTGGGACAGGTTTACGATATCACCGACGTGGCGAATTACGGTGGAGAGAACGTTTTGGTAGTGCGGGTAGATGCAAGGCAGAAGGAAGGCTGGTTCTACGAAGGAGCGGGAATCTACCGGCACGTTTGGCTGAATAAATACGCGCCGATACATATTGCGCACGAAGGTGTTTTTGTCCACGCCGAGGTGTCTAGTGTAGAGGCTATGATTACAGTGGAGACTTTCGTCAAAAACGAAGACCCTAAGCTAGCAAAGTTGGAACTGGAGACTCAACTACGCAGTCGAGCAGGTGAAGTATTAGCCAAAGCGACTACCACTGACATTCCCTTACCAGATGGAACCGAAGTGAAAGTCTTGCAAGAAATAAAGCTAAATAATCCACGTCTCTGGGGTCTGGATCATCCTTATCTCTACCGCATTCAGGTATTGCTGAAACAAAACGGACGAATCATTGATCAGCAGACTTTGCGCTATGGATTACGGGATATTCAGGTGAAAACCGACGGAATTTATCTCAACGGGGAGCATCTTAAGTTACAAGGCGTCAACTGCCATCAGGACCACGCAGGGGTAGGTAGTGCCCTGCCCGATTATCTGCAATATTATCGCATCGCTTTACTTAAGGAAATGGGGGTGAATACCTACCGCACCAGCCATAATCCGCCAACGCCAGAATTGCTAGACGCTTGCGACAGTCTGGGTATGCTGGTGATGGACGAAAACCGCCTGCTGAATACCGGCCGCGAGCACCTGGATCAATTTGAGCGGCTCCTTCGTCGGGATCGCAGCCGTACCTGTGTATTCATGTGGTGCATTGGTAACGAGGAATTCGGTATTCAGCAAACGGACTATGGCAAGCGCATCGCCCAGACCCTGGTTCGCAGGCAGCAGCAACTCGATCCTACTCGTACCTGCACTTATGCTTCCGATTTGGCGAATGTCTTTCGGGGGGTGAATGAGGTTATTCCCGTGCGCAGCTTTAACTACCGACATTTTGCGGTGGCGGATTATCATCGGGATCATCCCGAGCAACCCATTATTGGCACCGAGATGGGCAGTACGGTCTCTACCCGGGGGGTCTATACTATCGATAGCCTGCGAGGCTACTTGCCCGATCAGGACATCAATGCCCCCTGGTGGGCCAGCCGTGCCGAAGTGTGGTGGCCCCTGGCTGCCGAAAACGACTATTGGTTAGGTGGTTTTATTTGGACTGGCTTTGATTATCGAGGCGAACCCACTCCCTTTTCCTGGCCCAATGTGAATTCGCATTTTGGTGTGATGGATATGTGTGGTTTCCCTAAAAATATTTACTACTACTATCAGAGTTGGTGGACCGATAAAGATGTACTACACGTTTCGCCCCATTGGAACTGGCCCGGTCGTGAAGGGGAGTCGATTGAGGTTTGGGTAAATAGTAATGCCGATGCCGTAGAGCTATTTCTTAATGATAAGAGTTTGGGTAAAAAAGAGATGCCCCGGAATAGTCATTTGAAATGGCCCGTCATTTACCAGCCTGGTGAGCTGAAGGCCGTAGCGTTTAAAAATAGGCGGACTTTTAGCGAAAGCCAACGTACCACGGGACCTGCGGTGGCTATCCAACTGAGCCCCTCCAAAACCATATTGCTAGCTGACGGTCAGGATGCTACCGTGATTAATGTATCCGTAGTAGATGCTGAGGGGCGTATGGTGCCAAACGCTCAGCACAAAATTGCTTTTGAGGTCGACGGGCCCGCCCAAATCATTGGTGTTGGTAACGGTGATCCTTCTTCTCATGAACCCGATAAGGGCCTCAATAATATCTGGGAACGCAGTCTGTTTAATGGTCGCTGTCAGGTGATTTTGCAAAGTGAAAACCAGGCCAGCGAAGTCCAGTTTAAGGCAAGGGCGCCCGGGTTGAAGACCGGATTGCTTTACCTGGAGACGAATTAAAAAAAGCGGTGTGGAATCATTCTTTGATTGACTCCACACCGCTTTGTAAGGTTTCTTTTTTTAGCGAAAGTGATCTACCGACCGGATAGACTACCCCCCGTATCCAGGGTGAAAATCGTCCCCACCACGATCATCAAGGTGCCATCGGGTGACTCATCGTTTTTGAAGACCAGGTACACATCGTGCATCTTACCATCAAAATCAGCGGGTAATTGGATAGGCATGATCAGCCGCTCCGGGTTGAAACTCATTTCTGCGGCCGGTTCAATAGCGCCGGACCTGCCGAGGATAGGCCCATCCGGACTGTCGAGGTGCAGCTCCGCGTAACCGCCCTGGGCATTGACCTGTGGCTGCGGAGCCGTGGCCAGCACCATTAGAGACTGCATTTGGGTAAGGTCAATACCGGATAGCCCCATGTAGGCGCCCGCTTTATTGATGATGGCCAAATCACTGCCACTGAAAGACACCTGGTTGACCTCCTCGTAGACATCAAAATCATGAACGTTTATATTGCTATTACGCAAGATTAGTTCTTCTGCTGCTCGCAGGGAAGGCAGGCCGTCTGCGCCTTTATCCTCGTAAGCAGCCCGGATGACGTAGACACCCGCGCCGGGATCACCCTCCGGGATACTCGCTGTGTAGCTGCCCTCAATGGGCAGGCTTTCTACGGCGGGATTGTCGCCCAGGCTCAGGATATATTTGACCATTTCGCCCGCTTGTTTGGTCGTCAGCTGCGGGTGACCGGCCATGGCCGTTTCGCCCCAGACGCCTCCGCCCCCTTTGATAATCTTGTTGGCTAAATATTCTTCTGCATTGTCTTCTCCTTTGTATTTGGCCGCCACTTTGACGTAACTTGGGCCAATGGATTCGCCAGCTTCTTTATGGCAGGCCGCACAGTCGCTATCGGCCATGAGCTCTTTGCCTTTTGCGTAAAGCGCAACCGCATCGGCGGAGCGATGCCCCTGTACAATCTCTACTTTATCGTATCCTTCTGGGAAATAATCAATATTAACGGCGACGCGCTCGGGAGCAATACCCGAGCCGATGTTACCATCTTCCCGGTCGCTGACCTCAACGGCGTAGTTGAAGGGAGCATTCGCCATGAAGAAACTGCGGTTACCCGGCGACATCTTGATGGCTAATTCCGGCATCTCATTGCCCGCTACAATTTGCATAGATTGCTGGGATTCGCCGCCCGCGCCGTCTTTTACCGTCAACTTGACCTGATAGACACCGGCTTCTTTCAGATTTAAGGCCAAATCTGCTGATTCACCATTTTCCTGATAACCATTATCAGAGCTAATCGACCATTCGTAGGCTAATTGATCTCCATCCGGATCGCTGGCCTCAGCCTGCAGTGCAACCGCTAAGGGGATCGCGCCGCCGCGGGTGTCCGCGATCAACTGTGCCTCCGGTGGCCGATTACCCGCGTTGTATTCGATACGGATCAGACGGGCATCGTCGTTCTGAGCAAACCAGCCCGTACCGTATTCCAGCATATAGAGGTCACCGTTTTTGGCGAAGACCATATCCATAGGGTTGCTGAATTTATAACTAGGCATGAAGCGCTCCATCGACTGGAGGTTACCTTCTTCGTCCATCGTTACGGACATGATCCAGCCCCGCATCCATTCGTAAGCAAAGAGCTTACCATCGTAGTAATCGGGGAAAGGGCGCTCGGCCCCCGCAAAATCGTCAGCATAGTAGACGGGACCAGCCATGGCATTACGCCCTCCCGTGCCGACTAGCGGGAACTCTTCCGATACAGCATAGGGATACCAGATAAAGGCGTCCTGGGCGGGCGGTAGTTCTTCCAGACCAGTATTATTCGGCGAAGTATTGCTAGGAGCTGCCGGATCCCAGGCCTCCATGGAGACCTGCTGGGCAAAGTCGTATTTGTGGTAGGCCTTATTGTTTCCTACAAAATGCGGCCAACCAAAATTACCGGGTCCGCGGGCCTGACCGACTTCATCGTGTCCGGCCGGACCACGACTGGGATTGGGTTCCGAAGCGTCGGGCCCGACGTCACCCCAGTAAAGGTATCCGGTGCGTTGATCAATGGAGATACGAAAAGGATTCCGGTGCCCCATGGTATAAATCTCAGGGCGAGTTTTGGGTGTCCCTTCCGGGAAAAGATTACCCTCGGGAATGGTGTAAGAACCATCCGGCTGCGGGGTGATCCGCATAATTTTACCGCGCAGGTCATTGGTGTTGGCGGAAGATTTTTGGGCATCCCAGGGGCCACGGCCGGGGCGCTCGTCGCTGGGACTGTAGCCATCGGAGGCGTGCGGATTGGTATTGTCACCGGTGGAGAGGTAGAGATTACCGTCCTTATCCCAGGCTATGGAGCCGCCGGTGTGGCAGCACTGCTCGCGTTGAACCCCCACCTCCAGCATCACTTTTTCGGAGTTCAGGTCCAATTCATCCCCATTCATCTTAAACCTGGAGAGTACGTTTTTTGGGGCCTCCGGTGTGGAGTAGAACAGATAGATCCATTGGTTTTCTGCAAAATTAGGATCTTTATTTAGTCCTAGTAGGCCATCTTCGGCGACGGATTCTTCGCCATCCCGGTTGACGTATTTCAGATTAACCGGAATCTTGGCGATGGTTTTCAATTCTTCGGTTTCGAGGTTGTAAAGTCGCACTTCTCCTTTGCGTTGGATGAAGAGTACCCGGTTTTCGTCGAGCAGGGTAAGTTCCATGGGTTCGTCCAGACCTTCGGCGAGGATCACTTTCGTAAAACGGTTCTCTTCCGGGCGTGCCTTACTGTAGTTTAGCGCCTGTGGATTGTCGCCTCCCATGGCGTAATGGATGCCCACCCAGAGATGATTCAGGAAGATCTCTTCCGAAAAAGTCTCGTTGGTATGCCCCATGGCGGTGTAAAATGCCCGGCCACCGTTAAATTCGTGGTACCAACTCATGGGGTGGTAGTCACCATTATTACCACCCGAATAGGTACTTTCGTCAATAGTTAGCACCACATTAATCTTATCTGAGATATTGCGGAAGCTGTAGAACTCATCCGTTTTTTCGAATCGATCGGGCATCCCTTTCGTCGCCCAGTGGTTTTTTTCTTCGACGATCATCGTCCCCGTCTGCACATTGGGATCGGAGGGGTGATCGAGAAAATAAGCACCGGCTAATTGCCCATACCAGGGCCAGTCGTATTCGGTGTCGGTCGCCGCGTGGATACCCACGTAGCCGCCGCCCGCCTGGATGTATCTTTCAAAGGCATCCTGCTGCTTGGCGTTCAGTACATCGCCGGTGGTGTTTAGGAAAATAACCGCTGCGTAATTTTTTAGATTGGCGGTATTGAATTGGCTGGCGTCTTCGGTAAAGCTGGGCTGAAATCCTTTTTCTTCCCCCATTTTACGGATGGCTTCGATGCCCGCCTCGATGGATTCGTGCCGAAAACCGGCCGTTTTGCTGAAAACCAGCACCTGGCTGGGTTCGTTCGTACAGGCCATCGTGCCAAAAATGGCGATTAGAAATAAGAGTAAATAATTCGACTGTGCACTTCTCATTTGCAGTTTTGTTTGATCTTAAGGCTAAAGATAAAAAACTAATTTCCCTATCTTGGGTAGAATTCCTAATTAAGTTTGCAATCTAACTAACGATTACTCTTTAATATGTATACAAAAATACAGCAAAGCACCTATTGGCTAGCCTTTTTATTACTCGGTTTAGTACTATCCTGCTCTCCGGAGCACAACGAAGCCAATCAGGAGGAGAGTACCTCTTTTCCAAATCCCAGCCTGGATTTCCAGCCCAATATCATCTGGCTGGTGGCCGAAGATCAGAGCCCTAATTTACCGTCTTTTGGCGACAGCACCGTCACTACGCCTACGCTAAGCCGCCTGGCGGCCGAAGGCGTTTGTTATGATAATTTTTATACGGCCCATCCCGTCTGTGCACCGGCGCGGGCCAGTATCATCACGGGGATGTACGCCAATCACATTGGGGCCAGCCACATGCGTACGGGCCCCTGGTACAACGACAAAGTGCCGCCCGAGGTAGTAGAGCAGTATAGTCAGCGCCTGCCCGAGGGGGTGGTGTCTTACGAAGCGGTACCCCCGGCCAATGCAAAAATGTTTACGGAGTACCTGCGTGCGGCGGGTTATTACTGTACGAATAATTCCAAGCAAGATTACCAATTCAAAAAAACGATGACCGCCTGGGACGAGGACAGTAATCAGGCCTTCTGGGCCAAAAGAAAAAAGGGACAGCCCTTCTTTGCGGTGTTTAATTTCGGGGTCACCCACGAATCGCGTATTTGGGCGAAAGCCGAAGACTCCCTTTGGGTAGCCGAAGATCTGGACGTACCCGTACCACCCTATCTGCCCGATACGGAAGTGGGGCGCCGCGATGTGCGCCGTATGTATTCGAATATCAAGGAGATGGATACGCAGGTAGGTGAGGTCTTAGACCGGCTGGAGGCCGACGGGTTACTGGATAGCACCATCATATTTTGGTATTCAGATCACGGTGGTCCGCTACCGCGTCAGAAGCGCCTGCTGTACGATTCGGGCATTAAAGTGCCTATGATTATCCGTTTTCCCGGACAGCAGTTTGCGGGTCAGCGCGATGACCGGATGGTTAGTTTTATCGATCTGGCCCCGACCGTCCTGTCGCTGGCTGGCTTAGCGCCAAAAGACTACATGGATGGTAAGGCTTTCCTGGGCGAATACGTACGGGAAGAAGAACCCAAATACGTTTTTGGTGCTGCCGATCGCTTTGATGGCAAGCCCGACCGTATCCGTTCGGTACGGGACAAACGGTACAAATATCTGCGCTACTACATGCCGGAGAAGCCCATGTATCTCGACGTGCTGTATCGCCGACAGCAACCCATTATGCAGGAGCTGTTGCGCCTGCGCGATATGGGAGACCTGACGCCCGAACAGGCCCTGTGGTTTCGGGAACAAAAACCCAAAGAAGAGTTATTTGATCTGGAGAACGATCCCCACGAACTGAATAACCTGGCCGATGATCCCGCTTACGCGGAAAAACTGGCCGAACTGCGGCAGGCCTGCGAGGCGTGGACCGACCGCATCAATGATACCGGCCTGCGGCCCGAGCCCGAATTAATCGAAAGCATCTGGCCGGGGATGGTACAACCCGAAACGGCCGCACCGGCCATTGAGCGAAACGGCGCAACCGCAACGATCACCTGTGCCACCGAAGGCGCTTCGATTGGCTATCAGCTACGGGGACCGAATGATGATCCGGAAAGTATGTCCTGGATGGTTTACCAATCGCCCGTGGAAGTGCCCGCGGGTAAGCAGCTGGTAGCCGTGGCGCATCGGATTGGGTATGTTAGGAGTGGGGAGGTGCTTTTAAAAGATTAGTAAATAAGTAAGGGGGCAGATAAGTTCCCCGGACTAACCTACTTACTCTATGTCTCATAGTGCAAAAGAGCCTTTCAATATTTTGATTGAACTTTTTACCTCCATGATGCTTCGCGATGGGGATGACACCATCGTAAGATTTGTGATCATTCGTAAAAACCAACTGGCATTTTTCTTTCAAAGTATCTGGTATTTTATCGTAAAATGCCTGGGCTGATTTTCTGGATCGATCACCTATGTGAAAGGCTACTACCTGTTGAGAAGTCTTTTCATAAGCTACCCAAATCCAACATTTATTATCTTTAGAACCTACAAACGACCAGGCTCCATCTGTTTGAATTACAGCTACTTGCAAGTCGTCATCCAGTAGGTTTTCTATATCAATACCTAAGTCTTCAGGAACTTCTTCGTATACCGAAATCATATACTCCAAAAGCCAGGTCAAACTAACTCCGAATACCCGACAAAT
>DATFKA010000065.1:0-27599 GCA_035268885.1 Saprospiraceae bacterium
ACCCGATGGGGTGTCTCATTCTCCTCACAATCGTCACCAACGATCTTGCGGATGCTCTCCGTACAGCCCATGGTGAAGGTGCCGCCCTGGATGGAGACCATTTCGGGGAGGGGGAAGTTGGGGGGTAATTGGTAGTCGGGGGTGTCGTCCTGCTCCAGGATCACTTTCTGCAAGGTATTCTCCCAGATGGCCTGGATGAAGTCGAAGCTGAGGCCGGTGAGGTCACCACTCTTTGGGTTGGAACCAGTAATCAGACCGGCGATCTTCTGATCGGCGTAGACTAGATTCCCCTGGATACCAGGCCCTGTTATTTGTGTTCTCTGAAGGGTAGGATCTACCTTCATATTTAGATAACCTTCAAGATCGACATCCATGGTGCCAAGTAGAATTTCTGGCTCGCTATTGAGTGGCTGCCGGAGGTAATAGGCACTTTGCGAGCTATCATTCAAATCTTCGTGGTGCAGGTCCTCAAAATTCCAGCTAAAGCCGCGGGGCTTGGGTAGGCGGAAGTAGGCCAGGAGGTCCTGCTCGTAGGCTTCGATGAGTTCGAGACCAAAGGTGCCGGAGATGCCGTTGAGCGCTACGCGGTAATCGGGGCCGTAGAGCTTGGTGTCATTCTCACTCAGGGGCTCGTAGGGCGCGGCGATGATCAGGTCGCCTTCCAGCTCGTCGACGACGAAGCCATAACTCGTACTGCGCTCCCGGCTACCGATAGAGAGGGTGACCTGGGCGATGTTTCTGGTAGGGAGGTCGGTGGGTATGATATTTTGCTCATTATTACCAGCAGGTTCGGGTAGTCTAAAGGCATCAATCATAACGATGATACGTGGACAAGGGATGCCGCCGACCAATTGACTGAGTTCCTTATTACCAATTTTTTGGTCTTCGCGGCGGGTGATGTCTTCCTGTTCAATAGCGGCCTTATTGATGGGCCAGATGAAGTCATTTAAGTCCTCGTCGCGATAGACGTAACCAGCGTAATAGATGATGAGCTGATCGGTGGGCTCGTACTGGCGTTTTTGGTAGCGCTGCAAGGCCTGTCGGAATTCATCGGCAGAAAAATTAAAGACCTGCTCTACCTGAAAGCGATTGCGGCGCAGAGCGTCTTTCATCTCTTCTGAGTTATCATTGGGATACAGCAGTTCAGGATGCTGGATATAATCATCGGCGCTAAATAATAAGGCGTAACTGTTTCTCCCGGCAGGATTGACAAACTGAAAGTTAATCTCCTCCTCTGTGTATTCCTGGGTCCGCTCATCACCTTCTACTACTCCACCAATATCCGTGATCGCCTGGGCCCAATCCGCAAGGGAAGTATTCTCATTAACGACCAGAAGGCTGCGCAGCAGGCTGACGCCAAATTGATTGTTATCGGATGAAAAACCAGATTCAGGGTAGACGAATAATTTAAATGGGTTGATCACCTGTACGACATCCTCTTCCTGTTGTTCTATTGGTGTTTCAACCTCCGTCTCTACGGGCTCCTCGGAATTGCAATTATCCAGGTAAGACAGCATGCCGGCTTTTTTTAGCATAAGCTCGGGAAAGTACGTACGTAAACTATCCACATAAGTACAGGCACTATCCGGCCGCAGCAGGGTATGCTGGATACTGGCCAGACCGTGGAAGGCAAAAAAGTCGGTGCTATCGCGGGTCGGACGTACTTCTGGGGCGGTGAGCGCGAGTTGGAAATTATCGTAGGCGGCTTGCTCCACCGAAGTATCCTGATCCAGGTTTGGGTTCCGATAATAGGTCTTTCCAGTTAGGTAATAGAGCTTTTCCAGGTTATCCTGGGCCAGTTCGTAGTCGGGACGGAGGCTCAAGGATTGTTGAAGTAGGTCGATACTCCCTGGGCCATCTCTCAGGATATCTGCTTTATTGGGGTTTAAATCATTGGGATAGAGGTTTGAGACGGCCTGGTTATTCAGCCGGCGGAATTCCGCCTGATAACTATTGGTGTAGAAGGGCGGCTGCCCATTTTCCTCGGTAAAATATTCGCCCAGGGCCTGCGCATCAAATCCAATCAGGCCGACCCAGCCGAGTAGACTGAGGAGACTCAGGGCAGTGGCCCACCAAAAGACAGGAGTACGAACGGGTGCCTTTTCTTTCGTTTCCTGCTTCCGCAAAAAGGCTTCCGTGCGGTCACCGCGTTGGGCGTCCCCGGGTACTTCGGTATTGGTCTGCCGCTCGACGATCTGGTCCAGTTCTTCCAGTCGGAGCTTATCGATCTGGCCAGTCTCCAGTCGCAGGCGGATGGCTTCCTGATGGTCGAGATGATAAGGCTCGAGGGCAAAGTTTTGCAGGGCCAGATCAGTCTGCAGGCTTTGCTCGGCGTAACTATCCTGTACCGCTTCCGCGGAAATCGCTTCCAGCTCGGCTTTGACGCGGCGGCGGGCCGTCCACTCTTGCTCGAGATCAAGCTGGGGCCAGATGTCACGCCAGACCCGAACGGGGAAAGCCCCCTTATCAAAGTCAGGGATGCGCGCGAGGATCAGCAGATTATCAAAGGTTACGGGCGCATCCAGGGCCTTTCCAACGGCGATGGTCAGGTCCCAGCGTAGATCGGGGTGTACGACCAGGGCCTTGAGCCAGGGTAGCAGTTCGGGGTGTTGGCGGAGATAAGCCTTATACTGCGGCCATTTCCGCCAGCGCTGTTCGCTGTCGGGATCTTCGGGTATTTTACGCTCCAGTTGGGTTTTCCAATCCTGGAAATAAGCAGGTAAGTCCTCTGGTTCCCATTCGCGCTCGATCAGACGGACGGCTTCCATTAGGCTTTGCAGATTGGCCGGAAAGATGGGGAAGGTTTGGTACAGTCGCTTCTCCTTAGAGCTCCAGGAAGCCAGGGCGCGCGGCGTCACCAGCAGGCGATACTTCCAGCGCTGGAAGGTATCGAGGGTGTCTTTAGCCTGGTGGCGGTCGAGTAATTCTTCCGCATTGCCAAAGACGATCAGTTTGCGATCGGAATAGGCCTTGTAGAGCTGCCCAAGTGTCAGCGCACCCTCGTGGCTGGGATTCCAGAAGCGGTCAAAGTCGCCGCGATAAGTCCAGTAGTCTACGTGGACATCCTGGTCGCGCAGGGTCTCCGTCAGGTAGACGAATAGCCTGGCCTGATGGCTTTCGGCAGAAGCCCGATCAATCAAGAACAGGTAGTCGGTAGGACGGGTATTGTAGCGGAATTGCAGATCGAGATAACCACCGCCCTCTACGGTCTGGCGGATGGTCTGCGGTACGTCGAGCATCTGCCGGGTTCCCTCCTGGCGGCGGCGCAAGACATTCGCCATGTTGAATTGTAGAGCCGACTTGTTGATCTCCGACTGTCGGTTCTCGAAGGGTATTTCGTAAGGCGCTTTATCGTTTACCTGGATGGCGGCCAGTTTAGCGGCGCGTTCTTCTTTTTTCTTTTGTTGGTAGTTTTTGCGGCGGTAGTACCAAATTGTCCAGAGGGCGGCGGCCAGGGCCGTCAATAATCCGAATAGTAGTAGCAGCCAGACGGGGAAGGAATATTCAATAGCCTCCCGGTCCTTTTTTAGCGTCAGCGCCGGCATAGCGACCAGTACGGGCTCCGGCTGATCATCCTCGATCTCCAGTTGGTAGTTCGTCTGATCGAGGCAGTAGCCCGCTTTACCCGAGGTATCCCGGACTTCGACGCTGATCCGGTATTGTCCCGGCTGCTCAAAGGAATAGGTCGGTTGTGGTGCGAAGATTTCGGCCGTATCGATGGCCCAGCGGTATTCCAGATTAGTGCCGCTCGCCTCGACGGAGAACCGCAGGGGCTGACCCACCAGGCGCTCGCCTTCTACTTCGATCAGGCCCGTTATCTCTGGTGCTCCCGCGCAGTAGACCCGAAAGCTTTCTTCCCGCCCGGCGAATACCTGGCTGGTGGGGTCGTCGCTACGACGGACAATCAGCTGGATGCGGTGTTCTATTCCCGTCGGATCGGCGAAGACCCAGGCCGGGTTATCGTAGCCGACGTGTTCCTGCAGGGCCGTTCCGTTCTCGTCTTTGATGTACCACCAGAATGCCAAACCTGCCGTATCCTCAGGAGCGGTAAGGTTGATCAATCGGATGGTATCTCCCACTTCGAAGCGATCCTCCCCCAAATCATATTCGTAATCAAAGCGCTCGAAGTTGCGGGCTGCTCCGTAGTTTTCGTTGTACCAATCCAGGAGTGGGTAACTAATCAACAACAGGCCCAGGGCCAACAGGGCCGGTAGCCACCAGCGGGCACTTTTTGGGGCTTGCACTGCTTCGACTACGGTGCGTCCGCCTTTGGGTAGTTCGGTCAGGTATTTTTGGTAGACCTGCCGGAAGACTTCCTGTTGTTTATCGTTTTTGCAGAGCAGGGGCCCCAGGATGAGGCCGAGTTCTTCCAGGCCCTCCGGGCTTTGGAGGAGTTGTTGGTTTTGGGACAGAGCGAGCTCCAGTCGATACCACTCGTGGGCGGTGATATCGAAGCCGGCGGCCTGTAGTTGGGCCATGAGGCGATGGAGTGGGAGCTTTGTCATATATGTCGTTAGGCTGTTTTGTTATTAAGCCCCTTCAGGGCTTATCCATCTAAAAATCGTTTGATGGCATTAATGTCTTCCTTGGTTTTGATCAGGAGGGCCAGGTTCTCTTTGTACCAGCTTTTTACGTCTGGCTTGGGCTGTTGGAGGAGGCCTTCCATCTCCAGGGCCCGTACGAAGCTGACCAGCTCAGCGGTGGCGGGTTTCTTACGTACCACCTGCTTGCGGATTTCTTTGAAGACCTGCTCGATCTCGTCGAGGTTAGCGCGTACCTGATCGGTCACGGCGTTTTCCAGTTGGGCTTCGATGATGTCGCGCATCTTATCGCCTTCCGGGAAGGGGATATGGTAGAAGACACAGCGACGCAGGAAGGCATCCGGCAGGTTTTTTTCCGAGTTGGAGGTCATGATGATCAGGATGCGGTGGGGGCTGTCTTTACCCAGCTCTACCTTATAATTATCCTGCTCCTTGATGAAGAACTCATAGCGCTCCAGCTCATTGAGCAGGTCATTGGTGAAATCGCGGGGTGCTTTGTCAATTTCGTCGATCAGTACGACGGAGCTGCTGGGGCCTTGCACCTCACTCTCCAGTCGAAACTTATCGGCGTGTCCGGTCTGAGGGTTGGCCAGGGCGATGGCTTTGCCCAGGGCCTGCAGCTCGATAAAGTCGCGAGTAGTTTTCTTAGCTCCTTCTCCCTGTTTGATATTGGCGGCCTGGAAGTGGCCCACCGCATCGTAGGTGTAGAAGAGGTCCCGTGCCGTGGTCGTGGTTTTGGTATTGAAGCGCAGGGGCACCGTGGCGAAGTCGGGGCCTTCCTTTTGCTTTGACAGTTCGTCGGCGACCTTGTAGGCCAGCTGCGTTTTGCCGGTACCGGGCTCTCCAGTCAGCAGCAGGGGCTGATTGAAGAGCAGGGCGGTCTCGACGGCCCGTTGCAGGGGCGCGTCCATGATGTACTGCGTCGGCTTGGGCCGGATGTTGATGGTGTGCTTGATTTTTATGGCCATGTGTTATGGTGTTGCGCCCTTTTAGGGCTATCTCACATATTATTGATTTCTTCGATGATGTCGGCTAAGATATCCTCTACGTCTATCATGTATTGGAGTTCTTTCAGGTCGGGGAAGTGGCGTTTTTGGGTTTGGCGGATGGCCCGGCGGTCGTGGTCCCAGTACACCGAATACTCGGCGAACCAGGCTTTGATGTCACGGCCTTCTACCATATCTAACTCGGGAAACAGGTGCTCCAGGTACTTGCCCTGCTTGAGCGCCTCCAGTACTTCAGTTTTGATCTCGTCGGGCTCTTCGTCGTCGTAGTTGATGGCGAAGAAGATGAAGAATTCGGGGCTGTCTTTGAGGATGCCCGGCTGGCAGAATTCCTCAATGAACCAGGTGGCTACTTCGGGCGTCAACTCTTTATCCCAGACGGCTTCGGATACTTCGATCAGCAGACAGATCTTCTCCCCGGCTCCCCACTGGTAGACCGTCGAGTTGGGGTAATCCAGAATATCGGCCAGGTGCTTTTCGGAGATCTTTTCGATCTGGTGCTCGTCCAGCCCGAAACTCTTCAGCACCCGGACGGGTAGTTCCAGCTTTAGGTTTTCCAGGCGGGAAGAGCGCGGAAAAATTACGATCTGGTCTTTTACCTGCTTCAGAGATTTGGGGAGACTGATGTGGTCCTGATCCCGCCCCTCCAGCTTGGCGACAAAGCGCTTAAACAAGCCGATGTGCGACTGCAGCTCTCCGCCGTGCAGGTAGAAAAAGTGCAAATCTTTTTGGCGCAAGCCATTCTCAATATCCACGTAGCCCGTAAAGCGATCGTAGTGCTCCACCCGATCGCAGGTATACTGATGGTGCTTATTGAAATCACTAGCCCGCTCGGCAGTGGTCTCCGCTTCTGTTTTTTTCGCGAAAGCGGGCTCCTCCTCCGCATTAGTCCCCTGCAGAAAATCATTGATCGCCGAGGCCGTGGTAGCCTGAAAAAGGGGCCCTCCGTAATGAATCCCCAGCCAGTTGCCCTGCTCATCGAAGACTGGAGTGCCCGGCAGTAACTCGGCATCGACTTCCTCACCCTGTAGGTGTATACTTTGGTACTGTAGTAAACGGCTTTGCGCCAAAAGGCTGGTAAGCGTCTCTTCACTGCCGGCTCCCAGTGCCAACAGCAGCTGATTGCTCTTTACCGTTGCCGGGCTGGCGGGTAGCATATTCCAGGTCGACAGTTCCTCCACGACCTTTACACTGGCGATGTTTAATTCCGCATCGCCTTTCCAGGATGTCGGAGACAGGCGGTAGACGGGAGCCGCTTCGTCGGCCTGCAGGAAATCGATTCGCAGTTGAAGGCTTTCCAGTTCTTCGGCATTCGGTAATACCCGGAAGGTGGTCAGGAAAGTATTCCCTGCAATCAGTAGCCCGCTGCCGATCACTTCGCCTTGGGCATTACGCAGTTGACCTACACAACGCGATAGCTGTAATATTTTTTTGATCCACTGAATACGAGCGTAGGGACTGGTATGCTCCAGATATTGACGAATAGGATTCGTCGGCTCGCAATCCTTAAGCGACAGATCGAGGTCTTTATCGCGAATCTGTTCTTTGATCCAGGCTAATTTTTTCAGTATGGCCTTTACCGACTGGTTGATCACCGCACTGTGCGCTTCGGTGGTAACCATACCATCAGTATGCGCGCGGTCACTTTTTTGCCACTTATTTTTAATCAGGATGAGGTTGAGCTCCTCGGTGAGGGCCTCGTCGAAATCGATCAGCGTATCCAGTACTTTTTTGAAATGGGTGGTAATACGGGCCCGGCTTTGCTGCTCCAAGTCAGCTAGTTGTTCGAATGCTTCTCGATAATATGCCTGGAGGCTTTTGCCCATGGAATACGCTACTACAATTGTTTAATTCAGAAAAATACTAATTTTTACCCAAGGTGTTAAACTTATGGTTCAAAATGATTTATTTGGATTGAAGTTGTGAAGGCGGAGGCGGATCCACAGATTCACTCAGATTTGGAAGGATTTCCACAAATTATTGCTCCAACTAAATAGGAGCGATGCCCGTAGTGAATGGACACCGCTCCTGGTGAAGTTATTTTCATTAGGCGATCTAGACCTGCGAAGTCTTTACAGACTTATCAGGTTTTTGCTAAAAGTGACCGCCGCAGCCGATGGGTGAGCCGTCGGGCATAGCCGGAATATCGGGCGTCTCGAAGCCAGAAGGGTCTTCGAAGAAATTACGGATCATATTGCCCAGGTACAGGTAATGTGCCGCCTGCGCAGGATCACTTTGTGTGGTATTATAACGCTCCCCCAGCATTTTGGCCTGGTACATGGCCGCTGCGGACACCTGCTGCATGATGCCATCATCGCCGGCCAGGTTCAGGATATGCTGAACGGCCAGTTTTTCGGTCATGCGGCCAATCTCCTTTTCCATCGGGGTCTGCCCGGGCTGTGCACCCACGGCATTCGCGAGTCCCTCGAAGAGCTCAAAGATATCCATGTGGCCCTGATCGCGGGCGTGTTGTTCAATAATGCGCGTCAGCCGCTGCGGGTTCAGCAAAAAGGTAATCGAAGTATTGGCGGAACTCTCGGCCGCACCGATCGGATCAAAGGTCAGGCCGGTGTGGATATTGAAGTGCTCGCGTCCACGTCCGTAACCCACTGGTGGCGGGGGTATCTTTTCGATCAGGGACTCCGGTAGTGCCAGGAATTCGGGTTCCAGCGTACTCAGAAGTGCATCCAGGGCTTCGCGTTGCATATCTGCCACTACCATTTTGTTGGGTGTGGCATTGCCATCTCCCCGAGCGGCGTAGGTGTATTCCACGCCACCGATGACTTTGGAAATCGCCTCGATCTGGTAGCGATGCGCCAGGTACAGGGGTACCAGTACGCGCTCCAATTCGTGCATGGGCGTACCTACCGGAATGTTCTTTTCTCCGAAATTGGCCAGGGCCGTAGCGCGTACCTCCGAGAGACGTTTCATCTCCTCCATGGGGGTAGCGCCATTATCCCAAAGGTGGCCGTAGGGGTGTGCCCCAAAAATGGGACGCGAATCGCTGTCGGCCATATAACGGAAACCCATTTCCTGGTTTTCGCTTAGTATTTCTTTTAGTTCTTCTTCTTCGTCTGCATTGGCGGGGAAGTCCTGGTAGCCATACAGAATGGTGCGCTTGTCCCAGTCGCCGATACCTACATCATAGGCTTCCGAGAAGTCCAGATCACCATTCTCATCCAGCTGCAGATAAGGATGAGGATAATCCATCACCGAAGAACGGTCGTTGGTGCTGGCCGCAAAATTGTGGACCAGTCCCAGGGTGTGCCCCACTTCGTGTGCGGATAATTGACGTAGCCGCGCCAGTGCCATTTCGAGTAGGCGTGGATCGGCTTCTTCTCCGTTTTCGTAGGCTTCGACCAGCCCCTGAGCGATCAGGAAATCCTGACGTACGCGCAGGGATCCCAGTGCGACGTGTCCCTTAATAATCTCGCCGGTGCGTGGATCTACCACGGAGCTACCGTAAGACCAACCCCGAGTCGAGCGGTGTACCCAGTTGATGACATTATAGCGCAGGTCCATAGGGTCGACACCTTCCGGTAAAACCTTCACCTGAAAAGCATCTTTGTAGCCGGCCGCTTCGAAGGCCTGATTCCACCAGCTGGCTCCCTCGATCAGAGCGGAGCGAATGGGCTCCGGAGCACCGCGATCCAGATAATAGACGATGGGTTCTACCGCCTCACTGAGGCGGGCATTGGGGTTCTTTTTCTCCAGGCGGTGGCGACGAATGAAGCGCTTGACCAGCGATTGATCGATCGGGGTGGCGTAATCCTGGTAGGAGATCGCATAATAACCCGAGCGCGGATCAAAGGTGCGCGTCTCGTAATTATCGTCGGGCAATTCTACAAAGGAATGATGCATACGCACCGTCACCGCATCGGCCGAGGGAGTCACGGAGCGCACCCAACGACCAGAAGCGTCGCCGGTGAAGGTGATGCGCGCTTCCATTTCGGTGTTCATTGGGAAATTTTTGGTACGGGGCAGGTAGATGGTCGATCGGCTCTTATCGACTTTGTAGTTGCCCTGGTTACCGCGCTTCATCCGGCTGGCGACGCCGTGGGCATCGCGCAGTAGAAAATCGGTCAGATCGATCAGCACGGTGCCCTCTTCATCAGCTGTAGCTTTAAAGCCCCAGATAATAGATTTGGCGAAAGCCTCTTCTACCGACTTCACCTCGTCCTGATTATCACTGATGGCGCGGAAATCATAATTAGGTTGTACCAGCAGTACCTTGGGTCCCGACTGAATAAATTTAACGACTTTAGTATCTCCCAGCTGGTTGCGATCCAGGCCAATATCGTTGGATCCCACCCCCGCGGGCAAGCCGCTGACGTAAAGGAACTCCTGATCAAAGCGATCAATTTCCAGCCAGACCTTATCCTCATCGGCATCGTAATACATATCAAAGTAACCCTCCATTTTTTCCATACCCTCGGTTTTCTCCGCGATGCTACTTTGGGCAACCAGGGGGGCACCGAAACAAAGGATGGCTAATAGACTCAAAAAAGTTTGTTTTATCATGTTATCCGTTTTGCGGGAGAAGATAATGAAAAAATACTTTTGGGGTGCAGCCATTGGACTACAAAGGCCCGTTTTTGGTCGACGGACCCATTTCGGCACGATCCTTGCTTTATGACTACTGTAGAAAATAAAAGCAAATTGGCTATGTGGAAATCTCTGAAGAAAATGAATACAATCCGCGGGTGTTTAAGCTTTGCGCTATTATGGCTCGCCAGCTGGGCTTTTGCCCAGGGTACCGACTGTGGCTGCCTGGACAATGTTATTGTCTCTCTGGACGACAATTGTGAATTCGCACTCGATGTCACCAATGTACAGGCGGGCGATTGTGGCGATAACGCCTACGTGATTGTCGACGATGGGCAACCGGGGAATCGGGGAATCATTGACTGTCCCGGTGTTTTTAACTACGGCGTTTTCCGTGGAGAGGATCAGATCTGTTGGGGACGCGTCACTGCCGAAGACAAACGCGGTCCCATAGCCTTTGACACCATTGCGATCCACGACACCCTGGAGTGTCATTTAATCGATAAAGTGTTAAACAAGTCTGCTTCCACAAAAGCGGATAACAAATACTACGTGGGAGAGGTCCTATTCCGGGATAATTGTCACGATTGTGGCTGTGAAGTCAGCCGTACTTTTAGCGATCAGCTGTTGTACGCAGATTGTTCTGAGACACTACGTACGGGCCTTACCGCCGAGCTGATCCGCACCTGGACGGCTATCGATTGTAATGGCTCCCGTAGCCAGGCACAACAGCGAATTCGTTTTGTCCGCCCCTCTCTGGACACTTTACGGAAAGTCACCGACACCACCTACCAGACCTGTACGCCCGAGCAGCAAGTAGTAATTACGCGCTATCCCTACTGGATTGATTCCTACGGGGATCGAATATACCTCAATGAAATTGATTGTAATTACGCCGCCACCATTGAGTCGCGTCGTTTTGCTGCCTGTACCGACGGAAGCTACAAGGAAGAGCGCTACGTACGGGTCTTTGACTGGTGTGCAGGTGGTGCCGTCTACGTGGATACCTTTTTTACGAAAGTAGGCGATTTTGAAGGTCCCGTTTTCACGGGAAACGCCCAAAACATAACCGCCGACGAGGTATTAAGTGACTTACAGGAAGAGGTAGACCGGGATTCTCTGCTTCGGGTTTTACAGGCGGGCAAAATGCCCAGTTTCGCTACCGGCCCCATAGATTGCAGTGCGGCCATATCCTTACAGCTACAGACACTGAGGGCCACCATGGGCTTTGGCGTGGAAGAATGTAATATCGGCACCCTTTCTACTACCATCTACGCCTTTGAGCGGGAGACCCTGTTTGGCTTTCCGATCAACGATACCAGTTGGGTAGAAACCAATTATGTGCAATCTTCAGGGGTGGCAGCGGGTTTACCCCCCGGCGTCTACGCCCTGGAAATGAACCTGTACGACGGCTGTAAAAATAACAGTACCGGGCTAGTTTACTTTCTGGTAGAAGACAAGATTGCCCCCGTGATGAAGTGTACGGACGTGCTAAACGTCTCCCTGACCACCGCTAGTGGCGGCATCTTTGACCAGGTGGCTTACGCCCGGGTAGATGCCGTAGATGTAGATAACGGTAGTTTTGATAATTGTGCGCTGGGGCAGTTAAAGATTCGGCGTAGTGTGCGTGACCTGGCCGCCTGTGCCGATTTTTTCATCAGCATTGGCTACGACGGCAACGGCGATGGTCAGCTGGATGAAACTGACTGGTACGACGAAAACGGTAATGGCACTTTCGATCCGGAGACGGAGTATAGATGGACCTTTAAGGATGGGGTCTGGTATACCCCCTGGCGAGATTTTGTCGAATTTTCCTGTTGCGACGTCGATCGGGAAATCACCATTGAGCTCGGAGGCTGGGATCAGGCGCGACACCCCCTGACGGGCTTACCGCAGGCCAATCTTAATTATTGCTGGCAGACCACTATTATCGAAGATAGCTCGGTGCCCTTGTTGACTTCTCTACCAACCGCCTACATTGCGTGTACCAATCCACTCTTAGAAGAGCTAAGCGAAGGCCCGATTGAGGGGAGACTACTGGAAGCCCTGCGCGACACCTTTGGGCAAACCGAGCCCTATGGCATTTTTTGCGGAAGCATAAAGATAACGGAACGCTTAGAAGACTATCGCGACCTTTGTGGATCCGGCCGCATTGACCGAATCATCGAGGTAGAAAAACAAACCGAACGGAAAGGCGTGAAAGTAGCCACCTTGGTTCAGGAGATTCGCGTCCAGGAGGTATTTAATTACAATATTTGTTTTCCCGCCGATGTCGATTACCATTGTACGGATGATGATATCAGTATCCCCGGTGTCGAGGTCGAATCGCTAGCCTGTGACCTCTTTGCGGTCAATTATACCGAAGAGCGCTTTGAAGTAAGCCCCAACTCAGATGCCTGTTATAAGATATTCCGTACCTACCAGGTGATGAACTGGTGTGAATACGACGGTAGCTCGCCGCCGGTCATTGTCAGCCGCGACTGGGATAGCTGGAATGGCTGCGATACCAACGGCGGAAATAGAGACTATAACGTCAATCCACTCGAACCCGACGGAGATAATATGCCCGGAGATGAAGGCATTTGTGTACTGGTGAGAAGAGACTTTAGCGATAATGAGCGCGATACGGTCTACTACGACCGGAATACAAATCCTTATGATAATATACCCGATCAGTCGGAGACCGATATCATAGAAGGGTACTGGTGGAAAGTAATCAGCGGAAGTAGTGACTCGGATTCTCCTTTCTACGGAACGCGGGGATCAGAATGCGGCACCATTGGTGTCTGGGATAATGACCCTAACGATACTGGTCAAAATGATGACGACGATTATCGCTACGGCTCCAATGGTTTCTGGCAATATACTCAACATATAAAAGTAAACGACGGCGTAGCACCAAGTATTAGCCTCCCCGAATTGGATACCTTGATGGCGGCGGACCCTCTGAATTGCACAACGGATATTAGCTTCCTCATCGACGCGGCAGATAATTGCACGACGAATCTGGAATACAAAATTTTTATCGATGTCAATAATACGGGTAACGATGCCTCGGCGGAAGATCGCTCCGACCAGCTGCGGGATTCGCTTTACCAGGATCAATTGCCCATCGGTACCCACCGAATTATAGCGCATGCCTATGATCTTTGTGGCAATCGGGCCACCACCGAGCAGGTGGTGGTGGTAAAAGACGCGGTAGCCCCCTCCCCCGTCTGTCTGTCGGGCTTAGTCGTAGAACTGATGCCTATTGTGGGTGGCGGTGCGGCAGCGGAGGTCTGGGCCAATGATTTTGTCGCCTCTCCCATCGGAGATTGTACCGGTCAGGGACCCGATCTGGCACCGGTACACAGCGGTGTACAGCAGCCTTTGGTCACGGACTACTCCATCAACCGGGTAGGAGAATCTGCCTTTCGGGATTCTACCGGACTGTTGGTCACCTGTGCCGATCTGGGGCAGTTGATCGTGGTAGAAATGCACGCCTGGGATGATGCCAATAATCATGATTTCTGCACCACTTTTCTGGAAGTGCAGGATAACAATGGCTTTTGTAGCGGCGAGAGCGGTGCCGGTATAGTCGCCGGACAGATTATGACGGCCGAAGCGGTAAAAGTAGAGGGCGTGGAAATTGAGCTATCGGGCGGTAAAAATCAGATTCTGAACAGTAATACGGCGGGAACTTTCCAATTCGAATATTTAGTAGAGGGTTATGATTATACCGTCGTACCCAAACTGGACAAAGACCACCTGAACGGTATTTCTACCTTTGATCTGGTCTTGATGAGCCAGCATATTTTAGGCTTGAAGCGCTTCCCATCGCCCTACCAGATGATTGCGGCTGATGTCAACCGATCTGGTGGGATTACGACCCTCGATCTCATTCAGTTGCGAAAGCTCATATTGAACCTGGAGGTAGACTTTCCCAGTAATACCAGTTGGCGCTTTGTGCGGGAAGACTACGAATTCCCGGATCCTCAGGACCCCTGGTCGGCGCCTTTCCCGGAGATTAGCAATTTAAATAATTTGCGGGGCGTAGCGGAAGTGGATTTTGTCGCTATCAAAATTGGCGACGTCAACTACTCGGCCCAGCCCAACTCGCTCTACGATCCCGATCCCCGTTCGACCGAGGGTACTATGTTGCTGGAAGTAGACGATGTTCAGCTAATTGAAGGGGAATTCTATGACCTTCCCTTTTACGCCAATATGGATGATATTGCCGGTTATCAATTTACCATGGAGCTTCCACCGGCCTTTGGTGAGCTGATCTCCGTAGATCCGGTACTGACCCGGGAAGAGAACTTTGGCTTGTTCAAAGATGCCGGCAAACTTACCAGTGCCTTCGTTAATGTAGACGATCCGGGTGGCAAACAACACCTGTTCAACCTGCGTATCCAGGCAAATGCAGATGTCAGGCTTAGCGAGCATTTAACGATCAACTCTTCGATTACAGAATCGGAGGCTTACGACTTCGAATACAATACCCTGGCGCTGGCGCTGGAATTAAAACAAGCGGAAGTGAGCTACGACGAGAGTAAATTATTGCCTAATTTCCCCAACCCCTTTCGGGAAAAAACAACGATTCGTTTTTACCTGGAGCAAGCAGGATCGGTAGAAATACAGATACAGGATGCGATGGGCCGGGTAGTTACCATCATAAAAGAGGAATACCAACCAGGCTATCATCAATTACCGCTTAGCGGATCGAGGCTGGGCGAATCGGGTGTATATTATTACCAGATCAAAACGGATCACGGTTTTGAGGATCGACAGCAGTTGATATTAATGGAATAAAAGAAATTGGGTCGGAGCAGGAGCTTCGACCCGTATTTTTTACTGCAGCGCCTCAGCCATTCCTTTTTGCTCCCGGAATACGAGAATAGGCAGATGCGTATGCAGGGCGATTTTTTTGGTGAAGCTACTGTGGAAGAGTCGCTCCCACAATCCCCTGCGGGGCATGAATAAGGCCAGTAGATCAATGTCATTCTTTTCGATGTAATCATTTAGGCCTTCTTCCACACTGTCATTTTTCACGTGGTCTACCGTAGCAAAGCCGGCAATTGTTTTGACTTTTGAGGAAGGTTCATCCGGTTTCTTATCCACGTGAACGTAGTTGACCGTGGCCCCCAGTGCGTTGCAGATACTGAGTAACTCCAGCACCATTTCGGGGTCTTTAAGATGAAAATCCGTAGCGTAGGCGGCCTTTTCAATAGACTTGTATTCCGCACATTCTGGTATGGCCAGAACGGGACAGGGGGCATGCATCATCACCTGCGTGGTCACACTTCCCATCAATTTTTCGAAAGCATTATGACTACCCTTCGTACCCATGACAATAAAGTCGTAATCGGCATCACCGGCTGCCTCGTAAATTTCCGTAGCCACAAAAACACCGTAATCGGCTCGAATTTCATCAATGTACTCCTGGTAGCCATCTACGAACTGTACAACATTCTTCATAGTAGCAACCCGGCGTTCGTCAATCATTTGCTCGATGTACTCGGGCGGCATCGCACTGGCATCGGCCATTGGCAGATGAAAAATAGACATCACATCAATTTTAACATTTAGCGTTTTGGCCAACTCTACGGCGTAGACAAAGGCATTGTGTGAAAGCGTGGAACAATCCGTTGGAAACAGTATCTTTTTCATAGTTCTGGTTTTTATCTTTTATTTTCTTTCCAAATAATCAATACTCAGTACTGGTAGATGTGCGTGGTTGATCAGGGCCTCGACGTTACTACCAATGATCATTCTTTTCAGGGGATGTCGATAATGATTAGATACAGCGATCATTTTGGCACCGATATCCTCGGCGAAAGTCCGAATTCCTTTCTCGATAGTAAAATCCCGGTAAATATGAATATGGCTATCAAAAGGCTCACATAAGCCCTGGAAGTCTTTCATCGCCTCCTGACTGACTATGTAAGGCGGATCAAAGAGCGAAGAAGTGTGCACCATGACCAGATGAATTTCCGGAATGAAATGCTTCACAAAATCTTTAAATTTCAGAAAGGCGTCCCGCTCGCTTTGATTAAAATTAGAGGCAAAGACAACCTTGTCAAAATTGATATCCTCTACCTTATCTTTAATCACCAGAACGTTGGCAAATATACTTCGCACTGCCTTTTGAGTATTAGAGCCAATAAAGTATTCTTGCTTACCACTGGCCCCGTGAGAGCCCATTACCACCAGATCGACACCGTGGGCAGAGACGTATTGCTCCAGTATTTTTACCAGCTTACCGGTAGCCGTGAGGGGTACTGTTTCTACCTCTTTATGCTCATTACTAATTTTACCCAAAAGTACATTGGCATTTTCAATGGCCTTGTTCCATTCTTCCTCATCATCTTTGACCTTGGCATCCGTGATGATATGTAGGAGATGAACCGTACTCCCAAATTTATGTGCTAATTGATAGGCCGCATCAACGGCATGGGCGGCACAGGCAGAAAAATCGGTAGGAACTAATATGTTTTTCATAATGCACTGGCTTTTGGGTAAAGCAACTAAGCAAGTGGCTTCACCAAATGATGTAAAGCGATCTAAGGACTTCACTCCTAAGTTACGAAATGTGGAAATCCGAACGACTGATATTTGTCACCCCTGAAGATGATGTTTTGATTTAAGGCCGGATAACGACCAGGCGCTTGGTGGTGATGATCTTCCCTTCTCTGCTTTTTAATTTGTACAGATAGGTACCTTTTTTCAAAAAGGAAATATTGACTTTCTCCGCCCAGTCGTTTTGTATAAAATAGTCTTTACTCCAAACCTCTACCCCCAGCACATTCAGTATGGAGAGCTGATATTCATCGGCTGGAAGGTTAGTAAATTCAAAGCGTACATTGACGATGGCGGGATTGGGGTAAGCATAAACGCCGGGCCGGATCGCCATGACATTTTGTACTGGCCCTTCGGGTTCGATAGCCTGATAGATCACCTTATCCACCTCTTGCTCATCTGCCTTCATGATGATTTTTATCAGTGGTTGAAGGCTATTTTCTCCATAAAACAGGAAGGTCAGGAAAACATGATTACCAAAAACATCATTGGGTGGCAAACTGGAAGTAATATCTTGCCAGGGTAAGGACCCCACTTTAGTTTCAATTCTGAGGCTACGCGCTTCGCTGCGCTTTTCGCGCAAAACGTCGAAAAAACCGCCGGGCATAAGCAGGGTACCCCAGGCATCTACTTCGTCCAGCCGACGACTTACCAGGCGTAAGCGTAGACTGTCCGGAGTGATGGGTAGTATATCTCGTAGGGCTTTGGGTAAATTGGGCAGCGTAGTCGTAGTCGTCATACTGGTCTCGTAAGTTCCACCCTCTCCGTATTGGAGCTCTTTTTTTTGCGTAAGCAAGGGCGTATCGTACTTATGGAGCCCTTTAATCCCCAGGCCGAAAGGATCCAGGCCATAATAACCAAGCAGATACAGCCCATCGGAGCCCTTTTGGTAATAGGCTTCGGTGTTTTCGTCCACCTGATAGCTCAGCTCCGCCCCTGGGAAACGATTAGTGGCGATTCCCTGACTAGCCGTTTGGTAGCTACTGCTACGAACGAAGGGGGCTTGTAAGGTCATGAAGTTCCAGCGCTGTCCAGCTCCGGCTTTTCCAGCTTCAATATTAGAAGGTAGCTTATCAAGATAATACAGGAAAGCATCCCCGGCCTGCGGCAGGGGTAGATTAGTCACCTTTACCTGAGCAAAGACAGTAGTAGTGCAACACAAGAAAAGAAGTATCCAGGGATATCGCATGTAGCACGATTTTACGCTAAAAATAAGTCAATAATCGGCAATTATGAAATATAACCGATCTGCTGGTCTTTTATTCTGCCTTTCGGCAAAAAACAAATACCGATAATTATACATTTTGTAAAGCCACAAGTTTGCTATAGGCGCCATTTAATTGCAAGAGGTCTTTATGTGTCCCCCTTTCGATGATTCGCCCCTCATCCATGACGATGATTTCATCCGCGTGCTGAATAGTCGAGAGGCGATGGGCGATAACAATGGAGGTACGTTTTTGCATCAGTTTGATCAGGGCCTCCTGTACCCATTTTTCAGATTCGGAGTCGAGCGCCGAGGTGGCCTCATCCAAAATCAGTATAGGCGGGTTTTTCAGCACCGCCCGGGCAATCGTAAGTCGCTGACGTTGTCCACCACTTAATTTGCTGCCCCGGTCCCCAATTACAGTCTGATAGCCCTGATCGGTAGCCATGATGAAGTCGTGGGCATTGGCAATCTTCGCGGCGGCCTCTACCTGAGCCGGACTGATCTGCTCCAGGCCAAAAACAATATTGTTGTAAATGGTATCATTAAAGAGAATGGCTTCCTGAGAGACGATACCCATTAAACCCCGCAGGTCTTTTAACTTAAGATCCCTAATATCCGTACCATCGATGCGAATACTTCCCGTCGTGACGTCGTAAAACCGCGGTAATAAATCGACCAGGGTCGATTTACCAGCACCGGAAGCCCCCACCAGCGCAATGATTTTCCCCTTTTCAATACTCAGGTTAATATTCTGCAAAACCGGACCTTCAGTGTCGCGGTAGGCAAAACCAACCTGATCATACTCTATTTTTTGGCGAAAGCCCGATAAAGTTTTTGCCTGTACCGGGTCGACAATACTATTTTGCGAATCCAACACCTGCTCTACCCGGTCTAAGGCCGCGATCCCCTTCTGGATATTATAAAAGGCTTTTGAGAAAGACTTGGCCGGATCAATAACGTAGTAAAAGGCAAAGATAAAGGTCATGAATGAACCCGCACTCAGTTCGCCTGAAAATACTTGCCGTGATCCGTACCAGAGTAAAAGCGCCACGGTAGTAATCCCCAGAAATTCGGAAAGGGGAGAGGCCAGGTCCTTCCTCCACAGTAATTTGGTTAGCGACCAGCGATAATCGTCGTTTTCCTTTTCAAATTTTGCCCTTTGATAGCCTTCCGCATTAAAGCCTTTGATAATGCGCAAACCGGAAAGTACTTCTTCTATGATGGAGACCAGTTTGCCTAGTAGTTGCTGAATGCCCGCGGAAGGTTTGCGCAGAGAGCGTCCCACACCACCAATAACGACGCCTGTGAAAATAATTAGTACAAAAACAAAAAGCGTGAGTTGAGGACTCAAGACCAACATAAATATCACCGAGCCCAGCAGGATAATTGGTTCGCGAAATATAGTGACCAGCACATTCAGAATACTCCATTCGACCTCCTGTACATCGCCCGTGATGCGCGACATTAGGTCCCCTTTACGTTCTTCCGAAAAATAGGAAAGAGGTAAGTCCAGCATTTTATCAAAGAGCTGGCTGCGCAAATCTCGAATCACCCCATTGCGAACGGGAGCCATAAAAAACAAGCCTAGATACCGGAAGGCATTTTTCAAAAAGAAGACCAGCACTATGCCCAAACAGACGTAGAACACAGCCTGATCAGAACCGTATTGTTCAATCAACAGAAAAGACTGGTAGTCGAGCCATTCGTTGAAATTATTTTTTGAGAAGGTAAGGCTGAGCTCCACCGGCTCCCGGCTCACCTCTTTCATATTGAAGAGGATATCCAGGAAGGGTTTGATAAATGGGATACTGACCACCGTAAATACAGCGGTAAGGATGTTGCTAAATATAGCAAGCGCAACGTACCACCGGTAGTTGCGCAAGTATTTCATCAATCGCCAGAAGCTCCCCATGTTTTATTTTTTCTCCTCTTCTTCGCCCAGGTCAAAATCATTGAGGAACCCGGTGTGGAAATTCCCCGACCGGAAACGCTCATCCTTCATTAATCGCTGGTGAAAAGGAACGGTTGTTTTTACGCCTTCGATGATGAATTCGTCCAGCGCGCGCTCCATTTTGGTGATACACTCCTCACGAGTTGGTGCCCGACAAATCAGTTTAGCCACCATAGAGTCGTAGTAAGGAGGAATCGTGTAACTGGCATATACAGCTGTATCCACCCGTACACCATGTCCTTTTGAACTATGAAAAGAAGTGATCTTTCCCGGACTTGGACGAAAGTTATGAAAGGGATCCTCCGCGTTGATCCGACACTCAATGGCGTGGGCCTGGGGGATATAATTCCCGCCGGTGATCTTTTCACCGGCTGCGATCTTGATCTGTTCCTTGATCAAATCGTGATCAATCACTTCTTCCGTAACCGGGTGCTCTACCTGGATACGGGTATTCATCTCCATGAAGTAGAAGTTACGGTATTTATCCACGAGGAACTCGACGGTTCCTACGCCTTCGTAGTTGATGTATTCGCCCGCTTTTACGGCGGCCTCTCCCATTTCCTCCCGGAGTTCGGGGGTCATAAAAGGAGAGGGGCACTCTTCTACTAATTTTTGGTGGCGGCGCTGGATAGAACAATCTCTTTCCGAAAGGTGTACGACCTTACCGTATTGATCCCCGGCAATCTGGAACTCAATGTGACGCGGCTCTTCGATAAATTTCTCGATATAGATCCCGTCGTTTCCAAAGGCGGCGCCGGCTTCCATACGGGCTTTATTCCAATTATCTTCGAAATCTTCTTTTTTCCAGACGATACGCATACCTTTTCCACCACCACCGGCGGTCGCTTTGATGATAACCGGGTAGCCAATACCTTCGGAAATTTTCAGGCCGTGCTTAACATCTTTGACCAGACCGTCGGAGCCAGGCACTACGGGCACCCCCGCTTTAACCATGGTTTCTTTAGCGGTGATCTTATCCCCCATTTGTCTTATCTGACCCGGTGTAGGTCCAATGAATTTGATACCGTACTCGGAGCATACCTCCGCAAAATCGGCATTCTCAGAAAGAAACCCATACCCGGGGTGGACGGCATCCGCATTAGTAATTTCTACGGCAGCCATAATTTTAGGAATGCTCAGGTAAGAATCTTTTGAGGCGGGAGGCCCGATACATACGGCTTCATCCGCAAAGCGAACGTGTAAGCTTTCGCGATCGGCCGTTGAATATACGGCGACGGTGCGGATACCCATTTCACGACAAGTACGGATAACACGCAAAGCAATCTCTCCCCGATTAGCGATCAATATCTTTTTAAACATAATGAATTGGCTTATCTGCAAATTTAATGTAATGGCGCCGGTAGGGCGACGTTTATTAGCCTTTAGGATCAACCAGGAATAGTACCTGATCGTACTCCACTGGCTGAGCATCTTCAACCATTACTTTAACCACTTTACCGCTTACTTCCGATTCAATTTCATTGAAGAGCTTCATGGCTTCTACGATACAGACCACATCGCCCTGCTTTACGGCATCTCCCACTTTAAAGAAAGGAGGTTTATCCGGTGAAGGAGAGCGGTAGAAAGTACCCACGATTGGAGAGCGAACCTCCAGGTAGTTGGATTCGTCCGGTGCAGCTTCCTCGACCTTTTCCGGAGCAGCGGGTTTATCGCTTGCGGCGGCGGGAGCGGCCGGAGCGGCGGGTGTTTGCACTGGAGCGGCCGGTGTACTAATGGGAGCAGATATGATGTTCTGCGTTTTATTTTTTTCGTAATGCTTGGTGCGAACGGACAATTCGAGGTCGTTCGTCTTCATTTTAAATTCAGCCAGCTCCAGCTTATTGATCTGTTTGAGCAGGTCTTGGATTTCTTTCAGATTCATAGATTACTTTTTTACACGTTCCATATAGTTACCAGTGGCACATTCTATTTTGATGATGTCGCCCTGGTTAATAAAAAGTGGTACTCTAACTTCCGCACCGGTTTCTACCGTGGCCGGCTTTAATGTATTGGTGGCCGTATCCCCCTTTACGCCGGGCTCGGTGTAAGTTATTTCTAATTCTACGTACTGGGGCATCTCGACGGTAAGCGGGATTTCTTTGTCCGCGTGGTAGAGAACATCAATATTCATCCCTTCTTTCAGCAGTTCGGGTTGCGGAAGCATTTCCTCTTGTAAATTAACCTGTTCGTAGGTTTCATTGTTCATGAAGTGATAGCCCAGATCATCGTCGTAGAGGAATTGAAAGACTCTGCGCTCTACCCTCACCTCATCAATTTTATGCCCGGCGGGAAAGGTATTATCCAGAACTTTACCCGTGGTTAGGCTTTTCAACTTGGTTCGGACGAAAGCCGCTCCTTTTCCGGGCTTCACGTGCAAGAACTCGACAACGGTAAAAATATCGTTGTTGTATTCCATACACATCCCATTTCTAATATCAGAAGTACTAGCCATTATAAATGATTTATTTATGATTTCAAAAGCGGTGCAAAGATAGGAAAAAATAGTTTTCCCGTTACCTTAACTATCGTAAGCCCACTTGATATAAATGGCTCCCCAGGTAAATCCGCCACCAAAAGCCGTCAAAATCAGGTTATCCCCCCGGTTTAATTGCTTCTCGTAGTCGTGCAGACACAAGGGCAGCGTACCCGCCGTAGTGTTCCCGTAACGTTCAATATTCATCATGACCCGATCCATGGGAAAGTCGGCCATTTTGGATACCGTTTCTATAATTCGCTTGTTCGCCTGGTGAGGAACGACCCAGTTGACATCGTCGACTTCCAGCTCGTTGCGCTTCATGACCTGTTTTACGACGTCTGACATCCCCGAAACGGCCGCCTTAAATACGGGCCGCCCATTTTGGTAAACGAAATGCTCGCGAGCCATTATGGTCTCAACGCTTGCCGGACGCCGGGAGCCGCCCGCTTTCAGATGCAGAAATTCGGCACCGGCACCATCCGATTTATGGACGGAATCGATCACCCCGTGTCCATCTTCGGTAGGTTCCAGCATCACCGCGCCTCCTCCATCACCAAATATGATACAGGTAGTACGATCTGAGTAATCAATAATAGAAGACATCTTATCCGCACCCACCACGATGACTTTTTTGTGCTGACCAGACTCTACAAAACGGGCAGCCGTGGTCAGGGCATACAGGAAGCCGGAGCAGGCGGCATTGATATCAAAACAAAAAGCATTTTTAATACCGGTGGCCGCGGCAATTAAATTGGCCGTGTCCGGAAAAATCATATCTCCCGTTACCGTAGCACAGATCAATAATTCTACTTCTTCGGGCTGGGTATTCGTTTTTTCTAAAAGCCCTTTTACCGCCTCAATACCAATGACAGAAGTGCCCTGGTCTTTACCTTTTAATATTCTTCTTTCCTTAATACCGGTGCGGGTCATGATCCATTCATCGTTGGTTTCCACCATGGTTTCCAACTCCTGATTGGTCAGCACGTAGTCCGGAACCCAGGCGTGCACACCAGTAATTGCAGCAAGTGTTTTTGACATAACAAACTTTAAATTGCTCAAAATCGGCTGCAAGGTACGAAAAAGTCTGCACCCTGCGCCAAAAGCTTTTTGCGATTTTACGAAAGTACTCTATTCGACCGTTTGGCAATGCATAATAAAAACAGGAATGTGAGTACGCCATTAAATAAAATGATCAGAGAGCCGAATTTAAAGCCATTTAGCCATTCGGCAGAATTTTCGTTGACCAAAAATGAGATCACCGGAGCTACGAGGCAGACCGGAATCACCCATTTGTCGTGTATTTCTAACTTCGTGAACAGACCAAATACGAAAAGCCCCAGGATCGGTCCGTAAGTGTAGCCGGCCCAGGTGAATAATTCATTAATGACCGATTCATTACTCAGTTGATTAAAAATAATGATGATAACCAGCAAAATAACCGAAAAACCAAAGTGTACGCCAAAGCGAATACGCTTCAATTGCTCGGGCGGATCTTCTCTTTGTTCAAAACGCAGAAAGTCCACACAAAAGGAAGTGGTCAGCGCCGTCAGGGCAGAATCGGCACTGGAATAAGCAGCGGCAATGAGCCCCAGAATAAAGGAGATTCCAACGATCGGCGGTAGGTACTCCAAAGCAATCCGCGGAAAAACCTGATCGGGATTGTTAACGAGCTCGGGATGCTCCACCATAATCTGCGGTGCTACCTGATCCATATAGATGTAAAGCAGTGCTCCCAGTGAAATGAATAAGAATTTGGCGAAGACCAGCACAATACTAAAAGTATACATATTCTTCTGTGCATCCCCGATGTTGCGACAGGTCAGGTTCTTTTGCATCATATCCTGATCCAAACCCGTCATGACAATGGTAATTAGTGCCCCACTAATAAATTGCTTAAAGAAGTTGTTCGGGTCATTCCAACCTCCCTCAAAATAGAACATCTGGGAATAATTACTTTCCTGAATTAATGCAGGTAGACCGCCGACCGGAACATCCAGCGCTCTGGCAATAAAAACAATGGAGAGGATAACCGAAGTCAACATGAAAGTCGTCTGCAGGGTATCGGTCCACACAATCGTATTGATCCCTCCCCGGAAGGTATAAATCCAGATCAGGACAATGGTCACCATTACCGTCATCGTAAAAGAAATACCAAAGGGGCCTAAAACGAAGCCATGTAAAACGATAGCTACTAAATAAAGCCGGAAAGCCGCACCAATCGTCCGCGACAAGAGAAAGAAAGCCGAACCTACCTTATAGGCATTTGGTCCGAGCCGATCCCCCAAAAAAGAATAGATAGAGGTCAATTGCAGCCGATAATACAGCGGCATCAATACATGCGCAATAAACAGGTACCCCAAGAGGTACCCGAAAACCATCTGCATATAGGAGTAGGACTGGTTTAATCCGCCCGCACCAATCACCCCCGGAATGGAAATAAAGGTAACCCCGGAGAGGGTCGCTCCGATCATTCCGAAAGCAACGAGAAACCAGGGCGAGTTTCGACCGGCCAAAAAGAAGGTGGCATTATCGGCATTCCTGCTGGTTAGGTAGGAGATCAGGATCAAGCCCAAAAAATAAACGGCAATGATCATCAGAATGAGTCCGGGCGTCAGTTGGTCTACCATATTTTAGGGATTATTTAGCTCAAGGCAAAAGGATTCAAAAGCTGATGAGACTTAGGCTTTATTGCGGAACATAGCAAAAAGCATCATAAACAATCCCGCCATGATGGCCATATCCGCTATATTAAATATACCGGTGCGTACGCCAAAGAGTCCCATATTCATAAAGTCAACTACTTTACCCTCCATAATGCGGTCTACAATATTACTTGCACCCCCCCCCAGGATAAGACTAAAAGCAGTGGCCTGCCAGGTACCCAGTTGCTTAGAGAACAGAATAACGTAGAGCACATAAAGAAGGACCAGAATGGGCAGAATAGATAAGAGAACGGTCCGCCAATTATCGTCCAGACCACTGCCCAGGCTCAAAAAAGCCCCGGTATTCTCAGCATAAACTAATCGAAAAAAATCATCCCAATAGCTGGTCGAAGGCTCGCCTTTCAGATTATTCACGGCCCAAATTTTTGTTATTCGATCCAGTAGTACTGCACTTCCTCCAGCTAAGAATAAAATGAGTAGTCTTTTTTTCAACATGCTCAAACTTTTTCCCAAAATTCAAAAATATTTTGCAAAGGACAGCTAAGATGCTGGTTCTCTTTGAAAAAAAGGAATAAATCGTACATTTATTGTCAAATTAAACATCCCTTATGCAGCCCTTAATCACCAATGATGCCGTCGTTTTTGGTATTCTTATGAGTATCCTGGCCTTTGTATTTTATACTTCTAACCTGCAGAACAAGACCTGGCAACGGATCTACACTTTTCTACCGCCCATTCTGGTTTGCTACTTTTTACCCGCCTTACTCCACTGGCCTTTGGGTGTCATTGCGCACGATTGGTACGATCCCGGTATTTTTGATTTCCTGAGAGACCAGGGGTACAATATTAGCAATGATGCGAATCCGGCGGAGTTTTTGCGGAAGCTGAGCATGGCTGGCACAGAAGTGGAGGGAGCCGAAGCATACGCCCGGGGATCGAGGCTGTATTTTATGGCTTCGCGCTATTTACTCCCCGCCAGTTTGATCCTACTTTGTCTGAGTATTGATTTCAAGGGCGTTTTAAATCTGGGAAGTAAAGCATTAATCATGTTCGGCGCGGCGACTCTGGGTATAGTCATTGGTGGTCCGATTGCATTACTTATCATTACGAATCTCTTTCCGGACCTCATTGGCGTATCGCCCGATGAATTATGGAAAGGCTTGTCAACCATTGCCGGCAGCTGGATCGGGGGCGGTGCTAATCAGACGGCCATGAAAGAAATTTTCAACGTGGGTTCGGGCCTATTTGCCACCATGATTGTTGTGGATGTAGTCGTCGCCAATATCTGGCTGGCCATTTTACTGTCTGGCGTAAACTTCTCCAAACGTATTGATCGCTGGCTAAAAGCCGATGCTTCCAGTATCGAGTCGCTGAAGGACAAGGTAGAGGCCTACCAAAACAGCATTGCCAAAATACCCACAACTAAAGAACTATTTATTTTGATGGGCATCGCTTTTGGGGGCGTCGGACTCTCTCACCTGCTAGCCGACGGTATCGTCCCCTTAATGGATAGTATTCGGGAGCAGTTAATCGCCTGGCGGCTGAACTCTCTACTTTCCGGTTTCTTCTGGCTAATCGTTTTCTCTACGACCATTGGCGTGGCTCTCTCTTTTAGCAAGGCACGCCAACTGGAGGGCCTGGGAGCTTCTAAATGGGGGACGGTATTCATATACGTATTAGTCACAACCATCGGTATGCAAATGGATATCGGCAGTGTCCTGCAAAATTTGGGGCTTTTTGCAGTTGGTATCATCTGGATGCTCACCCACGTCATTATCTTATTGATTGTAGCCAAAATCATCCGGGCGCCCTTCTTCTTCGTGGCGGTAGGCAGCCAGGCCAACGTGGGAGGTGCCGCTTCTGCCCCCGTAGTTGCCTCGGCTTTTAGTCCGGCACTGGCACCCGTAGGAGCGCTGATGGCGGTACTGGGTTACGCACTCGGTACCTATATGGCTATCGTTTGTGCATTTTTAATGCAGGGAGTGGTTTAGGTCCAATTGAAGTTGTTTAAGAATTCCTGATGCGATGATTGGTAAATGCTTGATGGTCAAGACAAAGCTCATTTTTTGTCTGGTAGCCATCCGCCTCAGGCGGACCATGGCCAAAAATAGCTGAAGTATGGCCTTCAATGATTTGGCAAGGGCGCATTGAGGAGTTTTTAAACAACTTCGTTTTACATTTTCATAAAAAACGAACTTTTTTTTAGGTGAAAATGAAATAAACCGGAATAAAAAAGCACAAAAAACGGCACCCGGAGCCCTAAAATTAAAAATCTGTCAAATCTGCACACTTTAAAGTAGCCGTTTTTGCTATTTCATCAACGATTTAGATCTTTTGTTAGCCACTATCTAAACTTTTACGCTTTTTATTAAAAAATTTGCATGAAAGCAAAACCTGCTTTACATTTGTATCAACGACAACAACAAAGAGTTGTCAAAATGATAAGCGAAAGAGCAAATCGTTAGCAATTTTTGAATGCTTGGATTAACGAATTAGAAGAAATTTAAAATTCCACATTCGTAACTCAAACATTAAACACTGTGAGGTGATGAAACTTTGGCAGCCATGCCCTCTGGTCTCGGGGGTGAGGATCCGGGATAACCGCCTCGTGAAGGTTCGAATCCTTCCCTCACAGCTACTCTTTGAAATTCTGA
>DATFKA010000066.1:0-35039 GCA_035268885.1 Saprospiraceae bacterium
CTGTAATAAGGTGCTGGCTTTTTTGGGCTAGTTCGAGGCGCAAAAATCGCGGATAGCCTAGCTATCCAAGGCTTTTTGCAACGAAGAAATCGCCCCCAAAAGACGCAGATTATTGCTTGATTTAATTGGGCAACCTACTTACTTATTTACAATTAGTATATTGCCCGTCTTCGTTCTATGTTGGCCTTTTGATCCACTCTAAGTGATCAAATTTGAATTAACAAATAGAAATAACTGAGAAATGAAAAATTATAGTTTGTTCTTCCTGGCCTGTATTGGTCTTTGTTTTACTTCCTGCCAATCTCCAGGCGAAACTTCCGGTTTGGCGTCAGTAAGCATTGACACCACCGCCATTGATACCTACCTGAGTACCCTGGCGGCCGATGACTTTTTAGGCCGTAAGCCTTTTACAGAGGGCGAAACCAAAACGGTTAATTTCCTTAAAGAAGAATTGGAGAAAATGGGTGTAGCACCGGGCAATGGCGATAGCTATTTCCAGGAAGTACCCCTGGTAGAAACGACTGCTACTCCGGCTAAAACGATGGAGGTACAGGGTCCGGGTGGAAATCTGGAGCTGGAAATCGGGGAAGATTATGTGATCTACACCCAGCGCGAGCAGGAGCGGGTCGATGTCGAAAATGCGGAATTGGTTTTCTGCGGCTACGGTATTGTGGCCCCCGAATACAACTGGAACGATTACGAAGACATCGATATAGAGGGTAAAATTGCCGTGGTCATGGTGAACGATCCCGGCTTTGAAAGTCAGGACAGCACTTTTTTCAAAGGAGAAACAATGACTTATTACGGTCGCTGGACTTATAAATACGAAGAAGCAGCCCGGCAGGGTGCTCTGGGGGTATTGATTATCCATGAGACCAATGCGGCCGGTTATCCCTGGTTTGTGGTTTCCAGTTCCTGGTCGGGCGGGCGACTCGATTTGCAGACTCCCAACGGGAATATGGATAAATGTGCTGTGCAGGGTTGGGTCTCTTTGGGGGCTGCCGCTAAAATATTTCAAACTTCTGGTATGACGCAAGGTCGTTTCTTTGAAAAGGCAAAATCGGCTAATTTTGAGCCTATACCGCTAGGCGTGACCGCTTCCACCAGCCTGACGAATACTTTTAAGAAGGATGTCTCCCAAAACGTGGTGGGCATGATCCGCGGATCGGAGCGACCGGATGAATACATTATCTACACGGCTCATTGGGACCACCTGGGCGTAGGTGAAGTAGTGGCGGGCGACTCTATTTATAACGGAGCGGTAGATAATGCCAGTGGTACAGCGGCGGTATTGGCCATTGCGAAAGCCTTTACCCAATTACCCAAAGCTCCGGAGCGCTCAGTTGTTTTCCTTTTTGTGACTGCCGAAGAGCAAGGACTATTGGGCTCGGCTTATTATGCCGAAAACCCCATCTTTCCCGTTGAGCAGACGGTAGCCAATCTGAATATCGACGCTATGCAATCCTACGGTCCCACCAAAGACCTGGTCATAATTGGCTACGGGCAGTCTGAACTGGAAGATTACGCGCAGGAAGTGGCGGAAAAACAGGGCCGTTATCTGGTAGCTGATCTGGAGCCGGAAAAAGGTTACTTCTTCCGTTCCGATCACTTTAGTTTTGCAAAAGCAGGTATTCCGGCCCTTTACGCGGAAGCGGGTAAAGATCACCTCACCAAAGGTAAAGAATACGGAGAAGAAAAGAGTCAGGAGTACACGGCCAATGCCTATCATCGCCCCGCTGATGAGTACGTGGCGGAGGAATGGGATTTAGGGGGCATACAGGAAGATGCTCAACTGTACTTTGAGATAGGTCAAAAGCTGGCGAAGGAAACCACCTTTCCAAAATGGAAGGAGGGATCGGAATTTAAGGCCATTCGAGAAGAAAGTTTAAAACCAAAGGGTTAGCACATTGTTTCTGGATTATATGAATAATTTTTTTCGTCAAGGATACGCTTATTTAGGCTTGCTGGCAGCTGCTCTATATCTGCTGACGAGTTGTGAAACCGCCGTTTTTGAAAATGCCAGGCCGGAGCCTCAAACACCGCGCGAAGTGTACTGGGCCGCGCTGGATTCAAATGGTTTAGCCCGTACCCGGATGGCTCAGGCCTGGAAAATGGCAGGGCAGCGAGCGCTTCGGGACAGTGTGGTTATTGAAACGCCCTTTCGGGAAATTGCGTACTACCAGGCCGCAGAACCCACCGCCTACGGCTATCGTTTTTCGCTAAAAGTAGGGGAGGTGGTGCAGATGAAGTGGCAGGGGCTGGCAGATAGTACCCGCTTTTTCGCAGATATTTATCAGCTTATTCCCACGGATAGCAGCCTGCATTATCAGTATTTGTCCAGTGCCGTGGCGGGTCCGGCGGATAGTTTGGGCTACGAAGCGGTGGAGGAAGGTAACTATTTACTCCGTATTCAGCCCGAATTACTCACTACCGGACGTTTCGATGTACAGATCATTATACAGCCTGCGTATGGTGTTTTTCCGGTTCAGGGAAAGTCTAATCCCGATATCTGGAGCGTTTTTGGTGATCCGCGGGACGGAGGACGGAGAACACACAAAGGTATCGATATTTTTGCCCCCCGAGGCACACCCGTCCTGGCCGCCACTCGCGGGGTGACGCGACGAGTACGGGATAAAGGACTGGGCGGCAAGCAGGTTTGGCTCTACGATCCGGTGCGCAACCAATCCTTATATTATGCCCATCTGGATAGCCAACTGGTGGTAGAAAATCAGCTAGTCGAAGCGGGAGATACCCTAGGTACGGTGGGGAATACCGGTAATGCACGGAATACCCGGCCACACTTGCATCTGGGCTTGTACAAAAGAGGGCAGGGCGCCATTGATCCGCGGCCTTACGTGGCCTACCAATCTACCCGATTACCCTCGGTTTTTAGTGATACGGCCCGTCTGGGGCAGCTGAATCGGGTGCGGTATACGACAGCTACGCTGCGGTCGGCACCCCATCCGCGGGCGCAAAAAATTATGGAACTGGAGCGGCATCTCCCCGTGGAATTATTGGCGGCCAGTAAGTATTGGTATCGGGTGCGCTTGCCCGGTGGATTTTCGGGCTATCTTCCCGCTGAGCAATTAGAGGCGACAACGAGTCGTATTGCTCGGCGTACCTTGGCAACAACTACGGAGCTCCTCCAATCACCCCAGGAACAAACCAGCCCGGTTGCTGTCATCGAAGCGGAGACCTCCGTAGATGTTTTGGCCCAATCGAAAGACTATCAACTGGTACGTGACGAACGAGGCCAGACGGGCTGGCTGAGACTGGGCGACCGCTAAGGAAGTATTATACAAAGTCCTCTTCCCGTCCCCATTTTTGCTCCAGGCGTTCCAATTCTTTGAGTTCCAGTTTCTCAGATTCGGATAAAGTTTCTTCCGGGGGCAGGTCCAATTTCTTTCGTCGGTACATACGAAGTATTTCTCTTTCAATTTCTTCCTCTTGCCAGTCTTCGGAGAGCGCGCCCGTATGAGGGAGGCCAAAGGCGTAGAGGTATAGAATGGCCAGTGTCATGAATAAGAGCTTTTCACCTCTACCTTTTTTTGGCTTTTCTGTGGAGTTCCTAGTACATTTGATTTGAAGTTATATTTCAAATTAGGCTGTTCTTGATTACTTTTCGCAAGAATTAGATAGAACCGGCCCTTTTTTGACGAATTGTCAAGAGGATTAATCTCAATCTCCGTTTTACCATGCGTAGCATTTTTCTATTTGTGTTGAGTGGTTTGTTTTTTCTTCCTTTTTATACCAAAGCTCAAGCGGTCTACTCCCCGGTCGAAGTGGTATTGAATACCGGAGATACCTTGCGCGGTTACGTGGCCGAACTGGGCGAAAGTAAACGATATGATCGCTGTCTGTTCCGGCTTTCGCCAAAAGCTGAGTTACAGGTGCTGAAATATCAAGACCGCCTCTTTCTGGAAACGACCGAGGGAGATCGACAAGAAGCCCCTGCCCGACAGAACCAAAAGGCCGATTCGAGAGCAGAAAAATACCGGGCCGGTTTATTCGCAGCTTACTTATTCGAGTGCTCACAAGAGGAACCTTCTATTTTTGGAGGAAGGGCAGTTGAATAGTGTAGGCGTCGAAGTCAGTGTGCCGATTATTTTTGAGCTTCGCATGTCTACTTTTTTCGCGCAAGCGGCCTATCTCTGGTAAAGAGCGGAAGAATATCCAAGCAGCTAATTTACCAGGAAGAGAGAGCATAGGTAGGGAGTCGTCTATTTGTATTTTTAACATAAATAGCGGAAATTGAAAATACCTACTATTTGCTCGAAGCTCTAGTTGTTTAGTTGAAGCTCCTGCTTCGACGATAGAAACATTGTTGTTAACGTAAAACCAACACCATGAAAACCTACCTAAGTCTAAGCATCTTTCTTTTCTTCCTAAGTACTGCTTGCCAGGAATCTCCGCTGGACTGGGACATCCAGACGGTGCGGGGCCCCATTTCCACCGATGAGTTGGGCAAAACGCTCATCCACGAGCATATTCTGGTCGATTTTATCGGAGCTGATTCCACGGGTTACCACCGCTGGGACCGGGCCGAGGTCGTACAGGAGGTACTCCCTTATTTGCAGAAGATTAAAGATTTGGGCTTTACAAGTCTCATTGAGTGTACGCCTTCCTATTTGGGCCGTGATCCACAATTACTAAAGACCCTTTCTGAGAAAAGCGGCTTGCAAATCCTTACCAATACGGGCTACTACGGTGCCCAGCGTAATAAATTCATTCCAGAGCACGCTTTTTCGGAAACGGCTCAGCAGCTGGCCGACCGCTGGATAAAGGAATGGGAAGAAGGTATCGAAGGGACCGGTATTAAACCGGGCTTCATCAAGATCAGCGTAGATCAGGATTCCATACTTTCCCCGATGCATCGGAAACTCATTCGCGCCGCTGCTATTACGCACCGTACTACGGGGCTTACGATCGCTTCTCATACTTTGTTGGCGGTGCCTGCTTTTCAGCAAATGGATATACTAAAAGAGGAAGGCGTAGCACCCGATGCCTTTATCTGGGTACACGCCCAGGCGGAAGAAGACCTTAGTCAGCATGTCCGTGCGGCCAGGGGAGGGGCCTGGATCAGCCTGGATAATGTGAATGCCGATCAGGTAGATCATTACGTAGAGATGCTTTCCAACTTAAAAGAGAACGATTTGCTGCACCGGGTGTTGATCTCCCACGATGCCGGTTGGTATTCCCCGGGAGAAGAAAAAGGCGGTGACTTCCGGGCCTATACTGATTTAAACGAGTACCTTTTACCTGCTTTAAGGAAAGCAGATTTTAGTGAAGAGGATATCGACCAAATGCTAGTGCACAATCCAGCGGTCGCCTTTGGTATTCGGAAACGCTAGTCGCCTTTGAAAGCACCATCATCTTCCACGGTATGCCTTTTCTGTAGAATGTCGAAACGGCATTGTTGTTGGAAAAACGGTACGCGAGGCTGGGGTTATACCGGCCACCGAATTACCGGCTGGCGGCTACGATTGCCAGAGAAATGGTTCCGTAATTTTTGTATATTACTGTACGGATTTGATAAAAAAATTAGAGATAATATGCTTGGAAAAGGTTATGACACTAGCAAATTGAAAGGAGATCTTACTGGCGGTTTAGTAGCGGGCGTAGTTGCGCTACCCCTGGCTTTAGCTTTTGGGGTACAATCGGGACTAGGCGCGACCGCTGGTCTGTACGGTGCCATTATGGTCGGTATTTTTGCAGCGCTTTTTGGGGGCACGGCTACCCAGGCCAGCGGTCCGACCGGGCCCATGACGGTGATTTCGGCCGCCCTGGTGGTGGCAGCTACCCAAATGACGGGCGATCTGGAGTCCGCTATGGGGATCATTTTGCTTACTTTTTTATTGGGCGGTGCGGTGCAAATCATCTTTGGTTTACTGAATATTGCGGGCTATGTGAAGTATTTTCCCTATCCGGTGGTCTCTGGCTTCATGAGTGGCGTGGGATTGATTATCATTATTTTACAGATTTTCCCCTTTGCGGGCTTATCTTCTCCCAAGTCGACCATCGCGGTGATGCAGGATTTACCGCGCTTGCTAGCGGAATGGAACTGGCAGGCATTGGCACTAGGGGTACTCACCGTTCTGATCTATTATTTGTTTCCCTTGCTGACCAAAGCCATTCCCAGTGCCCTGGTGGCCCTGGTGGTAGCGGCAGTAACGGGCTATTTCTTAGGCTGGGACGTCCCCATTATCGGTGATATTCCTTCGGGACTTCCCGCTTTGCAGATAGGTACCATGTTTTCGAATATTCCGCCCGAGGCCTTTTCACTGATCCTGGAGTATGCATTCGTACTGGCGGTGCTGGGCAGTATCGATTCTCTGCTGACCTCCGTGATCGCGGATAATATGACCAAAACCAAACACAATAGCAACCGGGAGTTGATCGGCCAGGGGATTGGTAATATGTTGGCGGCGGTAGTAGGTGGTATCCCCGGAGCGGGAGCAACCAAGGGGACGGTGGTCAATATTAATTCTGGTGGTCGGACACGACTCTCCGGTATTTTACACGGCCTGTTTTTGCTGGCGGTACTATTGGGTCTGGGTACCCTGGCCGCCTATATTCCACTGTCTGTGCTGGCGGGCTTGTTGATACCCATTGGCTTCAAGATTGTGGATATGCGCGGTTTGCGCCATTTACGGACCGTACCGCGCGCCGATGGGGTGGTGTTGATTATCGTACTCTTGATTACGACTTTTGGCAGTCTGATCCAGGCGGTAGTGATCGGTCTGGCCTTAGCTTCTCTATTGTTTATGAAAAAATCCGGTGATATTGGTGAAGAGAAACACAGTGTCGAAGCCGTCGACAAGCTAGAGGAAGAAAAGCCCTGGCAAGACGAGCTGGCCTTTTACGAAAAGTACAAAGAAAAGGTACTTATCAAGCACCTGGAAGGCCCCCTGTTTTTTGGCTTTACGGCCTACTTTAAGGCCCAGGTTAAGAAAATTGACGATGAGGTGGAGGCCCTGATTATTCGCCTGGATAAGGTACCCTACATCGATCAATCGGGATTGTACGCACTGGAGGATGCCATCTTTGATCTTTGCCAGCGGGATATTAAGGTGTTGCTGGTCAATGTAGAGGGGCAGCCCATGGACATGTTACGCGCCATCGATTTGATACCAGACTTAGTGCCAGAAGAACAGATCTTTCCAACCGTTAAAGGGGCTTTTGATTTCCTGCAGAAAGAACTTGTTTAATAAAAAGGTCAAAGCTCCTGCTGTTTGGTCGAAGCTCCTGCTTCGACCCTAAAAAACCACTTGATGAGACTTGATGAGCAGCTAAAGACTCCACACGCCACCTACATCCTCCAGGGGGATACAGCCTTGATAAGGTCCCGGTACGGGATCGTATTTTAATTGGTTTTTCCCAATTTCAGCAGAGGTACAATAGCCCATGACGGCCATTGACTTGAAATTGCGATAAAAGCCAGCTGGTTCGGTTTTTTCCACCGCATAGCCCCAGATACCCCGGGGTAGTTTGGCGTTTTTAGCTTCTTCAGCTTTCAGGAATTCCTGTTTTTGCGAAAGTGACAAATCCTGAAAGGACTTTCCTTGCTGCGCCTTGCAATCGGCATTGAATTGATCCATGGCCGCCAGGATGCCTTTCTGCCCTTCGGCATCCAGTATTTTGGCGTAGAAAAGGTCAATGAACATATCCACTTTCATATCTAGTCCTCCGGGCGTGCCGGTTTTAGGGAGAATGGTATCTACCAGGGCACTGACCAATTTGGCCTGTTCGGCGCTAAATAATTGGGGCGTCCAGCTGAGTCTGTCCTGACTCTGACAAGACTGTAATAAACCCAACAGTGAAGTGGATATCGCTGCCGAGCCCCCCAATAGGGCTGTATTTTTAAGTGCATCTCTTCTATTCATCATTGTTTAGTTTTTAGTTCAAATGGATGATTTAGCTTAAAAATGATGGCTAAATCTTGTTTTCATCCCCCTGTCCCCTGCTTATCGAAGGGGGATGCAGGGGGATGAATTGATTACAGATTTAATTTCTTCAACTCACTGATGGCATGATTCGCCGCCCGGGCGGTCAGTGCCATGTAAGTCAGCGATGGATTTACGCAGGAACTGGAAGTCATGCAGGCACCGTCGGTGACGTAGACGTTCTCGCAGCCGTGTACCTGATTGTTGGCATTCAGTACAGAGGTCTTCGGGTCGCGTCCCATGCGCGCCGTTCCCATCTCGTGGATACCGAAGCCCGGTTCGTGTTCGTTATTGAAGCCAATGATATCCTTTAAGCCAGCTTTTTCTAGCATTTCGACGGCATCTTCCTGAATCTGCCGATTGAGGGCCTTTTCATTGTCTTTGAATTCGCAGTCGATGGCTAGCGTCGGCTGTCCCCATTTGTCCAGATTATCGGTGTCGAGCGTGACCTTATTCTCGTGGTAAGGCAGGCACTCGGCGAAGCCGGTGATGAAAAACTCCCAGGGCCCCGGATCCTGCAGTAATTGGTCTTTGAAATCGGCTCCGAAGTTATCTTTATTGGCACCATCGCCCCAGCCTTTGCGGTAAGCGGAACCCTGGTAGCCGAAGCCGCGCAGGAATTTATCTGATTTTGTTTCTTCACTAATATTCCAGTAGCGAGGGATATAAATGCCGTTGGGACGGCGTCCTTTGTAGTACTTATCTTCGTGTCCTTCAAAAGACCCCATGGCACCCACGCGGTAGGTATGATCCATCAGGTTGTGGCCCAGCTCACCACTGTCATTACCCAATCCGTTCGGGAAGCGATTGGAAGTGGAATTGAGCAAGATTCGCGTCGAACTAAGCGTAGACGCATTACAGAAGATGATACGCGCGTAGTATTCTACCATTTCTCCGGTTTCGGCGTCGATCACGCGCACGCCACTGGCTTTGCCTTTTTGCTCATCGTAGATGATAGAGTGGGCAATCGACCAGGGACGAATGGTCATGTTGCCGGTAGCATTAGCGGCGGGCAGGGTCACCGAGCTGGCGCTAAAAAACGCACTGTACGGACAGCCCATACTACATTTATTTCGGGATTGACATTGCCCCCGGCCATTGTGTGCTTTAGTGAGGTGTGCCACCCGGCCGATGGTCATGGTACGACCCGGAAAGTTTTTCTCAATACGACCCTTGACGTCGCGTTCGACGCAGTTCATCTCCATAGGAGGCAAAAATTCGCTATCTGGTAATTGCGGTAGATTCAGGGCCTGACCACTGATCCCCACGTATTTTTCCACGTAGGAGTACCAGGGCGCCAGGTCTTTATAACGAATCGGCCAATCAACGCCAATACCCTCCTTTGCGTTCGCTTCGAAGTCGATATCGCTCCAGCGGTAGGTTTGTTTTCCCCAGAGTTGAGAGCGGCCACCCATTTGGTGGGCGCGGAGCCACATGAAGGGCTTGATTTCTGTATAGGGATTCTCGGCATCGTTAGCCAGCCACTTTTTCATGCCTTCGCCAACCCAGTTCGAGCGTACGGTTTTGTAGTGTTTTTTACGATCTTCTGGTGTAATCGCTCCACGTAGCTCGTGATCCCAGGACTCATTATTCATATCGGGATAATCCTTGATGTGCTGGATGATGCGGCCTCTTTCTAAGACTAGGGTCTTCATACCTGCCTCGCAGAGCTCTTTAGCTGCCCAGCCGCCGCTCATACCCGAACCGATGACGATGGCATCGTAGGTCATGTTCTTCTTAGCGTCGATATTGTAGTTATAATCGTATTTAAACTCCGCCATGTATAGCCAGTTTTATTTTAGAAAAGTAAGTTTAAGAATAAAAATAAGGGCAAATACCTATTTTGCAAAATATCCTGTCTTTTATTCTCCACTTTGCTAGGAAATGACTGGAAATGTATAGGGCTAGAACAAAAAGCTTGGGTCCTAAGCTGGAGTTTCTGCGTCGACCGGTCGTTCTTTTAGCCTACGCATCGCTGCATTTGCTCTTTTTTGCGCCAACTGCTTTTTATGCTTAAACCATTTATCCTGGAAAGTCCAGCGGAATAAATCATCAAGATGGGTCAATAAGCCGACCTGGAGTAGCCCCCGCATTCGATCTTTGAGGTAAGGACTTAAGGAGCGCATGGCGAAGCCCATACCCGCCGTTTTGTATTCGATATGGTGCCACCAGCCAGCCGGCATAAATAGCGTTTCGTTAGCCTTCAAAGTGAAATCCAGGCCTTCCACATAGCGGAGTCCGGGATACTGCTCAAAGTCGGGCGCATTCACATCAATAGAAGTATGCGTACTGAAAGGATAGCGATAGAGTAAGCTGGATTGCTCCGGTGGAAATAAGACGACCCTCTTTTCGCCGATTAATTCGGTAAGAAAGACGTTGCTATTGTCCATGTCCCGGTGGATACGGGTGATGGCACCCGCACCGCCAAAAAAAGCAAAGGGTAGAAAACCAAGCACATTATTGGTAATGTCCGGAAACTGGAAGTCATCCAGCAGATCTTTTTTATGCTTGAATACATTGAATAAGAAGAGTCGCCGGGAAGTGGGCTCACTTTGGATCAACTCAATGTAATCCCCGAATTTCATGGTCATGGGGGCTCCCTTGTAGGAACGATCGTCCTGACGCTCTTCTTCTTCAGCATCGTAGACGCCCACCTCCAAATGTCCCAGAATTTCCTTGAAGTAATCCAGACTCCAGGTGTAAACGGGCGCATTTGCTCCGTAGAAATTCCGAATGACGACGGGTTTCTGCGGAAGCATATAGGCCTCCTGAAATGTTTCTCGATTGATGCTATCCTTGCGGTCTATAGCATTGGATAATTTTAGTGACATAGCCTTGGTATTTTTAAGTTTATACAAAGAAGTTGTTTAAAAACTCCTCACTGAGCCCTTGGCGACACATTGAAAGCCAATACGGCAGCTCTTTTTTCCCTTCGTCCGCCTGAGGCGGATGGCTACGAGAAAAAAAAGTAGCCTTGTCTTGACTTCCAATCCGTTACCAATCAGCTCACCAGGAATTCTTAAACAACTTCAAAAGCTATACCTTATTTAGATAGAATTCAATACTTAAGCCTACTTCCGAACTAATTTTTTGCTAAACCAATCACTCCGATTAAGCTCCTGCTTCGACCCCATAACTTGATTAGGATCTATCTACTTACTCAAAAAGGCCTCCACCCGCCGCTCGGCATTTTCCCTTACGTTGGTATAATAAAAGTTTATATCCGCAACGTGGTAGTTCTTCATCATCAGTAGAAAGTTACCAAAGAACTTGGGTTTACGGGCCCATAGTATGCCCTGTTCTGCATTGATCTGGGCATTCGTTAGACCGGGACGGACCTTATCAAAATTACGGAGTAGCCCACCTTCGTTGAGCGAAATCTCTGCCACTTCCGCATCCGTCGTCCAGGTCAGTGGGTTGACCACGGCGATTTTTTCGGAGGTGTAGCTATCAGGGATATAACCTGCTTTGTAAGTGCGCCAGCTTACAAAACAGCCGGTGGCCTCCGGGCTTTGACAGACCTCGATGTATTCGAATTCGTCTCTGGGTACCGCTATCCCGACCAGATAGGCAGCTACTAATTGCTTTTGCAAGGGCTTGCCATCGAAGAACTCACTGATTAGGCGTCGGCCGTGGGTGGTTCCCTGACTATGGGCGGCGATGATGATGGGGCGTCCACCGTTATGATTTTCCAGGTAGTATTGAAAAGCGTTTTTCAGATCCTGGTAAGCCAGCTCAAAGGCCTTTTTCGCGGCAGCGGTATTATCCGTATAATAAGCAGATAAATGCGCCTGCCGGTAACGGGGCGCAAAGATCCTTCCCGCGGCATTAAAAGCACTGGCCTGAAAGAGAATCGTACTCTCATCCACCCGCTGGTTGAAGTCCTCGTCGTCGACGGGGGCGTTCCACTCGGTATCTCCTTTTTGACCAGTGTAGATAGTAGGGTACAGGAAAAAGACATCTGCTTTCTGTTCTTTTTTGGCAGAAGCCAAGCCCTCCGGTACCCGGTCTGCTGGATCTTCTTTGTCTGGTAATGCTGCCCAGAAAAAAGGATCGCTATAATCGGGCGCCTTCTGCACCTGCGGGGAATTAAAGGGGCCTTGTGGGCGGGTCGTGGCACAGGAATACAATAAGCTGACCAGTAATACTAAACAAGCAATGGGATTTTTCATTTATCGGATGATTTTAGGGACAATATGTGTCCTAAAATTAGCATTTTTCACCTTAAAGTAAGGACTTATTGATCTGACTTTGAAATCTGAAGGACGACATTTCCTTTTTTTCTTCCGCTATCCACGTAGGTATGGGCCGCTACCACTTCTTCCATGGGGTATATCTTGTCGATGACGGCCTGGTAGAGTCCGGTTTCGAAGAGCTTACGCAAAAGGTCCAGTTGTTCCGTTTTTTCGGCGGCGACGTCCATTCCCTCGACGGTAAGGAAACGCCCATCGGGCTTCAATAAAGGCCGACAGATTTTTTTAGACGTTTTCCCCACCGCATCAAAAATGATGTCAAACTTCTTGCTAGTTTGAGTGAAGTCTTCCTGGTCATAGCGGAAAATATGATCGGCGCCCAGCTCTTTAGCTAAAGCTGTACCACGACTGCTACAAACCGCCGTTACTTCGGCCTGATAGTACTTAGCGATTTGAAGGGACGCACAGCCTACGGCACCAGTGGCCCCATAAATTAAGACTGTTGGGTTTTCTTTTTCTTTGATCTTTGCTTTTTCCAGAAAGTAGATAGCCGTCTGACCACCGAAAGGCAGGGCGGCCGCTTCTTCGAAGGAAGCATTAGCTGGCTTGGGACTAATGACCCCATTTCCTTTGAGGCATACGTACTCGGCATTGGTTTTGAGCTTGAAACCGGTAGAGCCAAAGACCTTGTCTCCCACCTGAAAGCGACTAACCTGATCGCCGGTCTGCACGACGATACCTGAGAAAATGGTTCCCAATACTTTCTGTCGGGGCTTGGTAAAACCCAGTGCCAGACGCATGACGAAGCGCATAAAACCTTTTACTGACAGGCCCCGTATCCGGGTGTCTGCGGTATTGACCGGACTGGCCACGACCTGCACCAGAATTTCGTTGGCTTTGGGAGTGGGAATGGGGATTTCTTTAATTTGTAAAACTTCCGGGGGGCCGTATTTTGGGCAGATGACTGCTTTCATGGTAGGTGTTGCCATAGGTGCTTTCTTTGATGGATAATTGATTCCTGCTCAAAGTAAGGGCTTCTAGGCTGGCGTAATTTTATTTTCGGCTATTGAGGCTTTTTACCGGACGAAACGGAATAGCCTGTCTACTTCGTTTTTACGACCTGTGCACTCTGTACCCGACCGGCCTGTTGCAAGTAATACGATATAAGGGACAGCAGCTCTATACTTAGCAGATATACACTTAGTCTCCTCCTAGTTGTATTCGGGGCAATAGGGAATCGATTGTGATTTGTAAGCTCGGTCATCATGCAGAATGGGGTCTTGGAGATACTTAATCAGATTACCCAGCAATATGATGGCACTTATCCGCAAAAAGGACAGATCCTAATGGATTGTTATTAGTAGGGTTATTCGGAGTCTTAGAGGTATTTTGTAATAAATAAGGGGTTATTTATTACAATATTTGTAACAAATAAGGGGTTATTTATTACAAATGACTAAGATGAAATATAGACAAGCACTTGCACAGCTACAGGAATGGAGTACCACCATTCAACGGAAACCATTAATTATTAGGGGGGCTCGTCAAGTCGGAAAGTCTACTTTGGTAAGGATGTTTAGCACTTCCTTTGACCATTTTATTGAAATGAATGCAGAGAAACCAGCTATCCAGCAATTGTTTCGGGATCATCAGGATGTGAAAGTATTGCTCCAGGCTTTATTTTTACAATATCACATCCCGGAGGAAAAAGGGAAGATACTGATATTCATTGACGAAATTCAAGAATGTCCTGAAGCCATACGTCTGTTGCGTTATTTTTTTGAGGAAGCTCCTGATATTTATGTAATAGCGGCGGGCTCTTTATTAGATTTTGCCCTCGGAGAAGTAAGAAGCTTTCCGGTCGGGCGTGTGTCTTATTTTTATTTGCATCCGATCAATTTTGAAGAGTTTCTGTTATGGAAAAATGAAAAAGCCGCACTGGATGCTTTGCGAACGATTCCGGCCCCCTCTTTTGCACATCAGCGATTACTCGACCTTTTTCATGAATACGTAATGGTTGGAGGAATGCCTGAGATCGTCGCCCGCTATGTAGACCAAGCATCATTATCCCAACTAGAAAATTTATATAGCGATCTTTGGCAAGCCTATTTAGATGATGTTGAGAAATATGCAACGAATAATACACAACGTCAGATTATCAGGCACATCATTCGGACTGCTCCAAATGAGCAGGATCGAATTTCTTTTGCCGGTTTTGGTCAATCTAACTATCGTTCGAGAGAGGTGGGCGAAGCTATGCGAAATTTAGAGCTGGCCAGAGTAATCCAGTTGATTTATCCAACTACTCAGTATCAGCCGCCACTGACCAGTGATCTTAGGAAAAGACCACGCTTACAGTTTATTGATACCGGGCTGCTTAATAATGCATTACAAATACATCCACAGTTTATTGGGTTGAAAAATCTTAATCATCTTTACCGTGGATTTATTTTGCAGCATGCGCTTACCCAGGAGTTGATTGCCAAACATACGCATACAAAGTTTAAACCTCATTTCTGGGTACGTCAAAAGTCGAATGCTAATGCAGAAATTGATTTAATCTATTCTTTTCAAGGGAAAGCTATACCGATCGAAATAAAATCAGGAAAGCAGGGTCGTTTACGTTCTTTGCATCAGTTCGTAAAACGGGCACCCCACAATACGGCACTACGTTTCCTGCAAAATGAATACTCAGAAGAGCAAGCTACTACGCCGGGCGGCACTACTTATAAGCTAATCAATATTCCTTATTATGCGATGAGTCAGCTAGAGGGCTATTTAAAATACCTTACCTAGCTTTCGTCACCTGTACACTCTGTACCCGGCCTGCCTGTTGCATACGCACCACATAATTTCCAACCGGTAAGTTTCTAGCGGGTAGGGATAGCCGTTGTTTCCCTTTCGGTAAAAGACCGGAGAAGAGTGGCATCACGGCTCGGCCCTGCATGTCTAAGAGGTCAATGCGCAGGGGCTGACCATTGGCCTCTACTTCCAGTACGGAGTTGGCCTGGATCGGATTAGGGAATACCTTAATACTTTTCGGTTTTTGCGCCAGGGGATTCTGCGTATTTACCACATTATTGCGGATAATGGGTAGGGTGTCAAAGTCTTGCATCAGTACCTGCTGGCGATCTAACGAAGATTTGCCAAACCATTGCTCTAGAATGGAAGCATAGACGGCCCGGAAATCGTACTGCATAGCCAGGTTGTCTTCGTAAGTAGATTGCGCAGAGATGAGCGGATCAAAACCCAGAATACCGGGGATCACTTCGTTGCCAAAAACGAACATCGGTGCCGCGGCACCGTGGTCCGTTCCGAGACTGGCGTTGGAGACGATGCGTCGACCAAACTCAGAAAAGGTCATACCCAGTACCCGATCATCTACGTTCTGTCGCTCCAGGTCGCCCATGAAACTCATAATCGCTTCGTCTAAATAGCGGAGTAGCGTGGCGTGTTGTCCCCTGGTATGATCCGTTGAATCGACCTGAGCATCGTGGGTGTCGAAGCCATTCAGTTTAACCAGATAGAGTGGGGTTTTTAGACCGCCATTGATGAGACGGGCGACGATTTTTAGCTGGTCGGCCAGTGGATTACCAGCGGGGTAATTGACCCAATTGGCACCGTAGTCGGCCGCTCTTTTAACCACGGTTCCGTACTGTTGCGACTGCCGGGCGGTCAGGCGAATATGTCGGAGTTTTTCACCCGCCAGTCCCTCGGGGAGGGGACCTTCCACCCCGTCGACCAACTCGTAGAAATAGCTGGGATCATTGATGACCAGATTCATTGGTGAGGTGGGTCCCTGGAAGAGCATCGAAGAACCGTAGCCAATCTCAATCGACAGGGGATCGGAAAATTCACCGTTGGGGTAAGCATCCGGAAACTCCGGATGATCCTGGGCCAGCTGTCTGCCCACCCAACCACTATTGACGAGTTGATCCGCATCGGAGCCACTCATCCAGATATCCGTCGAGCGGAAATGCGAGAAATCCTGCTCTGGGTAACCGACCGATTGGATGGGACGCAACCGTCCTTGTTTATAAAGCTCTTGCATCCCCTTGAGTTCGGGGTGTAAGGCTAAACTTGAGCCTTCGAGCGGGAGTAGTTTGTTTTCTGGAAGGATTACGTGCGGTCGCACCTGATTCAGTGCGGATAGCTGACTCAAGGGGATGAGGGTGTTCAGGCCATCATTACCACCCTGGAGAAAGATCAGGACCAGGACACGGTCGGTCTCCTGGGCCAGATTCAATAGGGAAGCCAGGTTGCGGTAGGGGGAAAAAACCATGGAACCGAGTAAAGCTGGCACCGCTAATCCGTGGGTGCTATGTCGGAGGAAAGATCTACGTTTCATATATGTTATTTTAACAAGAGTCTGGTTTATATTTAATCTGGATTGTTCAAAACTTAGACTATCAAAGGTTAAAGGTTAAAGGTTAAAGTCGAAAGGGTAAAGTCGAAAGGGTAAAGTAATTGTTGGTTCACACTTTGACTCTTAACCTTTGTACTTTATCCTTCAGTATTCAGGTGCTTAAAAAAAACTTTGACGACTTCTACTCGCCTTAGGGGCAATGATATTCTTTACATCAAATGGTATTCCCCTAGCTGAAGCAATTGCCGAAAGGCGGATTGCAGACGGGTATGTACGATCTGGTAGGGATTACCCTCCGGTAGGGGATAGCTTTGGTAATCGTACCAGGCATCGGTCCAGTAATAATCTTGTAACTGACCAGAGAGCAGCGTGGATTTTAATTGGTCCCGTACAGACTCGGATAATTCCAGACCTAAGAGCAAATGGGCTGCTTCTTCTAAGAGGTCATTTGGGTCGGCTGGATTATTAAGTCCGGCGACAAATTTGACGATATCGACCTTAATACGTATTTCCGGACTAATCCAAAAACCCCAGTAGAGCAAGGAATCCGTACCGCCTGCCCTGCGGGTAATGGTGTCGGTGGTGATCCAGGCTTTATCGTACTGGGGTTTTTGGTAGTAGGCGGCCCAGCCGGCCACGTTGGGTGGATCCCCCATTTCCATGCCCTGGTTGGCCATGTGCCAGAGCATACTTCGGTGTATCCGGTACTGTTCGTGCAGACCTATACCACGTTGTTCGACTTCCAGGGTCCGCCAGATACCAAGCAGGTGATCAGCGGGGCTTTTTATCAATACACCGCGATTGGCTTGCTCATAGAAATGAGCACTTCCCAGCAGTTTGCGCATGACCGGAGCAATTGCGTAATCCGATTCCCTAAACAGTTGGGCCAGCGGCCGTATGATTTGTTCTTCCGTGGCGTCGTTGATTTCGTTCGAGACGAAAAAAGAATAGATGCGGCGTACGATGTAGCGGGCCGTTTCCCGGTTGGCCATGATCATGTCCAGCAACTCGTAGACCTCCAGGCGACCGGCTTGTCCTCCGTTGCCTTCAATCAATCGGTTGTCGTAAAATTCGGAGAATTGTTTGTTGCTCGTATCGTGGGCCCAGGCGTTAAAGCGGGCTTCGAAGGGCCCTTCGTTCTCGCGTTTATCCCAGGTGATAGACCAGCCGGTCATCACGCGGGCGGCGGCTTGGACGTCTCCCTCTGTGTATTGGGCATCTGGGCCTTTACCGACGGTAAAAAGCTCTTGCAGCTCCCGGGCAAAATTCTCATCGGGTGCTTCCTTGGTGTTGACGAAATTATTCAGGAAGATCAGCATGGCTGGATCCAGCGTTATGTCTTTGATGAGTTGGCGGTAGCTACCCAGCGCATGTTTGTGAAGCTTTTCCAGGTATTTATAGCTGGCTTTAGCGATAAAGACATCCCATATTTTAGTGGGTAGAAGTGTTGACCAGAGGAGCACCATCTTCTGTCGCAGGTTAGGCGTCTCCTCCAGGATATTCTTGATCATCCAGTTTTTGAGAGAGACGATTCGATAGCTTTCTTTTTGACCACCGTGGGGCGCATTTAGCCAGGATTCTCCAAACCCCACGTGGGGATCTTCCGCACCATCCTCCAGGCCTTCGTAGTCGTTGACGGGAGGTTCGGGTAAGGTGAGTTCGCTAAGCAATTCATCTAATGTCGCTTTTAATCCGGCGTTGAGGGAGGCTTCCAATTCGCTTTTCCGTACGCCGAAGAGGGCCCGACTTAGCAGATGCCGTGCCTGGAGTGCTTCCCAGGGACCTTCGTAGGCTTCCAGGCCGGCTAGGTTTTCCCGGCTGCGCAGGTTAGATTGGGAAGATATATCGTGCGGAGGTTCTAGTACGATCGGCTTTACCTCACGAGCCTGTTCGATCCATTCGAAGCGCCTTGGATCGCGCGGATCGCGCTGGACAGTAGGATTTTTCATCTAGGTTGGATTTTATCTTTGACATTTCTCTAACGTAAAATATACGGAAAAATGTCGCATCTGTCCGAATTTAACTTATTATACTATACCAAATTCACACTTATGAGAAAACGACTAATTGATCTGCTTTGTCTGTGGATAAGCCTGTTTTTTATAGCTTGCCAATCGCCATCAGATCCTACACCGCCCAGGGAAGAAGCGGCGGGAACGGGTGTGCCTATTGCCTATTACGTAGAGGCGGAAGACGAAAGTCTGGGACTTGGAGAAGCGCATTTTGGAGATTTGGACAGTATGTTATTGCGCCGGGAAATTCGTGCGCTGGTTCCCTACAATCAGACCTATTATTATATTGATGGCTCCGAGCGGCGGGGGATTGCCTACGAAGCCTTGTCCCTGTTAGAAAGAAAGCTTAAGAGAAAATTCAAAAACCAGGCCCCCACGCTGAATCTGATTTTTATCCCCGTTACCCGGGACCAATTGATCCCGGCCCTGGCTGAGGGCTACGGTGATATTGCGGTGGGTAACCTGACGATTACGCCCGAACGACGGGAAGAGGTCGATTTTTCCAATCCTTTTATTAGCGATGCCCGGGAAGTACTGGTTTCCAGCCCTGAATCTCCGGAGCTTGAAACCCTGGCGGATCTTTCGGGGAAGACACTCTATCTGCGACCTTCCAGTAGTTATTTTACCCATGTGCAGGTCCTGAATGATTCGCTGCGTTCTGCAGGGAAGCGGCCCATCAAGATTGAGGAGGCCGAGGAGTTGCTTGAAGACGAAGATATACTTCAAATGCTGGATGCGGGACTTATCCCTTACACCATTGTTGATCTACACAAGGCAGCATTCTGGGCAGAAGTACTGGATAATATAAGCGTCCATGAAGACATTACCGTACACAGTGGCGGGCAGATAGCCTGGGCTTTTCGCAAAGACAGTCCTCAGTTAGCCCGGGAAATCAATGCCTTCGTCAAGAACCACAAGAAGGGGACGCTGATGGGCAATATTCTCTTCAATCGCTATTTAAAGGATACTGATCGCTTGCAAAACCTTACTACGGAACGGGCTATGGCCAAGTTCGACGCTACGATTGCCCATTTTAAAGAATATGGTAAAAAATATGATTTCGACTGGCTGCTGTTGGCTGCCCAGGGTTATCAGGAGTCCCGCTTAAACCAGGATCTGATCAGTAAGGCGGGAGCCATCGGAATTATGCAGGTGCGGAAAAGTACGGCCCGCGATCCGAATGTTAATATTCCGGAGATAGAGAAGGTAGAGCATAACATTCACGCGGGGACGAAGTATATGGACTTTTTGCGGGACCGGTACTACGATCACATCTATATGGATCCCTTTAACAGAACGATTTTTACCCTGGCTTCCTATAACGCCGGTCCGCGTCGCATTGCTCAAATGCGCAAACGGGCTATCGATAATAATCTGGACCCCAATGTCTGGTTCGGTAATGTGGAACTCATCACGGCCAGAGAAATTGGTCGGGAACCGATTGACTACGTCGGGAATATTTACAAATACTACCTTTCCTATAAGCTGGCGGAAAAGTTTCTGGATCAGAAAGACCAACGGCAATCGGATACCTCGGTCCGATCGGGGGGCTAAGCGGAGTCAGGCTCCAAAATGTCCAGTTTTTATCCATAAATGGCCAGTTTTTGACCACTCCTTGCCTGCATCTTTGTACTACGACCTATTGAAATAGTACAAATCAAAATCTACATGAAACGACTTTTTACCAACCTTAGTCCTGGTACCTATCTACTTTGCCTGCTGGCTTTTGCGTTCTTCGGACAGCTTAGCGCCCAATCTAACCTATCTACCTCGACTGTCCCTACGCGTATTAACTATGAGAACGGAACAGAATTTACGGATTATATTATTCCCAATGTGGGCGGCCGTATCTCTTTTACCCTGAACGGGGGGGATGGTGGTCGGCGAAGAGTACCGAACCTATGTACGCGTAAGGGAGGAAAAGGTGCGACGATACAATCCTCTTTTTTTATTGGCCCCGGTAGTGAGCAATTAGCGCCAGGTGGACGCTTGCGGTTTATTCCCGGTGAACGAGGCGAAAGCAGAGGAGGTAATGGTGCTTACGGTTCTGGCGGCGGCGGCGGTAGCGGCTTGCTTTACACGACTGCAAGTGACCTCAGTAGTCTCAGCCGAACACCATCGCTTGATTTAGCAGATGCGAATACCTCTTGGGTGCTCTTAGCAGTAGCTGGTGGTGGTGGCGGCGCTGGTCTTAATGGTGTTTGTGACGGTAATGCCGGAGTTGGAGGAAATACCCTTACGAATGGTACTTCGGGTATGCCAAATGGGTCAAATGGAGGCACCGATGGAGATGGCGGCCAGGTAGGTGGCGGTGGTGGTTATCGAGTGGCTGGGGATGCTATAAGTTTAGGTGACCTGGGTGGCCAGGCTGGGCGCACCTCAGGAGGAAGCGGCGGTAGCGGTGATGCGGAGGGAGGCTTTGGATATGGAGGCGGAAGTGCTGGCGGTGTCCTCATGTCTAATGGCGGCGGCGGTTTCAATGGCGGCGGCGGCGGTGGCAGTTTCGTTAACCCTGCCGCAAGTGCTGACTCTAAGGAGGCTGGTGGTCGGACCAACAACCCGCGTAGTGGCTACATCGAATACGTGATTGAAGATTCTAATTCTCCTGTGGCCGTTTGCCAAGACTTCAATGTAGAACTAGATGCTAATGGAACAGCTACGGTTTATCCCGAAGATGTAGATGGCGGGAGCTATGACCCCAATGGGGATGATGCGGCGCTGGAGCGTATTTTTTCTGGTTTCAACGGATTTGGTTTTTCAGACGTAGATTTTCTTACCTTTAATTGTAGTGATATCGGGGTCATCGAGAATACTTTGCTATTTCTTGTGGTAACCGATCAAGAGGGCCTTACGGGGGCTTGCTCGGTCTCTTTGAATATAGAAGATAATATAGCACCTACGGCAAGCTGCCAAGCTAACCTAACTCTTGTCCCGGATGAGACAGGCAGTATCACGATCAGTCCATTAGACCTGGACAATGGCTCTACGGATAATTGCGGAACTATCACAAGGACGGCAAATCAGACTATTTTCACCTGCGACAATACAGGCACCTTTGAAGTAAGCCTCTCGATGACCGATGACTCCGATAATGTTAGCACCTGTACCACCTCAGTGGAAGTGATAGAGTATGTTAAGGAATGCCCCGCCGATTTTTGTGTGGAAATCCCAGAAGACCAGACCGAGGTATATATTGATATGCCGGTACCAACTGGGGAGCTGGGCTGTGGGTTTACACTGGATAGCCGGGTCTCTCCAGTTGGGGATTTCAGTACAACAGATAAAAGTGGCTTTTATCCTTCGGGGGAATATTTACTCGTTTGGAGGTTCAAACAAGTAAATAGCACTAGAGATGTTTGCCTCACCAGAATTTCTGTGCGTCAGATAGAGCCTTACACCTGTGCCCCTGATTTCGAAGTGACGATTCCTGATAATAGCTGTGAGATTTACATAGATATTCCTGAACCGATAAGTGATATCCCTTGTGGTTTTTCGATCATGAGTAATCTGTCAGGAGATGGGGAAGGGTATTCTGCGGAGGATAAAAGTGGTCTTTTCGCGCCGGGTAGCTATACCGTTTTTTGGCGTTTAGAAGAAGATAATACGGTTAGAGATATGTGTTCTACTACTTTTACAGTGCGGGCTAACGAGCCACTTAATGCTGTTTGTAAAAACATTACAATAGAGCTGGATGAGACAGGGGAGGCTTCTATTCAGCCAGAGCATCTTGACAATGGTTCGACTGGTGAATGTGGTATTGCCAACCGTAGCTTAAGTCAAAGTGCCTTTACTTGTACGGATGTAGGGGACAATATGGTAACGCTAACCATCGAGGATAATAATAATGGTACTCAGACCTGCAATGCCCTGGTGACGGTAGAAGACAACCAGAATCCGACAGCGACCTGCCCACCTTCCCCTCCCGTGGTTCAGTTGGATGAAAATGGAATGGGCACCCTGGCTATCGATGCCCTGATTGGTTTCTCAACAGATAACTGTGCCATCCAAAGTGAATCTAGCCCAATGGTTGTCTATAGCTGTTCTGACCAGGGCACGCAGGAAGTAGCGTTGACGGTAGTCGATGCCAACGGTAAGCAGGCTCAGCGATTATGCGAGGTGACTGTAGAAGAAGCAGTAAATCCTGTCGCTGTTTGCCAGAACATCACGGTTCAACTGGAAGCTAATGGAGAAGTCAGTATTACCGGTGCGATGATCAATAATGGATCGATTAGTACTTGTGGTATCCAGTCTTTTACGCTGGATAAAAGCACTTTCACCTGTGATGATGAGGGGGCTAATACCGTCACTTTGACCGCCGCGAATCAGGCGGGACAATCTTCTTCTTGCACAGCAACCGTCACGGTAGAGAACAATGTCCCGCCTGCTGCTAGATGTAAGTTTAGTGTTTTTACCTCTTTTAACGACCAGGGAGTCGCGACCATTACGCCCCAGCAGATCAACAATGGATCGGTGGATGTATGTGGTGATTTGATTGAGATGAATGATCTTTCACTGGACGTCAGTACTTTTTTTGGGGTAGATGGCAACGATCCCCGCACGGTCACCCTAACCGTCACGGATGTCAGAGGTAGGACCGATCAATGTACATCTACGGTTTATTTAATTGATAGTGAGGATCCGGTTTGTAAAAGCCTCCCTTCCCTTACTGTTTCCTTAGATGAAACAGGCAACTATGAGCTCTTTGCGGAAGAGGTAGACAATGGTTCTACAGACAATACCGGGATATTAAATTTTGTGTTTGTAGATGGAGGGGGGGATTTAGAAAGTATAACCTATTCTTGCGATCAAAGCTCGCGTACTCTTCCTGTCTTTTTAAAAGTAATCGATGGGAACGAAAATGAAAACGAATGTGGACTCACCAGGATTACCATCCGGGACGAAATTTTGCCCGATGCCATCTGCCAGAATGTACTGGTAAACCTGGACGAGGATGGTAATGGTAGCCTTACTCCAGGACAAGTAGATAATGGCTCTAGCGATAACTGTGGTATTCAAACTTATTCCTTGAGCAAAACGGAGTTTACTTGTAGTGATATAGGTAGTGAAACGCTTACCCTCACGGTGACGGATGGAAGTGATAATGACCAGACTTGTGATGCGACAGTGACGGTAGTAGATAACATTAACCCAACAGCCGTCTGTCCGGAAACACTTCCAGTCATTCAATTGGACGAGAATGGGACGGGTAGCCTTCCGGCGAATGCCCTGGTCGGTGCTTCTACGGATAATTGTGGTATTCAAATGGAGACTAGTTTAGAGACGGACTTTACCTGCGATCAGATAGGCACACAATCGGTGCTGCTGTCTGTACAAGATATGAATGGCAACAGCGATAGTAAACTATGCGATGTGTTGGTAGCGGATAATCTTAATCCCACGGTCGTCTGCCCGGCAACGCCACTGGTCATTCAATTGGATGAGAATGGTATGGGAAGGCTTTTAGCCAATGCCCTGGCTGGCGCTTCTACCGATAATTGTGGCATTCAAACGGAGATTAGTTTAGAGACGGACTTCACCTGCGATCAGGTAGGTACACAATCGGTGCAGCTGTCTGTACAAGATGTGAATGGGAATAGTGATAGTCAATCATGCCAGGTGCTGGTAGAAGATAATATTGATCCCACGGCCGTCTGTCCGGAGATATCTCCAGTTGTTCAATTGGATGAGAATGGTATGGGGCGCCTTCCGGCCAATGCCTTGGCGGGTGCTTCCACAGATAATTGTGGTATTCAAACGGAGATGAGTCCTGAGCTGAATTTTACTTGTGATAACATTGGTACACAACAGGTCTTATTGACCGTTACGGATATGAGCGATAATATAGGTCGTAGCGTCTGCCGGGTAGAAGTAGTCGATAATGTTACGCCCCAGATGGCTTGTCAAAATGTAACTGTACAATTGAATGAACAGGGGCTGGGGTTGCTTACTAAAGAACAAGTAGATAATGGTTCTAACGACGCTTGTGGAATTGCCGATTTAAGTTTGAGTAAGACGGCATTCACTTGTAATGATGTAGGTTCGAACATGGTGACCCTGACGGTAACAGACAATAACGATAATACCAATACTTGTACGGCCACGGTTACGGTGGAAGATAAGGTCAGGCCCACCATGGTTTGCCCGTCAGTAGCACCGTTGGTACAATTGGATTATCAGGGGACGGGTACTTTAGCTGCGAACGCTTTGGCTGGTAATTCTACGGATGCCTGTGGTATCGAAAGTGAGACGAGTCCCAAGAGGGACTTTGTCTGTACAGATGTGGGTACGCAGCAAGTACGGTTGAGCGTAGAAGATAAAAACGGGAATAGCGACAGCAAGCTGTGTGATGTAATCGTGGAAGATAAGGTCAAGCCTGATGCCCAATGTCAGGATATTTCGGTACAGCTAGATGAAAATGGAACGGCTACCCTCAGTGGTGCAGGTCTGGATAATGGCTCTGCTGATGCTTGTGGTCTTCAAGATTTTGGGGTAAGTGAATCTGATTTCACCTGTGCGGATATTGGAGATAATCCGGTCACCCTCACGGTTATCGACAATAATGGTAATGAAAACACCTGCTCGGCCATGGTCCGTGTACTGGCTTCGGACTTCTGCCCTGATTCCCGAATCACTAACGAGGATGGCCCCAGCATTTCGGATCCCTGTACCTGCAGTGCCACCCCGAACTATTTCGACGAGGAAGTGCTGATCACCAGTAATAATCCCGGTGAAGCCTGGCGTATTCAGTCGATGACCGGGCTGGTCAATCCTAACGATTTTCCCAATGAATTTTCGGTCGGCGATCTGTTCGTAGATCAAGGCGAAGGTACCTACAGCCTGGTGGGCATGCACGCCTCCGGGGTCGGCTACAGCATTGAGGCGGTGAGTGATTTTTATCCCAATGTGGTTTTAAGTATCTCCAACCTCTGTTATCTGCCGGAGTTGACCATTTCGGATGCCGCTCCCCGGGTTTGTTCGAACGATGCCCTGGGGATTATCCTGGAAAATGCATCACCCTCCGCCCAGGCCGACCGTTTTGAGGTAAGTAATATTGATTTAGGGGAGGCCGTACAATTGAATGGTATCGAAGCAGGGATGAGTAGTAGTTCAGCAGATTTGCTGGCTGATATGGTCTTTGAATATACCGGTACGGGCAGTACGACGGTAGAGATCACTGTCATACCCTATAATTCGGAGGACTGTGCTGGTACACCGTTGGTGGTTTCTGTGCAAGTGGAGAATTGCGAAAAACCAGTAGTGGAGCTGCCTATTATGAACCTAGGGATGCTACTTATTTATTTAATGGTAGTGGTAAGTATAAGTCTCTTCGTAGGATTTAGGATGGTTGAAACAGCAACCTACCGATGATGTCCCCCACAGAAGTGTATTTTATACTTTACCAGCGGGAAAAAAATGGGGTACGAAAAAGTTAGATATTCCAGAATAATCAAATCGGAATAAAGTTATTCGGCCGCCCCGGTCCGACCGGGAGGCTAAGTGGAATCCAGCCGCTAATTGTCCAGTTTTTATCTAAGGATGTCCAGATTTTGGCTAGCCGATTGCTGTATTTTTGCCATTAGTCAAAATACCAATCATGATTCTATCGAGCCTGAAAATACGAATGATCCTGATCGCCTGCGTAGTGGTGCTACTGGGTTTTGCCGCGATGCGCCCGGCTGACCTGAGAGATAAAGCGCTCAAAACATCCGGCATTACCGGGCAAGCGGAATTGGATGGCAGAGTAATCCTGGAAAAAATGGCGGCGGCGCATGGCAGCCGAAGCTACCACAGTAAGGCACAGCAAACCTTCCGGTTTAAGAATACCTGGCAATGGTTACCGGGAGCGATGTATCGTCCCTGGCGGGAGAATGGTCAGGCTATCGAGATGACCTGTTTTACAGGCGCTTCACTTAAGGCGGAAACCCGGTTTTTATCCGGGGTGAATAAAGGGGAAATATGGGGTGTTGATCAACAGCGTGCATATACCCGAAAGAATACCAGGGCCGCACCTATTTGGCAGAGGGACGCCAATATTGAATTATGGATATCATCCTTTCAGTTTTTATTTGAACTTCCCTTTCGTACCGCCTACTACCCCCTGGTGGCCGACATGGGTATGGATCAGCTCGATGGTCAGTCCTACCGCAAAGTATTTGTAACCTGGAATAATGCGCAGGCCAGTAATGCGTATGATCAGTTGATTTTATGGATAAACCCCACTACTTACCTGCTTGAAAAAGCACATTATACTTGCCGCGACTCTGGCTTTGGTTTTTTCACCGCAACTATTCATTATCGGGATTATGTAAAGCGGAACGGCTTTTTAGCTGCACAATCGGCAGATATCACCTTTGGTGGTCCCCAGGCTCGCTACTTTGGGCAATACATTGAGCTACACCGCATAGAATATCTAGGTACTCCAGCTTACACCGCTACCGATCAATAGCTTCCTGTTCGAGCAGGAGTTTTATTATTGTATGGAATTGTACATTACGAATCGGTACGAAGGCTTGCTTCGGCCGTAGTACAGGGATCGGTGACCCTATCTTTTATCCACCAGTACCTGAAAACGATTTGATAGGCTAGCTACTAAAGAGAGAGGGTCTCCAGTACATTACTCGTTTCTGCCAGCGATGCTCGTTTTGCCCCGGCCATCGCGTAAATCGAATCACCAATAGCCGTTCCGGCCAATCCGTGCCGGGGCGTAAGCATGAGTGTAATGGCCGACCATCGATCTTTTTTGGGCTCGTATTGCCAGGTCTGTGGGTAGACCCCTCCACCGTCGTCAAAGTATTCGCCTCCAAAAGCGTATAATTTTCCTTTTACCGCGGCGGCGGCCAGGCCACCCTGTCCCTGGGGCATAGGAGCTGCGCTGCGCCACTTGTCCTCTCTTGGATCATAGACTTCCAGGTTAGCCAGATTGCCGTCCGCTACGGTACGTCCACCGACCACGTACAATTGATCATCAATTACTGCGCCCGCAGCACTATTGCGAGCGGTAAGCGCGGGGGCTGCGCTGGTCCAACTGTCCGAGCCTGGATCATACACCAGGTGCTGATTGGTATCCTGATGATCGCCATAAGTACCATTGGAAGTCCCACCTGGTGTACGCCCTCCTACGATGTGAATCCGGCCGCTTAAATTGCCCGCTACGGTTTCCGCGTGTTTTTTCGGTGCCGCTGTTTTTGTAGACCATTCATCTGCGATGGGATCGTAAGCCCAGGTTTGCTGGTGCATGATCCACATATTTCCTGATGTTCGCATCTCAAAGCCAGCAAAGCCGTATAGTTGATCTCCATAAGCGACCAGTTGTAAGTGATGCCGCGCCTCAGGAAGAGCAGCTAATTCCTTCCAGCTATTCACCGTGGGATCGTAAACTATATGATGGGTAGATATACGGACCTTACCATCTTTCACCAAAAAGCCGCCAGCCACGTGAATTCTTTTAGCCAAAACGGCGCAGTAGACTTCCTGTAGCTGGTAGGGTAGCGGACTTTTAGGACGCCAGCTGAGTGGAGCCGCCTGGCTGGTTTTACAGGATAAAAGCGGAGTCAGAGCCAGGCCGGCGGCGGCCAGGCTTCCCGTTCGGATGAAATGGCGGCGGTTAGGACAGTTAGGCATATCATATCTTTTGAAAGGTTCCCATTAAAGATAGTGTTTCTTCGCGAAAGAAGGCATTTCCGGGAATTCGGCGGATTATCATCCAAAAGAATAAGCAAAGTCATCTTTTTCAAATAATTCCTTATCTAACTTGTTTTCTCTTAGAAGTTGTCTAATGTTTTCTGCTGAAGGCGCGAAAACAGGATTTTAAGGCTAATTGAGGCAAACAACGTAGCCATAGCAGCGCTCTGGCGTCCGCCTGAGGCGGATTAACGAAGAGTAGCCTTGAAAGACGTTTTTGGTAACCCAGCAAGGAAACTTTAGACAACTTCCTAACCAAATGACAAGTTATGCAAAAGATTATAGACGATTTTATGGATATGGTGCGTGTACGTAACGAGCACCAGCCAGAATTCATGCAGGCCGTACAAGAAGTAGCGGAGACGGTATTGCCCTATATTGTTTCTCAGGATATTTACTACGGTAAGAATCTCTTATTACGAATGGTGGAACCAGAGCGGGCCATCACCTTTCGGGTAACCTGGGTGGATGATTCCGGAGAGATTCAGGTGAATCGGGGCTACCGCATTCAGATGAATTCAGCGATTGGGCCCTACAAAGGAGGCTTGCGCTTTCATCCCAGTGTGAATATGAGTATCCTTAAATTCCTGGCCTTCGAGCAGGTCTTCAAAAATGCTCTGACCACCTTGCCTATGGGTGGTGCTAAAGGGGGCTCCGACTTTGATCCCAAGGGGAAGTCTGACGATGAAATCATGCGTTTTTGCCATCAATTTATGGCAGAACTGGCACGGCACATTGGGCCGAGCCGTGATGTCCCGGCCGGCGATATCGGGGTAGGGCCACGGGAGATCGGCTATCTATTTGGGATGTATAAAAAGATACAGAATGAATTTACGGGAGTCCTTACGGGAAAAGGACTCTCCTGGGGCGGATCACTAATTCGTCCGGAAGCAACGGGTTACGGTACCGTGTATTTTGCGCAAAGCATGTTAAAGACCCGCGAGGATAGCCTGGAAGGAAAAAGCGTATTGATCTCCGGAGCGGGTAACGTTGCCCAGTACGCCTGCGAAAAAGCTATTCAGCTGGGCGCTAAAGTCTTAACCATGTCAGATAGCTCCGGATTTATTCACGATGCCGACGGGATCGATGCCGATAAACTGGCCTTTATTATGGAACTGAAAAATGAAAAGCGGGGTCGTATTGAGGAATATTTAGACGAGTATCCAAACGCTGAATACCACGAAGGGGAACGCCCCTGGGGAGTAGCAGCAGAAATTGCCCTGCCCTGTGCAACCCAGAATGAATTAAACGAAGAAGAAGCAAGAACACTGCTGGATAATGGCTGTATTTGTGTAGCGGAGGGAGCAAATATGCCTTCTACCTCGGGAGCCATTGCGGCTTTTCAGGAGGCTGAGATTTTATACGCACCCGGTAAGGCCTCGAACGCCGGTGGGGTGGCTACCTCTGGATTGGAAATGTCCCAAAATGCCTTGCGTATCAGTTGGACGCGTGAAAAAGTAGACCAGCGCCTGAAAGATATTATGGAGGATATCCACGAGAAGTGTGTAGAGCACGGTACCGAAGGAGACTACGTCAATTATGTAAAAGGCGCAAATATTGCCGGCTTTGTGAAAGTGGCCGACGCTATGTTGGCACAGGGGGTCGTTTAGTACTTGGGCTTTCGCCAAAAAAAAGAGGTGATTCACTAGGAATCACCTCTCTGTTTTTTAAAGCATTATGAATACATAGTTTATGCTTCCAGATCGAAACGATCTGCATTCATCACTTTCACCCAGGTATTTATAAAGTCTTTGACAAACTTTTCTTTATTATCATCTTGTCCGTAGACTTCGGCGTAAGAACGCAGGATAGAATTGGAACCGAATACCAGATCCATACGAGTAGCGGTCCATTTGACATTATCTGTCTTACGATCGCGGATTTCGTAAACACCATTTTCGGTAGGTACCCACTTATAGCTCATATCCGTCAGGTTGACGAAGAAGTCATTAGTAAGTGTACCTTCTTTCTCCGTGAATACACCGTGCTTCGTACCTGCGTGGTTGGTACCCAGTACACGCATACCACCCACCAGTACGGTCATTTCGGGTGCGGTTAGTCCCATCAATTGGGTGCTGTCCAGCATCATTTCTTCCGGGCTAACCACGTAGTCTTCCTTCTGCCAGTTGCGGTATCCATCTACGAGTGGCTCTAATGGTTCGAAAGAATCGGCATCGGTCATTTCATCCGTAGCGTCTCCGCGTCCGGGTGCGAAAGGAACTTCGATGTCATAGCCGGCTGCTTTTGCCGCCTTTTCAATACCTACGCTACCCGCTAATACAATGGTATCCGCTACGCTAATGCCATGCTCTTCGGCAATTGGCTCCAGTACCGATAGTACTTTCTCCAGGCGCTTTGGTTCGTTACCGGCCCAGTCTTTCTGTGGGGCCAGGCGAATACGGGCACCATTGGCACCACCGCGCTTATCGGAGTTTCTAAAAGTACGTGCGCTATCCCAGGCCGTAGAGACCATTTCGGAAATAGACAGACCGGAAGCAGCAATATTTGCTTTAACGGCGTCTACGTCGTAATCTTTTTTACCCGCGGGTACCGGATCTTGCCAGATCAGTTCTTCTGCGGGTACATCAGGTCCGATGTATCTCACTTTTGGTCCCATATCCCGGTGGGTCAATTTGTACCAGGCACGGGCGAAAGTATCCGCGAAATATTCCGGATCTTTCCAAAACTTCATACAGATTTCCCGGTAGATGGGGTCTACTTTCATGGCCATATCGGCATCCGTCATCATTGGTTTTCTCTTGATGGAGGGATCTTCCACGTCGGCGGGCATATCTTCTTCCTTAATATCTTTGGGTTCCCACTGCCAGGCACCGGCCGGACTCTTCTGCAGTTCCCACTCGTGGTTGAAAAGCATCTCGAACCAGCCCATGTCCCATTGGGTAGGATTGGTAGTCCAGGCGCCTTCCAGACCACTGGTTACCGCGTAGCGACCTACGCCCGTCTTGTTTGGGTTGGCCCAACCGAAACCCTGACCTTCTACACCCGCAGCTTCGGGTTCTGGTCCCAGTTTACTGGCATCACCATTACCGTGGGTCTTACCTACGGTATGACCACCGGCAGTTAATGCAGCCGTTTCTTCGTCATTCATCGCCATTCTTGCGAAGGTCTCCCGCACGTGTTCAGCGGTTAATTGTGGATCGGGTTTTCCATTGACACCTTCTGGGTTCACATAAATGAGTCCCATCTGTACGGCGGCCAGTGGATTCTCCATAGTATCTGGCTTCTTAATGTTTCCGTAGCGCTCGTCACTAGGTGCCAGCCATTCTTTTTCTGAACCCCAGTATACATCCTTTTCGGGATGCCAAATATCTTCGCGACCGAAAGAGAAACCAAAGGTCTTCAGTCCCATGCTTTCATAAGCAATATTACCGGCCAGGATAATCAGGTCCGCCCAGCTGAGTTTGTTACCGTATTTCTTCTTGACGGGCCATAGCAAGCGTCTGGCTTTGTCCAGACTCATGTTATCTGGCCAGGAATTCAGCGGTGCGAAGCGCAGATTACCCGTACCGCCCCCTCCGCGACCATCAGAGATCCGGTAAGTACCGGCGGCGTGCCAGGCCATACGAATCATAAAACCACCGTAGTGTCCCCAGTCGGCAGGCCACCAGTCCTGGCTATCGGTCATTAGCTCGTGCAGGTCCTTTTTTAGGCCTTCTACATCCAGTTTTTTGACTTCCTCGCGATAGTCGAAATCTTCGTCCAGCGGATTAACTTTTTTATCGTGCTGGTGCAAAATGTCTAGATTGAGGGCACTGGGCCACCAATCAGTTACGGATTTCTCCGTCGTGGTAAGTCCGCCGTGCATGACGGGACACTTACCTGTTCCATTGTTTGAATTATGCATAATTTTTTGGTTTAAATACCTATGATTTGATTTATTAGGTTGGTTATGAACTTTCAGGTCTTGTTCTTTTGCCTCCGATTGCTTCTTAAATCAAAAATACAATAGCTCGTATTTATTATTATGATTTGAGTATAACAAAAAGTTATGAATGCAAAATCAGAGATTAGAATAAGTTATTTTGATGATAACTTACACTGTATTTGGATAAGGAATTGGGACGAGTTATTCGTCCGATTTCGGGGTCTGTTTATGTAACATATAGAGTAGGCTTTGGTTGCCCCCGGTTTTGATTTTTTAAACTATTCCTGAATTATCCAGAGAGAATCGGTTCGAAGAGAATTTTGTCAGACTTTAATACGATGTGTCCTTCGCGGCCGAATTAAATTTTTTATCTTCAAAGCAAAAAGCATATGAGATACCTGAGCCCGTTACTACTTATTCTATTGATTACAGCCTGTACTGCACCGACCAAGTACGAAATTACGGGTGTACTCAGACAGCATCATAAGCTGACCCTGACCTTTGATGGTCCTGAACTCAGCGAAACTTCCGAGGAGAATCCCTTCAGGGATGTCCAATTAAGGGTCAATTTTGAGCAAGGGGATCAAGTGTTTGAGGTGCCGGGCTACTACGCGGCGGATGGTAATGCCGGGGAAACGAGCGCCACGGGTGGTAATAAATGGCGGGTTCACTTCAATCCTCCTACTGCGGGCGCCTGGACCTTTACGGCTTTTTTCCGCAAGGGAGAAAATATTGCCCTGAGCGCTAATCTGACGGAGGGGGAAGCACTGGATGGTAATTTGACGCACGGCCGCATCATTGTCGAAGCCTCGGATAAAAAGGGTAGAGATTTCCGGGCTAAAGGAAGGATTACGATTAGCGAGAACGGTCGCTTCTTTCAGCACCTCAATGGCGATTACTTTCTGAAGGGCGGTGCGGATAGCCCCGAAAACTTCTTGGCCTACCACGAATTTGACGGTACCTACCGGCATTTGGCGGAAGCCCGGGAGGGGGAAGCCGATCCTACCGAAAGCCTGCATCGATACGAACCGCATCTGGACGACTGGCAGGAGGGCGATCCCAGCTGGCAGGGTGATAAAGGTAAGGGCATCATCGGTGCCCTGAACTACCTGGCCGGTCAGGGTATGAACTCAGTTTATTTTCTGGTGATGAATATCGGCGGAGATGGTAAAGATGTCTGGCCTTACATTGATCATGAGACCTTCGATCGTTTTGACTGTAGTAAACTGGATCAGTGGGAACTGGTCTTCGAATACATGGAGGAACTGGGCTTGATGATGCACCTGGTTACCCAGGAAACGGAGAACGAACGACTTTTGGACGGTGGTGATACTGGACCTCAGCGCCAGCTCTTCTATCGGGAACTGATTGCCCGCTTTGGCCACCATAATGCCCTGGTCTGGAACCTGGGAGAGGAGAATGGACCGGCTAGTTTTTCGCCCGATGGGCAGACCAGCGGGCAGCAGCGAGCCATGGCTACTAATCTGAAAGCGCAGGATCCCTATGACCATCCGGTAGTGATTCATACCCATTCCTGGCGGGGACAAAAAGATGAAGGCTTACCCGCTTTGCTGGGCCACGAGCCCCTGGATGGCCTGTCCTTTCAGGTAGATCGCCGCTCTGATGTACACAGCGAAATCCTGAAGTGGTCGGCTAAGGCGCAGGAGAGTGGTCATCCCTGGCTGATTGCTATGGATGAGATCGGTATGTGGTACGAGGGGGTCAAGCCCGATGCTATTGATCCCGGGCACGACAGCCTGCGCCAGGAGGTACTCTGGGGTAGTCTTATGGCCGGTGCCGCCGGTGTGGAATGGTACTTTGGGGCCAATTATGCCCACAATGATCTTACTATGGAAGATTGGCGTAGCCGGGCCAATATCTGGACACAAACCCGGCACGCGCTGGACTTCTTTAACCAGTACTTATCCTATTGGGAAATGAAGAACTGCGACGACTTGCTGCCTACAGAAGGCGCTTACGGACTCGCGAAAGATACAGAGACCTACGCGCTGTTTTTCCCGAAAGGGACTACAATTTGGCGCTTCCGCTCGGAAAAGGATCTTACTTATCAGGTGCAGTGGTATAATCCGCGCAAAGGAGGTGACCTCAGGGTCGGTCGTGTACCCGAGGTGACGGGGCAGGGCTGGCAGGATTTAGGCGGCCCACCGGAGGCCGTTACCGAAGATTGGGTCATACTGCTTTCGCAAAAACAATAAATTTATCCCGGGAATAGCCTGGTTATTCCCGGGATGGATTTCTTGATCACTCCACTTCAAAGGTAGCCCGCGGCACAGCCGCGGCACCCAGGGCCTGACTGCGTTCGCCGGGTAGTGCACCGCCCATATAGACGGTAAAGCTTCCCGGTTCAATCACCCCTTCTCCATCTGTATTAATCATTTCCATCATTTCGGGGCTGATCTCAAATTCAATGGTTTTTTGAGCACCGGGCCAGAGGTTAATTCTTTGGAAGCCTTTGAGATCATAAATCGGAACGTCTACTGATGCTTCATTATCATGCAGGTAGAGCTGGACCACTTCGTCCGCTTTGTAATCACCGGTATTGGTGACGGTTACCCTGGCGGTGAGGCTTTCTCCTTTTTTTACGGAAGTCCTACTCAAGGTCAGACCGCTATAGGTGAAATGGCTATAACTTAGCCCAAAGCCAAAGGGGAACAGTGGTTCCTTACTCATGTACCTATAGGTTCGATCTTTCATGGCATAGTCCTCGAAGGGGGGCAGATCCTCTACCGAATAGGGTACGGTGATGGGGAGGCGTCCGGCTGGAGCCACGTCACCAAAGAGTACGTCAGCCACGGCATTTCCACCCTGTTCACCCGGATACCAGACCAGTACCATCGCGTCGGCCAGCTCGAAGACTTCAGGGCAGGCCACGGCACTACCGGCAGTCATTACCACGACCAGTTTTTCGGAAGTTTCGCGTAGTTTCTTAATGAAATC
>DATFKA010000067.1:0-12797 GCA_035268885.1 Saprospiraceae bacterium
CTGTAATAAGGTGCTGGCTTTTTTGGGCTAGTTCGAGGCGCAAAAATCGCGGATAGCCTAGCTATCCAAGGCTTTTTGCAACGAAGAAATCGCCCCCAAAAGACGCAGATTATTGCTTGATTTAATTGGGCAACCTACTTAAATCTAGATCTACTCATCCACTAAGAGTAATTACTAAACCCCACTTTTATTTCTTGTTTAAGAGTTCATCTTTCACTTTTCCATTTTCATCCATATTGGCTTCGAAGTACGCCGCTTCCATCGGACGCAATGGGCGCTTAAACCACAGTGGGCGGCGCTCCCCATTTGGTCCCGGGGCGGGGCGGGTCATTTTGAGCCACTCTTTGTACACCTCAAAGGACTTATTGGTATCCACCTCAATATCTCCGTATTTGTCGTTTGGCCCCGGACGCTCGATGCGTACCCTTTGGTGCCAGCAGTGCATGCCTGAGATCGGATCCGGGTGTACCGCGTGGGTAATATTCTGATGTACCCCACCGTCACTCCAGAATATCCGGGAGCTATCGGCATCTTTACTCTTGAAGGGGCGTATACCACTCAGGGTTTTCATCTTCCATTTACCACTACCGTCATTGGCGATATTAACCGTATTGGTCGCCCAGCGATTCCCGACCTTATCTTGTGGTCGGCGCCAGCGACCCAGGTGGTGGGAGCAGGCAATCACGCCGGGCTTCATACCCTGGGTCACCCAGACTTTATCGACGAAGTAACCAATATCGGTATTCAGCTTTACCAGATCACCGGTTTGGAAACCGAAGCGCTCCGCATCTTCCGGATGCATCCAGATCGGGTTGCGATTGGAGATCTCGGTCAGCCACTTGGCATTTCCGGAACGCGAGTGGATCAAGGTAGGCAGGCGGAAAGTGGGCAGTAATACGTATTCTCCTTTCTCATAGTCGAGCTTCTCCCGGTGGATATGGCTCTTGATATAAGTTGGGGTGGCGTACTCTGGCCATTTCCAATCGACCATCGTCTGCGAGAAGAATTCGTTTTTACGCGAAGGCGTTGGGAACCCGACTACTGCTTCGCCAGCTACCATCACTCCGATCGCCTTACCGTTTTTACTAATGATATCTGTCTTCTTATCGACTGTGCTACCTTTGAGTTGCGCTTCGGTAAGTTTCTTCTTATGCTTTTCGTAGCCGTGCTTTTCGACTTCAAATGCACCGTACTTTTTCATGTATTCCAGCTCGGTCAGGCCTTCTTGTGCGGCAGCCTCCGGCAGTCCTTTAGTATGTTCAAAGATGAACTGATAATACTCATCAATATTGATCTTTTCTCCCTTGCGGTATGGGGATTCGAAGTGCTTGCGGATTCCCATACTACCGTCCGGGTCAATACGCCAGCTCAGCTCTATCCAGAATTCATCTTCTTCCCAGACTTCACCCGGATTGGCTTCGTAAGTGAAGGTGATGTCCTTTCCGGCCCGCCGGGCTGCTTCGCGTAAAACGGGCTGCCGGAAACCAATCCAGGTACCCGAATGCGTAGCGTAGCTATTGAGGTCATGCCGCTCGGCCGAATGCCCCATGGGTAGTACGTAATCGGCGAAGAAGGCAGTCTCATTCCAGGTCGGTGTCAGGGCAATGTGCATACCGACTTTATCTTTATCAGACAGGGCTTCGATCCAGGAGAAACCATCCGGATAAGTCCAGACCGGATTAAATACCCGGGTAAAGTAGACATCCAGTTTTCCACGTCCTTCTTTTAGGAAATGGGGTAACAGAAAGCTCATTTCAAAGAATGCAAGCGGATACTCATTCGGAAAATGTAGTTTATTCCAGAATTTTTGTCCCGGAGGCGTATCAAAGAATTTTGGCTTAAATTTATTCCAGCTATTGGGAGAGGTTCCCCCTTTAGTACCGACGCTACCCGTTAGTACATTCAGGAAATGTAAGGTACGAGATACGCACCAGCCCCCTAAATTACCGCTAGACGCACTACGCCAGTTGTGGGTAGCAAATCGCGATCCAGCCTCGCCAATCTTACGGGCCACTTCCAGGATCATCTCTGCTTTTACACCAGATTCTTCCTCTGCGTATTCGGGCGTATACTCCGCGTATTCTTCCTGCATTTTCGAGATATAGTTCTCAAAAGTCACTTCGGTGCCCGGATGACGTTTCTCCAGATATTCTTGCCAATTGACCCAATTTTCCATGAAGGGCCGGTTATAGAGTCCCTCGTCCATAATGACCTTGGCCATGGCGAGGAGTACCGCTGCTTCCGTTCCAGGATAACTCGGCATCCAGTAATCAGACATACTCGCCGTATTTGACAGACGAGGATCCATCGTGGCCAGTTTTGCGCCTTTCATTTTACCCTCGATAATCCGTTGTGCGTGGGGATTAAAGTAGTGCCCACTTTCCAGGTGTGCCGAAATCAATAAAATGAATTTCGCTTCCGAATGATCCGGAGAAGGTCGATCATACCCATACCACATGTTATAGCCGGTCCGGGCACCGGAAGAACAAATATTAGTATGACTATTATGCCCATCTACACCCCAGCCTTGCAGCACGCGATTAGCGTATCCTTCGTGACCAGGTCGACCTACGTGGTAGGCAATCTGATTATTACGCTCTTCTTTAATTGCCTTACGAATGCGTCCGGCAATATCGTCCAGGACATCATCCCAGGATACACGCTCCCATTCTCCAGCGCCCCGCTCCCCTTTGCGGCGCAGAGGGTAAAGGATACGATCCGGATCGGTAATCTGATTAATCGTGGCGGGGCCTTTGGCACAGTTGCGACCGCGGCTACCAGGATGGTAAGGATTGCCCTCGAACTTACGGATCTCATTGGATTCTTTATCTACGTAGGCGGTTAGACCACAGGCACTCTCGCAGTTGAAGCAAGTGGTCGGCACGATGGCATAGGCCTTTTTTTGCTTTTTAGGCCAAGCTTTAGCTTCGTATTCTTCCCAGTGATCCCATTTTTCAGGGGGCGGGAATTTGGTGAGATCGCCCGGTTCGGTAAGGCGCGGTACGGCGGTCGGATCTTCTTTGTGCAGATCCGGGATCAAGCCGACTTTCTCCGCAATGCGTTCGATAAATGATGCTTTATATTTACCCATTATTTTATTCTTTTTTTAGTTGTCGAATGGTGAATTGTTGGTTTAATTCGGCAATTCAAAAATCGACAATTCATTAACTAAGTGGGATTCGCTGTGGTGCCTCTATCCAAATGTGCTCTGTCTGGTAAATACCGATCAGGGTTACCACCGCAGCGACGGCCACGATTGCCGGGCTTGCGCCCAAAAGCAATAGCCCGATTGGTAACAGGTTACCCAGAATAATCACCACGGACCAGAAGCGACGGCTGTAGCGTCCCTTCAGAATCATCTTTACGACCCGCTTGGCATCCGAAGTAGGATGGGTGGTCGTCATTTCGATCAGAATAGTGAATAGGTTCACTCCCAGGCTTACCAGAAATACATTGCGGATTAAAGGCATCCAGGCGCTTAGTTCAGGTAGTACCAGACTCAAGAGGGCAAATACCGCCGCACCGGCCATGAAGCTATGTACCAGCATGTGGATACTCAGCGTTGGGCTCTGCCAGAAGTCTCTACCTTTCGCTTGCGCAAAAAGGAAAGCCGTGTAGATCGCTAATAAGACCGCAACGGGTGCCGTCAGCCACATGGCGACCTCCTGTATTTGGCCCCAGCCCAAAAAGGCCGATAGCCCCAACAAGGTCATCAAACCGCCAAATACGGTAATGGTATAGCCCCCACGGACCAGCCAGGAACCCCACTGTGGACGCAGCAAAACATTCAGGAAGCGATCTGGCCGATCCAGATCCATGATTAAGAGAACTCCCGTCAAGGCCAAAAAGACCAGACTAATCCCCACACTCCACATCCAGGTACTGGCCGATACTTCCGCGACGCCCAGTACACTAGCCAGGAAAGGTAGGAAGAAGGCACCAGCTGAGATGGCCTTAGTGACCACATAGCCCGATACTTCCCAACCCCAAAGAATCCCCTTATCTGCCACATCGTAAGCGCGACGCGGCTTACCCATCACCAGGTCAATTGATTTAGCGGCCCCATTTTTCACGATCTCCCCGGCCGAAGCCGTTTGATCATCCATGTGCATGAGGGCATTCAGGACATCGTCATTAGAGAAAGCCATTTTTTCCGCTTCTTTGGCATAGTGGCCAACACCCAGCGACTGAGAGCTCCAGAGGTAATCGTCTTCTTTTTCCGTAAGGGTAGGATTCAAAGAAGCCTCATCGGCATCGATGTAGAATAGGTTAGGCGTTGTGCCTTTTTCCGCCTTGCGGACTTTCACCTGCTGACGAGCCAGCAGCGTTGCAATCTCCGAATCTGGATTCTCCATATCACCGGAGATAATCGCGTGCTCCGGACAGACATTTACACAGGCGGGTTCCAGCCCGACATCAATGCGGTGCGCACAGTAATTACACTTGGCAGCCGTATGGCTTTCCGGATCGATATACAGGGCATCGTAGGGACAAGCCTGCATACAGGATTTGCAGCCAATGCAGCGATCCTTATCAAAATCTACTATCCCATCTCCCCGAAAATACAGTGCTTCTACCGGACAAATCTCCACACAGGGAGCATCAGTACAGTGATTACAACGCATGACCGAGAATAAGCGACGCGTGTGGGGAAAAGTTCCCTTTTCCACCTGTTTGACCCAGGTACGATTCACTCCTACCGGCACCTGGTGCTCGGATTTACAGGCAGTCGTACAGGCGTGACAACCAATACACTTACGGTTGTCGATTACAAATCCATATTGCATGAATATATATTTTATGAAAGCGCCTTACTGATTCAGCAAGGCGCTATGATTGTTTATTTCAAAGTTGAAGGACAAACGTATTCGGTAGTAGGCATACCTGCTTCTACAAAAGCATCAAATTTATCCTGCACGTTGGTAAGCTTTTCAAATCCACGTGCTTTGAGTATAGAGGCCGCGACCGTAGATCGGTAACCACTCCGGCAGTGCATATAATAAGGCGTATCTCTATCGACTTCCGACATTTGCTTGTTGATAAAATCTAAGGGGAAGTTTTGACTCTGCTCTATCTGCTCACTTTCCCACTCCGAGGGTTTGCGTACATCCAGCACCTTAATATCATTGTCCTGATAGGCTTTCGCAAAAGCGACAGCATCAATCGTCTCAATGGTATCCACCTCTCCTCCAGAGGTTTTCCAGGCTTCGAAACCACCTTTTAGGTAACCGATTGCATTATCATAACCTACGCGAGCCAGGCGCTTAACGGTTTCCTCTTCTCTACCCTGAGGAGCCACAATCAATATCTCCTGCATCAAGTCCGGGATAAGCGCGCCTACCCAGGGGGCAAAGCTTCCATCTAAGCCAATGAAGATGGAATTAGGAATAAAGCCCTCGACAAATGCGGCTTTGTCGCGCACATCCAAAATCAGGGCATCCGTTTCATTAGCAGCCACTTCAAATGCTCTAGGCGAAAGGGCGCGGGTTCCCCGCTCCATCACTGCATCAATACTATCGTACCCCTTTTTGTTAAGGGCCGCATTTTTAGCGAAGTACGCGGGTGGTGGCATCAGGCCATCCGTTACTTCCTTAATGAATTCTTCTCTCGTCATATCCGCCCGCAGCGCATAATTTGTCTTTTTCTGGTTACCCAGGGTATCCCAGGTCTCACTACTCATGTTTTTACCACAGGCCGAACCCGCACCGTGTGCAGGATAGACGATTACCTCGTCCGGTAGGGGCATGATTTTGTTTCGCAAACTATCAAACAACCAGCCTGCCAGGTCTTCCTTGGTCAGTTCCCCCTTCTTTTGGGCTAAATCAGGACGGCCGACATCTCCAATGAATAGGGTGTCACCGCTAAAAATGGCATTCTCTTTACCTGCTTCATCACGGAGTAAATAGGTGGTACTCTCCGGCGTGTGGCCAGGTGTATGCAGCACTTCAATCGTTATTTTGCCCAACTGAAACACCTCCCCGTCTTTGGCTTCGTGTTTTTCAAAACTTGTCTCCGCAGTGGGACCGTATACTATCGTGGCACCGGTCTTTTTGGCCAGATCCAGATGACCAGAGACAAAGTCAGCGTGAAAATGAGTCTCAAAAATATATTTGATCTTCACCCCGTCTTCCTCTGCTTTCTCGAGGTAAGGTCTTGTTTCTCGCAGAGGGTCAATAATGGCTGCTTCGCCTTCACTTTGAATGTAATAAGCGCCCTGCGCCAGACAACCGGTATAGATTTGTTCGATTTTCATTGATTTAGTTGTTATTGGTTTTTAATTCTTTATACTGCTCATTTTCGCTGCAAAGCGCGATTGAAGCAAATTATATTTCCGACAGAAAAGATTTACTCAAAATTTTCTTTCATACAAATATATGAAAGTATTTTCATGTATTCAAGTGTAAAAATCACCTATTTCGTTTTTTTCAAAAAAAGCCCGCCCGCCAAAGGCGGACAGGCTGCAAATGAATCCTTATCCTATTTTAATTACATCTTTATACAAATTAATCCTGATCGATCATTTCTTCGTTGTGCTGCAGCGTATAATCCTGCAAAGGTTCATCCTTGCCATGATCGACAAAATCAACCGCATTTTGCACACGCATGAAGAAATGCTCCCGACCTAATTGGTCGTGTAAACCAGTGCGCTCAAACGCATCTCGTACCACTCCTTTTACACTGGTCATTAACAGTGGTATATTCCGGGACTTACACTCACTAATCAAATCCTTGATGGCGTGAATCCCACTGCTGTCAATCCCATTTATGCTATCTGCGTCCAGAATGAGTGCTTTCACGGGGCCCTCATGCTCGTCAATTTTTGCTTTTATAGTTTGCAAAAAGTGATCTACATTAGCGTAATAAAGCCGGGCATCCAGGCGTAGGATCAACAAATCATCCCGCTCTTCAAGCTGGCGAAAACGGCTGGTGTTTTTATAATAAGAAGCACCAGGAACCTTGGCCAGCTTAATAACATCTGGTTTACTGGTCTGGTAAATTACGATAATCAGAGACAGAATAGCACCGATGGCAATGCCTTCTTCGATACCCAAAAACAGTGTACCAGCGAAGGTGGCCATCATCATCCAGAAGTCCGAGCGATCGGCGGTCCAGAGGAATTTGGCCTCTTTGAAATTAATGAGTCCAAAAACAGCTACCATGATAACAGAAGCCAGTACCGCTTTGGGTAGAAAGTAGAACAAAGGGGTTAAGAACAACAAGGTCAGCGCAATCAAAGCCGCACTAACAATCGCTGCTAATCCGGTTTTGGCACCAGCCTGATCATTCACTGCCGTACGGGAGAAACCACCGGTAGTCGGAAATGCCTGGAAGAAAGAACCCGCAATATTGGCCAGTCCTAAACCCACCAACTCCTGGTTGGGCACTACCTCGTAATTCTTATGTTTGGATTGAATCGCTTTAGCTACCGCAATACTCTCCATATAGCTAACAAAGGAGATGGTCAGGGCGATCGGTAATAAAGCCTGAAAATTATTCATACTGAACTTCGGCACTCCAAAAGCAGGTAGGCCTTCGGGTACTGTTCCCACAATTTTTACGCCCTGAGCGTCCAGACCAAAGGCCCAAACGACCAGAACACTTAAGGCCACTAATAAGAGTGGGCCCGGAACGGGTATCTTGAAGCGCTTAACCGCTAACAATAATAAAATCCCCCCTAAGCCAATCATCAGGGTCGGGATATTGGTCAGGCCGATATTCTCTGCCGCATTTAAGATAATCTCGTGTACGTGATTGCTCCTCGGAATATCAATCCCCATCAGATGCTTCAACTGACTAAAACCGATAATCAGAGCGGCTGCCGAAGTAAAGCCGGCAATCACCGGATGCGAAAGGAAATTCACCAGGAACCCCAGGCGGAATAAGCCCATTGCCAATTGAATCACACCAACCATAAGCGCCAGCACAATTGCCAGGCTAATAAACTCACCGCTTCCTCCTTCCGCTAACTCGCCGACACCAGCGGCTACCAGTAATGCTACCATAGCCACCGGACCTACGGCTAATTGTCGGGAAGTACCAAAAATAGCGTACACTAATAACGGTATAATGGAAGCGTACAAACCATAAATCGGTGGTAATCCGGCTAGCATGGAATAAGCCATCCCCTGAGGGATGAGCATAACGCCTACCGTCAGCCCCGCGCTAAGGTCTCCCTTAATGTTTGTGCGTTCATAATTAGGCAACCAGGCCATGATCGGTAGCCATTTCTTTATCTTACTGTTCATCTTTGTTTTCTTTAAGCATTTGTTCGATTCGGTCCAGACGTTGTTCCAGTTGGAGCAGCTTATCCAAAATGATAATATGCGTTTTTTTGGCGTCGATGCCTACGGGACTCTCATCACTATGGATTTCTTTAGCGATCTCTTCAAAGACCGTTTTTTCTACCTTTAAATTCATTTTACAATGGCTTTACTGAAGAGAAGAATCTACATACAAATATATGAAACTTTATTCACCTATTTTATCTTAAGTGCCGCGGCAAATAGATAATCCTCAAGACTTATCGATTGAAAAAAGGCACGATACAAAAGTAGCTCCTCAGCCAAACGGCTTCAGTGACCAGCATCACAATACTATTGGCTATCAAAAATTTATTCCGGTTCTAAATAAATATTTCCACTTGATTTCTATCAACATCCCCCCTATTTTTACATTAATCACCCATTACAATAAGTACAATCACTAAAAAATGGATGTCGAAATATTATCCCGAATACAGTTTGCCTTCACGGTTGCCTTCCACTATATCTACCCGCCTTTAAGCATTGGTCTGGGCCTACTCATGGTCATTATGGAGGGGATGTATCTACGCACGGGTGACAAGGTCTACGAAAACATGACGCGTTTTTGGACCAAGATTTTTGCCCTAACTTTTGGTATTGGTGTCGCCACCGGTATCGTCATGGAGTTTGAGTTTGGTACCAACTGGGCCACTTACTCTCGCTACGTAGGCGACGTGTTTGGCAGTGCGCTGGCCGCCGAGGGAATATTTGCCTTTGCGCTGGAGAGTGGCTTTCTGGGCATCTTGCTTTTTGGCTGGAACCGGGTCAGCCCCAAAGTACACTTCATCGCTACCATTGGCGTATTTCTGGGTTCGGTATTCTCGGCTGTCTGGATTGTGGTGGCCAACAGCTGGCAGCAGACACCGGCGGGTTACCACATCGTTGGCGAGGGCACGGGGGCCCGGGCGGAGATCACCGATTTTTGGGCCATGGTTTTCAATCCTTCCAGTATGGAACGTCTAATGCACGTCTGGCTAGGGGCCTTCCTGGCAGGGGCCTTCCTGGTATTAAGTGTACACGCCTATTATATCCTAAAGCAGCGGCACGTGGAACTTTCCAAAAAGGCCTTCAAAATTGCGCTGCTCGTGGCCACTATTTTCTCTCTGGGCCAATTGCTGACCGGCCACAAATCGGCCGATGGTGTAGCGCATAACCAGCCCGCCAAGTTAGCCGCGCTGGAAGGTCACTTCGATAGCCTGGCCGTAGCAGATATGTACGTCTTCGGCTGGGTAAATAAGGAAGAACAAAAAGTCACTGGACTGAAAGTCCCCAAAGGACTCACCTTCCTCTTGCATCAGGATTTCGAGACACCCGTCAAAGGGCTCAATGCCTTTCCGCAAGACGAGCGCCCCACGGCCCTGAATGCTATTTTCCAATTCTACCACCTCATGGTTGCCATCGGCATGTTCCTGATTGCGCTGACACTCTTTGCCAGCTTCCAGTGGTGGCGGGGCAAGCTTTTCGAGCAAAAATGGCTGCTCTGGGTCTTCGTTTTCTCCGTCTTGCTTCCGCAAATTGCCAATCAGGTTGGCTGGTACGCAGCCGAGATGGGCCGCCAGCCCTGGGTCGTTTATGGTCTACTACGCACCTCTGATGCCTTATCCAAAGCCGTAACGGCGAATCAGGTCCTCTTTTCCCTCATCATGTTTACCGTCATTTATGTGCTGCTCTTCACCTTATTCATCTATCTACTGAACAAAAAGATCAAGCATGGGCCCAATGAAGAAGAGCTGATCGACCAGCGGCCGAATCAGAAAGATATGGTGGCACCTTTTGAAAGAGAGTAAGGCAAGCAAGAGCTTCTTCCCCAACCAAGTAATTCACAATAATCAACAACAAAAAAATGGAATTCTTAAATATAGATTATCCCACCTGGTGGTTTTTATTAGTAGGCGCAGTCTTTTCGGGTTATGCCATCCTCGATGGCTTTGACCTGGGTGCTGGTGCCTGGCATTTATTTTTCAAAAAAGAGAAGAGTCGACGCATCGCGCTGAATGCAGTAGGGCCGGTCTGGGATGGTAACGAAGTCTGGCTGGTGATTGGTGGCGGGACACTTTTCGCCGGGTTTCCAGAAGTATACGCCACGATGTTTTCGGCCATGTACATTCCTTTTATGCTCTTTCTGGCCTTCCTGATCTTCCGGGCAGTCTCCATTGAGTTTCGCAGTAAGGAGCCTATGCGCTGGTGGCGGCAGATGTGGGACGTTCTGTACAGTGTTTCCAGTGTTATGCTGGCCGTCTTATTGGGAGTAGTACTAGGCAATGTACTACAGGGTGCACCCATCGGAGCCGACAAGGAGTTCCAGGGTAGCTGGCTGATTTTTCTAAATCCATATGCCATTATGGTGGGCGTCACCACGCTGGCCCTGTTCATGATGCACGGTGCAATCTACCTGATTATGAAGACAGAGGGTCGGCTTTACGCCAAAATCCGTCTCTTACTGCGCAATGCGATTATCTTCTTCATTATCTCCTTTGCCATTACTACCCTATACACCTTAATCTATATCCCGCACCTCTCCGATGACTTTAAGCAGCAGCCGGCACTTTTTATATTACCCCTACTAGCCTTCCTCAGTATTGCCAATATCCCGCGCCTGGTCAACAAGGCCCGTTATGGGTATGCCTTTTTCTTTTCGGCCCTGACCGTAGGCCTACTCCTCGGCCTGGTCGCCATAGAGCTGTATCCGACTCTGATCATCTCCACCCTTGACCCCGAGTACAGCCTGACGGTTTACAATAGCGCTTCGTCTGACAAATCACTGGGTATTATGCTGACTATTGCTGCCATTGGTATCCCTCTGGTAGCAGGCTATACTTATTTTGTGTATCGCACCTTTGCGGGAAAAGTAGAACTGGACGAAAGCAGCTATTAGTGATGTAGATCACCGAAAGCAGGTGATAAATTCATGATCTTTGCATAGAGAAATCAATAGGTAACTTCTCATGCAACAACAACAAGGTATTATTCAGGTCAAGTCAAAACGTTTTTTGATAATTATGGTCGGGCTCCTGGCATTCTCCCTCGCCGGAAAAGGTCAGGATTTTTCTTCTCCCTCCTGGCTTAAACCGAATAAGGACCTGAAGTTCAAACCTGTCTTTAATCTTCAGCTTTGGTCCACTTACACTTATAATACTAAGCACTTCGATGCAGCAAGCGATCAGTACGTCGATGCCAGCAACCGGCTCAACTTTCTGGTACGTCGAACGCGGGCGGGCTTTCAGATCGAGCCCTACGACCGACTTACCCTGCGCTTTGTCGCTGCACTAGACATGGTGGGCCGCGATCTCAACAGCGGCTTCAATGGGGGCTCCAACAACGGTTCCTTCCCTAATCCGGGCCTCTGGGATGCTTACCTCCAGTACCAGGTCTTCCCCGAATACGAAGGTATGTATGTCACCCTGGGTTATTTTGTGCCGAGCGTTGGTCTGGCCAGTATTAGTTCAGCCTTTCAGTTCACTTCCCTGTCCAAGTCCTTTTCACAGGCCTACGTCCGTCAACACCTGGTCGGACGCAATCCGGGACGTACTTCAGGTATTGCCATTGGTGGGCTACTGGGTACAGAGGCCGACACGGGTGGTTTTCAATACGAATTAGGCATTCATAATTCTATTTTCCCAAGTGATGGAGGCAATACTTCCGACCGTTTATCCAGTCCACTCCTGACGGGTCGACTCCAGTGGTTCATCGGGGAACGATCATACAATAACTATCGCCGCAATGCCCCACTGAATGACTTCGCACAGCGCCGGGGACTGACCCTGGCTATCGCCGGCTCTTACCAGGGAGCCACCGATATCTTCGAGCAGGCTTACTCCCTGGGTACCGATATCATTGCCAATTATGGACACTGGCACCTCTATGGCGAATGGTACGGACTGTGGCGAGCCGGTAGCGATTTTACTTATCTTTCGCAGACCGGTTTTATCAGTGTGGGGCACAATTTCACCCTTTCAGAAAAATACGTACTGGAGCCTGCCCTGCTGGTCAAGCGTTTTCTGGGCGCGGATGATTTACTGGGCCAGGCGCAGGCCGAGGCCGTAGGTGCTTTTGCCGGCAGTGATGCCAGCATTGATTTCGGTATTAACTGGTACCTGAACAGACACAAATTAAAGATTGCCCTGCACCATACCTGGGAGACTGGCAACATGGGCGAAGCAGCGCCCGGGGCCACTTTCAATCAGTTCTATTATCAAAAAGGGCTGGGTGCCATCCAGCGTGGCCACTGGTGGGGCATGGGGGTAAATTTTGTCTTGTAGCTTAAGAAACGCATCAATTTCAATTTCAACCAATCACTTCCAGCACCACCGCTAAAAACTTTCTCCACCTAAGGGCGTTTATACAAATACATGAAAATACTTTCATGTGAAGTGCCTATTTCTCCATTATTTGGTAATTTAGTTAGGCTTTTCCGAAAGGGTAACTAAACAAGAAAACAAATGCAAAAGGAAACCTTAGATATACAAGCACTACTTCACGAGTACTTCCCCAATC
>DATFKA010000068.1:0-22536 GCA_035268885.1 Saprospiraceae bacterium
CTTTTGATGCAGAACAGCGAGAGGCCGTCAATTTTAAGGGGCATCGCTTTGCTTATCAACCCAGCGGGCGTAACAGTGGCACTCACGAATTAGCCCTGGCACTGGCTAGCATGGAGGGTCAACTAAGCTATCCCGCTTTTGTTATTCTGAATCCGGCCTACGAGATCGTTTTTCAATACAATGCTTATCTTTCAGCTGACGAAATGCATTTGGTGCTGGGAGAGACCGTTGAGTAGTATTTTTATTAACTTGCTGGCAAATCCACTATGATTTGCAGACGATTATCAAACTAAGCTTGTGTATTGCTATCGCTTTAGCCGTACTGTATTTTGGATACAGTCTCGAGGTGCCGGTCAAGGGCCTATATGTTTTTAGTGTATTTATTGCGGTCATCCTCAGTTTTATACTAAGGGTTTTCCCGATCGGTATGATGGTACTGATGGGGCTTCTAATTCTGACAGCCACCAATGTGCTGACACTGAAAGAGGCTTTGTCTGGTTTTGCCGACACAACAGTTTGGTTAGTGGTCGCAGCTTTTATTTTAGCGGAAGCGATGATTAATACCGGGCTGGGAAAACGAATCGCCCTGCTCCTGGTCAGTAAACTCGGCAAAACCGTTAAGGGCTTGGCCTATGCCATCTGTACATCTGAGTTTGTCCTGGCTACGGTAATGCCTTCCAATACGGCTCGAGGAGGAGGAGTACACGCGCCGATTGTTAATTCTCTTTCCCATTCTCTAGGCTCAACCAATCAAAAAGATCCCGAAAAAGCGGGTGCTTTCCTCAGTCTGGTTGGCAGTCACGCCAATTTGATTGCTGCCTCTATGTTTATGACCGGGATGGCGGCGAATCCCCTGGTGTCAAAAGCCGTTAAGGACGTATACGGGATGGAATTCGGTTGGGGAACCTGGGCCCTGGGAGCTATCGTACCGGGTATGATATCCCTAATTTTTCTGCCCCAGCTGATACACTGGTTGGTGCGGCCCAGCCTGACCGATGGCAGAGCGGCCCAGCTTAAAGCCCGGCAGGCATTAAAAGCGATGGGGCCGATGAGCCTGGGGGAAAAGGTAATGCTGGGCGTACTGGTGTTCCTTGTATTCCTTTGGGCGACTAAATTCCTCCACGGTTTGGGTACCACTACGGTTGCTTTAATTGGTGTCCTGATTTTATTGATTTCTAAAACCCAAACCTGGGAGCAGGTGACTCGCAACGATAAGGCCTGGGACACCTTAATTTGGTTAGGTGGCCTGCTGGCCATGGCAAATATGTTGTTAGAATACGGGTTTATTGACTGGTTTGTAGGACAGGTTAGTATTTCCATTCAGGGTATTTCGGGTTTGAATGCCGTCCTCATCCTGGGGGTTATTTACTTCTATTCTATGTATTTTTTTTCCATGCTGACGGCACACATTGCTTCTATGGCTGCCCCTTTTCTGGCCGTCTGTTTTGCCGTTAATGGTCAGCCGCTAGTGGCTGCCGCCGTTTTTGCCTATTTTTCCTGCCTTTGTGGATGTACGACTAATTATTCTTCCGGTCCGGTGATTATCTATTTTGGATTGGGGTACGTAGAGGCACCGAAGTGGTTTTCTACTGGCTTTGTGATTAGCCTTTTTCACCTGATGGTCTGGCTCGGAGTAGGTTTACTCTGGTGGAAAGTACTGGGCTGGTGGTAGGGATTATCTAATTGAATTGTATAACTTATTTCACCAAAAAAATAGCATGCTCAAGTATCGTACTTGTAATATCTGTGAGGCTCTATGTGGCCTGGCCATTGAGGTAGAAGACAATAAAATCGTTTCCATAAAAGGGGATGAAAAAGATGTTTTTAGTCGGGGGCATATTTGCCCCAAGGCTTACGCATTAAAAGATGTACACGAAGACCCGGATCGTCTGCGCTATCCACTGCGCAAAATCAATGGGGACTGGGTACGGGTTTCCTGGGAGGAAGCGATTGATTATGCTGCCGAGCGAATGGTAAGTCTTCAGGAGCAGTACGGTTCTAATACCATCGGTATTTACCAGGGGAACCCAACGGTGCACAATGTGGGCTCTTTGTTGTTTTCTGGAGGATTGGTGCGCAGTTTGAAAACAAAAAACCGGTATTCGGCTACTTCACTGGACCAATTGCCGCACCACCTGGCGGCTGATTTTATGTTTGGCCATCAATTTTTAATTCCCGTACCGGATATCAGACGCACTGATTTCTGGTTGATTCTAGGGGGGAATCCTCTGGTCTCGAACGGTAGTTTAATGACGGCGCCCAATGTAGCCGGCGAATTAAAAGCAATTCAGGAGCGAGGCGGGAAAGTAGTGGTCGTTGATCCACGTAAAACCCGCACTGCCCGCAAAGCCGACCAACATTTGTTCATTCGGCCGGGGACGGATATCTGGCTCTTATTGGCCATGCTTCACCGGACCCTCTACGAGGATAAAGTCCAATTAAACAGTGCACAGGATTTTGTCAAAAAAGAGCAATTGGAAGCCATCAAAAGTGCGGTCAAAGCCTATACGCCAGCCTTTGCTGCAGATATTACCGGAATACCGGAACGTAAAATTATTGAACTCAGTGATGCCTTCTTGGCGGCGCCCACGGCGATTTGCTACGGCCGTTTAGGGGTCTCGGTGACGGAGCACGGTTCTCTTTGCCACTGGGTAATTAATCTACTCAATATTCTCAGTGGTAATTTTGCTCAATCGGGTGGTGTGGTCTTTAGCAGTCCGGCCATTGATTTAACCCGGAAGAAGTCCGGTAAGAAGCGTTTTGCTCGCTGGCATTCCAGGGTACGCGGCTTACCGGAATACGGTGGCGAATTGCCTGCCGCCACCTTAGCCGAGGATATCCTTACGCCCGGCGAAGGACAGATGCGGGGCTTTATCACCTCTTGTGGTAACCCGGTGCTCTCGGCCACCAATGGTCAACAGGTAGAGCAGGCCCTGTCTTCCCTTGAGTTCATGTTGTCGATCGATATCTACCTCAATGAGACCACTCGCCACGCCGACCTCATTCTACCACCCGCCACTGGTCTGGAAACGGTACATTTGGGTATTCCCTTCCATAATTTAGCGATTCACAATACTATTAACTACTCTGAACCCGTAGTGGAAAAGCCGTCCGGTACCCTCTTCGACTGGGAAATCTTCAGCCGCTTAAGTGTGGCCGTGGAAAAGGAACGGGCTCAACGAGAGGGTAGGGAAGCTTCCGTACCTTTTCAGCCCACCCTGGTTCAGGTCCTAGATCAATTATTAAGTCAGGGCGCCTATGACTACCAACTCAAGGATCTAAAAGCACAACCGCATGGAATTGACCTGGGGCCCCTGTCCGTAAAAGATCTGGGGGGTAAACTACAAACAGCGGATCAGATGCTTGATCTTTTCCCCGATATCTTTAAAAATGCCCTGGCTGCCCTGGAAAAGCCCATCCTGTCTCCGGAGCAATTGCTCCTCATCGGCAGACGCGATTTGCGCTCCATGAATAGTTGGCTACACAATAGCTATCGTATGGTGAAAGGTAAAAAAATCTGTGTGGCACAAATCAACCCACAAGATGCTGCCCGGCATGGCGTCCAGACGGGCGACCTGCTTGAAATCCAGTCTCGGGTGAATCGTATTGAAATTCCGGCAGAAATCAGTGAGGAGGTGGGTCCAGGTACGATTTCGATCCCGCACGGCTGGGGACACCACAAGCCCGGTGTTCGTCTACAGGTAGCTACCCAACACGCCGGGGTGAGTTATAATGATCTGGCCGATGAGCAACACCTTGATCCGGTATCGGGTAATGCGGCTCTTAATGCGATTCCGATTACAATTATAGGTGTGAAGAAGGTGTGATTTTCTATATTCGTCCGATAAGTAAATAAGCGTATGAAAAACCTAATCATCCATTTTATTCTGGTCTTCCTGTTGTGTTCGGGGCCGGGTCAAGCCCAAAACCTGGGGACAGATTATTCCCTGGCCTGGAAAAATTTCTACCCTTCGCGAGCCACGGCATTGGGTAATCACGAATACATCTTTCGCTTTGAGGATTATACGGGTGAAAATCTGGAGGCCTGGTTGAGATATAATCAAAAAAGTTTGCGCCAACTGAATGATCCCCAGTCGGCTTACGCAAAAGATTACCCCATCAATACCCGTCTACTACGGCAGCAAATGCGGGAAGAGATAGATCGCTGGAAACGGCAGGCGCCTCATAAACATAAACTGAGTCTGTACACAGGGGCCTTAGGTACGGCCTGGACCACCGTGCTCAGTACCGGTTATCTAACTGGTTCGGAGCGGGCAAGACTACTGTGCAGTCGCCTGAGCGCCTCGGAAAAGCTAGTAAAAGCGGCCCATGAAAACTTGCAGGAATTGGACAAAGATGATGCAGAACGCGGACTGCGCAGCCTGGAAGAATTGCAAAGCTATCTCAAAAAAGAACTGCCTCAACAAATGGATCAGCTAAATCTGGAAGCGGCCTGTCCTGATTTCTCTACTAAGCTACAGCGCTATATCGGACAATTGGAGGGCCTGAAAACTTACGTTCAAACTGAATTATTATCCAGCGCCAAAGAACCATCCCCCCGCTTGGGCCTCGAGGAGTATACCCGTCAACTGGATCTCTACACGGATGGGCAGCTAAGCCCTCAAGTATTAGAACAAATAGCCCTGGATGAGATTGAGGAGACCCGGCGTATCATTAAGAAAGTCGCTCGGCAATACTTGCTTGAAACTTATCCCCAGGAAAATATTCCGGAGGCAGAGTGGATCACCCGCGCTTTCACTGATATGGAAAAAGACGCTCCGAAGAACGGTGTGGAGTACAAAGCCTTTTGGCTAGACCTGGCGGAGACCGCCATTACCTTTATTGAAGAGCAGAATATTGCCACCTTACCGGACTACCAGACCCTTCGCATTGAAAATGCACCCGAAAGTGCGGGTCCTGCAGCCCGAATTGGCTGGGTCGATAGTGCCGGACCCTTTGATCCCAATCCCGTGACGACGCTCTACCTGCCATCTATTCCGGATACGCTGCCGGAGCAGGAGCAAATTGATTTCTGGTCTTCTTTTAATAAGCCTTTCAACCGGATGATTGTTATTCACGAACTTTTCCCCGGCCATTATATGCAAATAAAAATCAGCCGGGAAACACCCCACCCGCTGCGCCTGCTATTTCCCTATTCTCCCTACATTGAGGGCTGGGCTACCTTTACAGAAAAGGTGCTGCTGGATGCCGGCTGGGAAGCAGAGCGTAAGTTGACTTATCTGGCTCATTTGCGTAAGCGCCTGGAAAATGCTAACCGGGCCTATACCTCTATGCAAGTACACTGTAAGGGCTGGACACCAGAGCAGGTGATGCAATTCTCTACGGAAACTTCCCTGCTGGCGCCCCAATTCGCCAAAAGTCTCTGGGGACGAATTATGCGTTCTCCCATGCAACTTACTTCGTACTTTTGGGGTGGGCAACAGTTTAAAGAACTATTAAAACGCGAACAGGAGCGCTTGGGCGATCGCTTCGAGCTCAAACGCTTTATGGACACCATCATGCAAGCGGGGCCGATTCCGATTGATGCCTTTGATGCACTGTTCCAGACAAACATTCCTGATTAATATGCAAACAACCATACCGCGCATCCAACTACGTCCCGATTACTCCATCTCCCGAATTATTAAAGGGGGTTGGCACCTGGCCGGTGGCCACGGCGACATTGACCCCCAGACGGCCATTGAAGATATGTACGCCTTCGTACGGGCAGGCATCACCACCTTTGATTGTGCGGACATCTACACCGGTGTAGAAGAACTGATCGGTCATTTTTTGGCTACCTATCGCGATGCTTTTCGCAGTGGTGAACTACCACCGGTGCAGGTACACACGAAGTACGTACCCGATTACGATGCCCTGGCGAATCTTACAAAGAAAGACACGGAAAAAATTATTGATCGTTCCTTGTGCAGATTAGGCGTGGAAAGGCTCGATCTGGTGCAATTTGCCTGGTGGGATTATCAATTTCCGGGCTACGTGGATACCGCGGTGCATTTGTCAGAACTTCAGCAGGCGGGCAAAATTCGTTATCTGGGTATTACCAACTTTGATGCGGCACACATCCAGGAGATGGTTGCTGCGGGTGTCTCCTTCGTCAGCAACCAGACGCAGTACTCTGTCCTGGATCACCGTCCGGAGGCCGACTCTAATGCGCTGATGGCCGAAGAGGATATGTATTATTTGTGCTACGGGGTACTGGCGGGTGGCTTTTTGACCGATCGCTACCTGGACCAGACCGACCCGAGGCCTCCACTAGAAAATCGCTCTCTGACCAAATATCGATTAATTATCGAAGAATTTGGTGATTACGAGCTGTTTCAGCAGCTACTACGAGTACTTCGAAAGATTGCGGATAAGCATCGGGTAGACATAGCTGCGGTAGCTAGTCGCTACGTTTTACAAAAGGCCCGGGTGGGGGGCTTGATCATTGGTGCCCGTAACCGGAAGCATTTGGCTAAATTGCCACAGATCACCCAATTCGGTCTGGATGCAGAAGACCTGGCTATGGTTAAAGCCATCGTCGATCGGGCAGCGGGCCCGGCGGGTCCCGTATATGAATTAGAGCGAGATAAAACCGGGAAGCACGGTATCATTATGAAGTACAACCTGAATGATGACAACGACAAAAGATAAAGGTCCCTTACTATTTTATGGTGCTTACCTAGGGGCATTATTACCTTTCCTGATTTTTTTATCGGGGGTAATTTGGATTGCCCTTTCTGGCGCTCCCGACGAGCGCGGCTTCTGGCCGGTGATCCTATTGGCCCTAAGTGTGGGACTTTTCCTGGCAAAGGATCGGAAGCGCTTTAGTGCGGTGGTCCTGGAAGGGATGTCTCAGCCCATTGTGATGGTGATGATTACCGCCTGGATTTTGGCTTCCTGTATTGGAGTGCTGATGACTGAGACGGGCTTTGTGGAGGCATTGACCTGGCTGGCCGATCAGCTACAATTAAAGGGGGCAGGTTTTGTGGTAGCTGCTTTTTTGATTTGCGTTGTGGTGTCGCTCTCCACCGGTTCGAGTTTTGCTACTATTCTGATCTGCGGACCAATACTTTACCCGGCGGGTGGTTTGCTTGGTGCTCCCTTATCGGTCCTGGCGGGAGCGATTATTGGTGGGGCTACCTTTGGTGATTTTTTTGCGCCCATTTCGGATACGACCATTGCCAGTGCCCTGAGTCAAAAAGCAGAAATCGGGCCGACGGTGCGTAGCCGGCTTCGGTACGTACTTCCGGCGGCTGTTTTAGCCCTGATCGCTTATTTTCTAATGGCCTGGTTTGCTTCCGGAACGACTGAGCAGGCTACCAGTACTCTGGAGGGGTCTTCGAGGGGGTTGCCGATGCTACTAGTACCCGCATTGATCATTTATCTTTTTCTGAAGGGAAGTCATCTCATGCAGGGACTACTGACCGGCCTGGTATTTGGTATTGTACTGAGCCTGGCATTAGGTTTATTGTCACCCGAACAATTGCTATCCATTGATCCGGATAATTTTACGGCTCGCTCTTTTATTATTGATGGGATTAACCGGGCGGTAGGGATTAGCTTTTTCACCATTCTGCTGATGGGGATGGTAGAAACGGTAAAGCGTAGTGGTATTATGGATAGCCTGGTGGAAAAAGCCGCCCAAAATAGTCAAACTGCTGCGAGGACAGAGGCCTGGATAGCTGGGAGTACCACCTTGTCCGTATTACTGACTACCCACAGTATCGTTGCGATCCTGACGGTGGCCGAGTTTGCGGAAAAGACGGGTGAAAAAATGGGCATTGGCTCCATTCGGCGGTCTAATATCATGAGTCTGGTCGTTTGTGTTTTCCCATTTACCTTACCCTATATGATTCCGGTGATTCTAATGGCTAATACGACCAGCTCAGGTGAGTCTTACGGGATTCCCCCGGTTAGTCCTTTGGATACCGGCCTCTACAATTTTATGGCCTGGGGCCTAATGCTGATGCTGGTGTTACTTTTGTTTGGCTATGGCCGAAAAAATCAATAAACATGAAATGCCCATGCGCCTAAGGCGCACCAGAACGCGGATGAATATCGGGGATTTGCTCTGGGCAAAAGGATAAAGTAAAAAGGGTAAAGGTTAAAATGTGACATGACTTTAACCTTGGGACTTTAACCTTTAACCTTCGAATTCAACCTAAGCTTAAGTACTACATAACTATCTATAAAACAATACTTTACTAAAATTACATACAGATGAAAAAGATCATCCTCTTGCTAATGACTTTGTGGACCGGACTGGCGATAGCACAGGAGAACGTCACCATTACCGCCAATATGGAAGATTGCGGCGAAGATATATATGCTTTTGAATTTCGAGCCATGCAATTGCATCCGATTGCCCAGGCCTCATTGCAGGGCGAAAACCAATACCAGGTTGAACTAAAAACGGAGGCCCCTAAGATGGTTTACATCGGCATACCGCCCAATAAGGTTGTACCGGTTATGGTGGGCCCAGAAAAGCAATTTACGATTAGCGGCAGCTGTAATTATGCCCAGCGTAGTAAGATCAGTGGTTCTGAATTCAATGGGCAGTACATTCAGTTGAAGAACAACATGAATGATTACAAGCGAGAAAATAACCAGATCATGGCCAAGATGGTCAAAGCCCAAACGGAAGAAGAAAAACAAAAAGCCATTCAGGATATGAAAGCCCTGGATGAAGAGCGCATGGCACTGCTCGACTCTCTAAATCAAAGGCAGCCTTTTTTAGGGAAAATTCTCGCCCTGAATACTTACCTTTCTTTCCCCAACAACGGGGGAGATTACCGCAATGAAATAGAATACTTTGGCAACGAGTTTTTCAGTCACGTTGACTTCTCAGATAAAACCTTTAATAGCCTACCGCTGGTTTTTGATGCCTTTTTTGATTACGCCGGAACACTCAGTGGGGTAAATATTCCCAAGGATATACTAGACCGGTTCTTAAGTCAGTCCCTGCAATTGACACCCCAGCCCAGTGGCGCACACGAATATGCCCTCAGCGGTGTGATCCGTGCCCTGGACAAAAACAAGAACAGCCTGTATGGCAAATATGCGCAACAATTCGTAGACACCTACCAGAAGAAGTACCCACAACTAGCCAGCCAACTCGAACAGCGGATTCTACAATTGACCCAATTCGAAGAGGGACGGGTCGCTCCGGATTTTACCCAACTCACCCCCGAGGGCGAAGAGTTAAGCCTGAGCGATCTGCGGGGTAAATACGTACTGATTGATTTCTGGGCCAGTTGGTGTGGTCCCTGCCGTCGAGAAAACCCCAACGTCGTACGCATGTACGATGTCTATAAGGATAAAGGCTTCGAAATTTTAGGCGTAAGCCTGGACCGCGACAAAAAACGCTGGCTGGCCGCCATTGAAAAAGACCAACTTAAGTGGAGTCACGTCAGTGATCTCAAAGGCTGGTCAAACGCCGTCGCACAGCAGTACAGTATTCGCTCCATCCCCCGTACTATTTTGATTGATCCGGAAGGGCGCATCGTAGCCAAGAACCTCAGGGGAGCTTCCCTGGAAGCAAAATTAAAGGAGCTTTTTGATTGATAAGCCCCTTGAAAATCAGCGCAAAGTCATTTAATTTATAGGGAAAGAGGCGGGAAGCCCCAAGTTCTCCCGGCTACACAACATTAATGAGACATTTCTCATTCTAAATAAGTGTGTTTTACTAAACCTTTTCAGATGAAAAAATGGCATTATCTATTTTTTTTGCTCCTGCTTCCACTGGTCTGCCCGGCGCAGGTCATGCAAAAGATTCCTAATCTGGATTCCCGCTACCGCGAAACCAATCTCTCCATTACGCCCAATGGCAAATACTTGTTTTTCATGTCACAACGGGGCGGTATGCCCTGGTCCAGTCCCCGCCAATCTTATCACGGACACGGACCACAATACGATGGCGATATTTGGTACGCCGTCAAACAGGGCGACGGCTGGAGCGATCCGAAGTGTCTGACCGGAGGCGTCAATACCTACAGTGGCGAAGATGAACCCAATGTCACCGCCGATGGGCAGGCCGTTTATTTTCAGAGTTGGCGCAACGCCTGGGAATACTCCGGCGGCCCTTACTACCGGGCTGCCCTGAATGGCACCAATTGGGGCCAACCCGTTGGCCTGGGTGGAAATATCACCCAGTTCTTTCGAGACCTGGAACTAAGATTGGAGAAAGCCATTGACGACGACCTAAAGCGAAAAGGGCTTTATCGCGACTACATTAAGTTCAGTATGGTTTACCCCAACTCCTGGGCAGAGCGGCTAAAAAGTAGAGGCTTCGATATCACGCAGTATATCCTGGGTACCGATGGTATGGCCATCTCCCCCGACGAAAAAATATTTATTGTCTCCGCCTACATTCCCTCCAGAAAAAAATACGACCTCTACATCAGCCGACGACCCAGTGCCGATGGGGAATGGTCTTATCCGCAGCCGCTGGATATCCCAAATGGGGCCGATGAAATCTCGGTCTACATCGCCGGCGACAACCAAACCGTGTATTTCGCCTCCAACCAACCCGGTGGCATGGGCGGTTACGATATCTACAAAACCACGCTCCTGGGGGGCACCGCCTGTGCCCCACCCGAAAACATTGGAGCCCCCTATAATTCAACACGGGATGAATACAGCTTCGTGGTAGATCCCACCGACGACAAAGCTTACCAGGTGATTGACGGAGCTATCCACGAGATGCAACTACTCGACAAGGCAAAACCCAACGCTACCCTGGTCATCAATGGAAGGGTACAGGACCCGCTTGGCAATCCACTGGAAGCGAGAATACTGCTGCTCGACAAAGCTGATCCCACGACGCCACTGGCTACGGCGCGTAGTAATAGTGAAACGGGGGAATATTCTTTTTCCCTGGCGAAGATGCCCGGTGATTACCAGCAATACGCCATCACCATTCACGAACGAAGGGGGACGGCCGATTTTCAGGTAGATGAGCAAACCCCCAGTGCACTGGACTTTACCATTATCATCGAAGAACCGGCCACTTCCGCCGCTCCAGAAGAGGAAACCCTGGACCGTCCGGAAGAAGATATCGCAACTATACCCAAGATAGCTCAGGAGTCGCCTGCGACGCCTACCTCGGATGATAAAGCAAAAGTAGTAGATGCCCTGGCAGATAAAAACCTGGAAGCAGGCACTATCCTTCAGGTGGATAAACTTTTTTTCAAAGCCGACCAGGCAGAGATCGAACCAGGATCTTACGAGGTGTTGGATCAGATTGCCACTACCCTTAATGACCGTCCGGAAATCAAAAAGGTAGAAATCGGAGGCCATACCAATAGCCTGCCTCCAGCCGAGTATTGCGATCGGTTATCCGCTCAGCGGGCGAAAGCTATTTACGAATACCTCCGCCAAAAACAAGTTGACCCGGACCGGCTAGTCTATAAAGGCTATGGTAAGCGCGCACCCATCGCCTCCAATGACACCCCCGACGGTCGACAAAAAAACCAGCGGGTAGAGATCAAGATACTGGAAGTGGGTAAGTAGTTAATTACTTATTAGCTTTCTTCACGAATTGCGTAAGGATGACGACATGCTGTCCATCTACCTTGCCCTCGATGTATTCGGCATTATTAGGATCAAGGGAAATGCGACGCACCGCCGTACCTCGTTTGGCCGTCAGCCCGGCCCCTTTTACCTTCAGGTCCTGAATCAGGGTAACGGTATCGCCCGCTTCGAGTACAGCTCCGTTAGCATCTTTATGTACAATTTGATCTTCCGTAAAGATTTCTGCCCGCGCTTTGGCCCATTCCAGGGTCGCTTCGTCCAGGTACATCATATCGAGTAGGTCTTGTGGCCAGCCTTCCCCCCGCAGGCGATACAAGGCCCGCCAGGCCAAGACCTTCACGACGGGCACTTCACTCCACATGCTATCGTTCAGGCAGCGCCAGTGATCGGAATACATTTCATCGGGATGCTCCAATTGGTATTGGCAGTTAGCACAGAGCAAAGCGTAGCCATCGCTTCCCTGATTCTGGGCGGGTTTCACCTCAAAGGCAGTAGTCTCCTCGGCGCTTCCGCAGAGTTCGCAGTTGCCGCCGCTGCGGCTTTGTAGATCGGATTGTATACTCATCTTTCGTTTGGTGGTTTGCGGCAAGATAGCACTTTTCAGCAGAGGGAAAGTAACTCTTCCAACTCACCATCGGGTAACTGTGCGTTTTTCACCCACTGACGAATCGCCTCTTTAGTGTCCGACTCACGCTTTACATAAATGGGCCTTTGTAGCAACTTTTCGTAGGTCGGCGGGCAATGTTGACGGGCTAGCGCCAAGAGTCTTCGTTTCAAAGCTGGTACCTCTTGTAGCTTTCCGGCCAGAATTAATGCGGGGAAGATCTCAGCGGGTAGTGCTTCCTTTTCCATTAACAGCAAGGCTAGTTTCACCTGACTGGGATTGGTATGTAGTAGCCGTTTTTTCAGTTTCCCCAGCTCTTCTTTGGTCCAGGAACTTGCTTTTGGACCTTGCTTTCGCAAAAAAGCCAGCAATTGAGCCTCGGAATACCAATGGTAAGGCCCTTCGGACTGAAAATTAGAATAGGGGGCTTGTCCGAGAATAGCAGTTTTCGCTTTCCCCGTTTGGATAATTCCCCTGGTGGTAAAAAGAGACCTAAGCTCGACATCGGAGGTCTGCAAACGACCGAGGCAGTAGATAGCTCTTGTATCCGGGGGTATGCCCTGGCCTTCCGTAGGCTTTAACAGTTGACGACGCGCTTGCTTACGCAGCGCTGGAATCTCACTTAACAAGGTTTTCTGTAGCAGCAGAGGGTCTGTGTCTATCTTTTTACCCAGCACCCAAAAATCTAGTAGTGCTCGTTTCTCCGGGGGCGAAAAGGCCTCTCCTAATAGCCGTAGCAACTTTTCTTTTTTGCCGTAAGGCAGTAAACCCCGCAGCGACTCCAGCTCTGAAAGATGGCAGACCGCCTGCAATAGCTCTTCCGACGTCTGGGCGGGCAGGTCGAGCGACCGCAATTTTGTCTGCTTTCGCAAAAAAGACCAGTCCTGTAAAGCCAGGCCTTTAAGCCTTAGATGACGCAGAGAACCTGGTAAGACCCGAATCTCTCGAATGGGATTCTTACTCAAATCCAGTCGGCGCAGTTGAGAATTCGCACTCAGGTCTATGCTCCCTTCCATTTGATTTTCGGCCAGAGATAATTGATCCAGAATAGTCAATTGGTCCAGTACCGCCGGAATACGCTTTATTTGATTATTCCCCAGAGACAAGCGAACCAACCATTTTAGTTGTCCCATCTCAGCGGGCAATCTTTGCAATTGATTCCCCCTCAGATCCAGCTCGCGTAAGGCCTGACAGCCCTGGATGCTTTTTGGCACCCCAGTCAGGCGATTCTGCGCCAAAGATAAGACCTGTAAGCCTGCCAAATGCTTATCCGAGGAGGGTAAGGCGGGCCAATCGGCCAGCAAGTTTTTTTGGGCATGTAATTGTCGGAGATGCTCACAAGCCCTCATATCGGGTAATTGCTTCAGTGAATTATTCGAAACGTCGATACGAAGTAGGTTCGTTGGTAGATGCGTTACTGCCAGGGTCCGTAGCCGGTTATGACTGAGATTAAGGTTTTGCAAGTCCACGGGCAGGCGAGCTCCCCGTATAGTGGTCAACCGATTACGGCTGAGATCAAGGCTTTGTAAGCTGCTCCAGCCCGACCAGTCGGCGGCCCATTTCCGCAAGTTATTTCCGGATACATCAAGGGCTTCCAGTTTAGCCAGCTGAGGTAACCAGTCTGGCAATTCCAACACCTGATTATCCCGCAGGTTTAACACCCGTAGCTGAGTGCAACGCAAGACCTCAGGAGGCACTTCCTTCAGGCCAGAGCGATCCAGGTGCAGGTGAGTGACTGCTGCTGCGTGCTGAAGAGCCTCTGGTAAGGAAAAAACCTGCATATCATTAAGGTTAAAGGTAGTGACATATGAACTTGGAGGTATTTCTATCAAATTTCAGTTTAGAATAAAGCGCGCGCCTTAAATAAGTAGGGTGGTTGGTTCTAACCAGTACGAAAACAATCTCGTTTAAAAACCTCATTTTTCGCGCAAGCAGGAATTATTAAACAACTTCTATCTTTTAACCCTTTGAATACAGTAAAGGTAAGAACAAAAAACCTAATCGTGTTCTTCCATCTGCTTCAGCATATCCCGGGCATGCTTACCCGTAGGACCTTCCGGGTCCATGGAAATGGCTTTCTGGTAATATTCCCTGGCTTTTTCCTTATTTCCGGCTCGCCAGTAGCCTTCGGCGAGGCTATCCCAGGCATTGGCGGAGTCCGGAAACAAGTCACTTACCATCTGAAATACAAAAATCGCTTCTTGATATTGATTATTGGCCAGCAGATTATAGCCCGCTTGATTCAATTCCCCTTGAAAATCAAAAAAGGTATAGAGCGGATCCTTTGCCATGCGCGCCGCTTCGGACTTTAATTGCTCAATTTGCCCCGTAGTGAACAGATTAGTGAAGTAGGTCATGGGGGCGGCAATAAATTCGTCCAGATTCAGGCTGAGTATTTTATCCAGGACCGGATCTTTGTTGCTCGCATATTCCTCAAAGGTCATTTCTACCGAAATGTGTGGCGCCAGCCATTGGTCATTTTCCCACTGCGGTTTGTCTTGCCACCAGGCAAAAGACAAGCGAACCGGAAGCTTACTATTCGGTAATACTACCGTCCGGTTATCGCCATAAAAGTTAATATTTTCACCGGTGGGCTGACCCACAAAAATGGCTTCGGTATAGTTATCCAGTTCGTTGACCAGATTCTGACAGGCCGAAAAAGTCTGCCCACTGGTGATGACGAAAAAATGGCCCGGTTGATTAACTTTCGATTGGACAACTCCCGTTACCACGGGCTTATTTTTATAATTGTTTCCCCCACCGTTCAGGCGGACGTCCAGGATCAACTTATCGACCTCGTTCTCTTCGACAAAGGTAAATACCCGTTTGTAGAAGGAAGGAATATCTTCCTGAGGATCATCCTGAATCTGCGATTGACGTACGTATACCGTTTTCGCTTCCGGCAGGTACTCGTAATAATAAATACGATCGAGGTTTTTCAGGTACAGTGGATCGGTACTATTATCTCGGGCATCCAACCAGTCGCCCTCTTCCTGTACATAAGTGTATTGACGGGGAATCTCATCTCCGGCGCGGGGCGCAAAGGTCTGCTGAAAAGTTTTTCCGTCCTTTTTCAGAGTAAGGGTAATATTCTTCTTCAGCCTCGGAGTGACCCCTTGTGCGTGAAGCAATTGGGCATTACTCAGGTAGTTTACGCCATAGGCTTTAAAAAATTCATCGTTTTCGGTGGGGAAAGCGGGTTTTACCGCCGCCAATGCTTTTTCGACGGGCATTCCCTCTACTTCCAGTACCTGGGCCCCCAACGCCTTTTCGTAGGCCTGTTGGGTGGCCTGAATAAATAAACCATCTTTAAACATCTTGAGGTAGTAAGGCATGCGGTCGTATTCAACCCCCTCATAACTTCCCCAGGATACGGAGGTATGTCCGTATTTAAAGGAAGAAATGATCCTGGCAAACCCCACTACAATTTCGTGGGTTTCCATGTTGGGAATATCCTTTCTAAAATCGGCTACGGCAGCATCAAAGTCCTCCCTGGTAGTCTTCTTAAACAGAAAAGGATAATCCGTATGAATGGTTTGCTGTAAGGAGTCGAGGTCCTCCTGCCATTGTTCCGCGGTAACAGGAGATTGTGCAAAGGTCAGGTTAGAGACACCAATAGCTAGTAGAATTAGTAGAGCGATCCTCATGGTTTTTCGTTTTAACGAAAAAGACAAGGAATGTGGCCCAAGGTTGCTTGCTTTACTTTATCCTTCAATCCTAATCCCCATCTGCTGCATCAGCACCGTGGCGTTAAAACTTTGACTCACCCCCTTTTTAACTTTATAATCGAAATTGAGTCGGCCATCTTCGATGGCGACTTCCATGCACCAGTTTTCGATGGCGCCGCCGTATTTAGCCTCTAGGCTACCCAGTTCTAAATCGTGGGTGGCCACAACCCCGCCGCCGCCCTGCTGAATCAGTTGGTGAATCAGTGCTTTGGAACCGGTGTGCCGGTCGCGAGAATTCGTTCCCTTGAGGATTTCGTCCAGCAGAAAGAATATATTTTCTTTTTGCTCGACCGCTTCGATGATAATCTTTAGCCGTTTGAGTTCGGCGTAGAAGGAAGAGGTGCTTTCGTGCAGGGCGTCCTGGGTGCGCATACTCGTGTAAACCTGCAGCGCGGGTAGTTCCATCTTTTGGGCACAGACCGCGACACCTGTATTAGCCAGTACAACATTCAAGCCCACGGTACGCAGAAAGGTACTTTTTCCCGCCATATTGGAGCCGGTCAGCAGTTTGATATGGCCCGAAGTGGGTAAAGTGACCTCGTTGGTAACGCGCTGATCAGCGGGTAGCAGCGGATGGCCCAACGCCTTCGCTTCGAGTTCTTGTTTTTCGGTGAAAACCGGAAAGACCCAATCCGGATTATTGTAAACAGCGGTAGCCAGACTACTCAGGGCCTCGAAATGCGCCAGCGTGTCGAACCAAATGGGCAAAGACTCCGCCTCGGCTGCCCGCCAGCGTTCCAGACGCAGCATCCACTGCAGGTCCCAAAGGCCAAACAGATTGAGTAAGATAGCAAAGGCATTATAGCGAGCATTCAACTGGCTGATAATATAAGACAGGCGATCAATACGTTTGGATACCTCCGGTAGCAAATGAGCGCGTAATTCCACTAGCAAAGGAGCCGTGAAGGATTGCTGCTCAATATGTTGGATCAGCCTGGCGTAATGTCGCAGAGCTTTCTCCGCCTGGTTGGTTTGCTCGTGAACGCGATTCACCCGCTCTACGAAAGGACGCAGGATTAAAAAGGCCGGAACAAAACAGAGTAGCGATAAGCCAAACTGCTGCTGATAAAGCAGCCAAATAAAAACCGGCAAAACCATAAAGGGAAAGACGGGTAGAATGAGCCGTAGCCAGCCTTTGTTTGACACAAAGACGGGCTGCTGTAACCAGCGCAGCAATAAATCAATCTGCTCCGCGCTGTCCTCCGTACGCTGGCCCAGGGCGAGAAAATGCTGTCGCCAGTCGAGCTGCTCGCTCAGTTCCCGGATGGCTTCCTGTCGGGCTGATACATTATCCGGCACCGATAGCGCTAACAAATCAGCCGCCAGGCGATCCGCACCGACGATCGTACTCGTGCGATTAGCGTACTGATAGAAAGAATACGGGCCAAAGATGTCCAGATCAATGCAGTAAGGGTGCGCGGGGTCCTGATAATGCTCGCCATCGGCAAAAGCGCTGTAATCGTGTTGCAGTGCGGCCATCTCCCGCTGATTAATCTGCACCAGGGCCTCCTGGTGGTAGCGATCGTCCCGAATCTTTTGGTGCCACTGCGTAAAGCGGTGGAAGAGAAGTAAAAAAACGACGGTACCAGCAATGCCAGCCAGGGCCTGCCATTGAAAAAAGAGAATAAGCAGGGCAATCCCCGCAAAGAAACTTAGCAGGCGCAGCAGGGCAAAACGCTGATACTTCTGCTTCAGCTCGGCAGCCTTGGCGGCAAAAGTGCTCGCACGGTTCTGGTATTTACTATGCAATGCTTGTTGGGCCTGATTCATATCGCTTGATCTTGAGACCGCAAATATACAAGAATGTAGGTCTTTGCCATAGATCCGCAGAATCCATTCCCTGCCAGGACTAACTTAGGCTAGGCTGAGATACCCGGCAGGCACCCGATCCGCCAGCCAAACGCCATTTTCGGAAAGGTAAAAAACGTGCTGCTCGACCCGCATAGCCTGAACATCGACCCAGCCTTGTCGATCCATATTTAGATTTAGTGCGGCGGGATTATGCCGTAAGAGATAGCTGAGGTATTTACTGGTTTTCTTGAGGTTCATGGTATAACAAGGTTAAAGTTGAAAGGGTAAGGGATAAAGTTTCGTTGGTTCAACCATTCGACAAAACTACTCCCTCGCAGAATAGTTCCCTTTCCTGTATATTTGCTTTCGCTAAAAGCACTTGGGAACCAGACCTACAAGGTCAGACAGACCTGTGAGGTCTTTTCATTAAATCATCAAACTAACTATGCAGACAGCCGAGCGCGTTTCTCATAAAGACTTATCCGATAATTACGTATTTCAGCGATCACTGCTGGCCTATGTGGAAGCCGCCCGTGCCATTAAAGGTAAAGTGCTGGAGATTGGTACCGGTAGCGGATACGGTGTAGAGATTGTAGCCCCCCATACGGAGCACTTCCTGACCATCGATAAGTTCCTGACCGAGCTAGAACTACCCGCCGATTTGCAAGACAAGGTCGAGCAGCGCCAGATGTCGGTCCCCCCGATTGAACTGCCCGACAATACTTTTGACTGCGTAATTACCTTCCAGGTGATTGAACACATTCAAGATGATGAGGCCTTCGTCCGCGAGATCGCCCGCGTACTTAAGCCCGGTGGACAACTAATCGTCACCACCCCAAATAAAAAGATGTCACTCACGCGCAATCCCTGGCACATTCGCGAATACACCATCACCGAATTAAAAGATTTGCTGGCGAAGCATTTCTCTAAGGTAGAAGCCAAGGGCGTCTTCGGCAACGAAAAGATCATGGACTACTACGAAGAGAATAAAAAATCGGTGCAGAAAATCACGCGCTTCGATATCTTTAACCTGCAGTATCGCCTGCCCCGCCAATTCTTACAAATCCCCTACGACATCCTCAACCGCATGAATCGTCGCAAACTGCTGCAAAATGAAAATGCCCACGCCGCGGATATCAAAATGGAGGATTATGCCCTGCGTCCAGCGGAGGAAGCTTGTATTGATTTGTTTTATGTGGCGACAAAGTGAATCAAGGTTAAAGGGCAAAGTGGAAAGGGAAAGGGTTGAACCTGAGTGGATTGGTTCTAAACATTGTCTTTTGCAAGATTTAAAAAGTCCCCCTTTGGAGGGATTAGCGTTGGTGTGTCTCAGGCGAATCGGCACCCCGAAGGGATGGCTATGCCAAAAGAGCGTAGACCTTATAGAACTAGTCACTCCAGGGTTAAAACGGTAAATAGTGCTTTTAGTCTAGATGGATATATTGAAGCGATTTAATTATTCTCGATTCAGTGATTAACCTGAAGAAATATTTTCCGGAGATCCAAACACCTTACCTGTTGCATTCTCAAAGAAACGAATCTGCATGTCCTGCCCGTCGAAGACCGCGTAAGAATTAAAATTCAGCCATTCGCCCAGGTTGAGGTAGCGGCTGTGGCCGTTGGATAAGGTGTAATTGATGGGTAAATGGCGGTGGCCGAAGACGAAGAAATCGGCGGGCTGTACCTTCAGCTTACGCTCACAATATTGAATCAGCCATTCTTTATCGGCACCCAGAAACTGTTCTTCTTCCAGTTGGGCCGCGCGGCTCTTTCCGGACCAGTACCAGGCCATACCTATCCCCAAATTGGGATGCAGGCGGGCAAACAGCCACTGACACAAAGGATTGGCAAAGACTCTCTTGAGGCGTTTGTAGCCGTGATCACCGGGGCCGAGTCCGTCGCCGTGGCCAATCATAAAATCAAATTCGTTAAGCTTGATGCGGATCGGCTTACGGATAACGGGGATTCCTAATTCTTCCGGGAAATAATCGAACAGCCACATATCGTGATTGCCCGTAAAGGCATAGATCGGAATTCCGGCATCGCGCAGGTCTGCCAGTTTACCCAAAAAGCGAATATAGCCACGGGGCACCGCCCGCTTGTATTCAAACCAAAACTCGAAGAGATCACCGACTAGGAAGATGGCCGCTGCGTCGTTTTTTATCTCATCCAGCCAGCGCACAATCTGCCGCTCGCGGTCTTTTGCCGAAAGGCGCCCGGGAATCCCCAAATGAAAATCCGAGGCAAAATATACTTTCTTGCCGGCGGGTATGATCATCTGTGCGGGAACTTGTGCTCTTGTAGACACGGTTTTTGGTCTTATTTACCTGCAAAGGTATTTAAGTGTGGGTAAAGATCAAATTATTGTCGGAAAGTTGAAGCAGACTAACAAAAAATCCAGTAAATTCGATAGCCATACCCGTGAAAGCAGGCAATATTTTGATGACTACTGTAAGCCTTGGCTCGGTCTTCGGCCTGATCAAGTAACAACTAAATATAAAAACTATTACAATATGAACATTAATTTAACCGGAAAAAACGCGCTCGTCTGTGGTGCCAGCAAAGGCATCGGTAAAGCGGCCGCTTATGCGCTCTCCCAGTTGGGTGCCTCCGTCACACTGGTGGCCCGTAGTACCGATCTGCTTAGCGAAATCTCCCTCGACCTGGATAAAAACCGGATACATGAGCAACAAGATCACGATTATCTGAGTCTGGACTTCTCGAAGCCGGAAGAGCTTCGCAAACGCATCAAGACCCTGGTTATGGAACGTACTTACCACATCCTGGTCAACAACTCGGGCGGACCGGCAGCCGGGCCGATCATCGAAGCGAAACCCGAACAATTCCTGGCGGCGCTGGAGCAGCATCTGATCTGCAGTCACCTACTGGTGCAATTACTGACGCCGGGCATGAAAAAAGCGGGCTATGGACGCATCATTAACGTGGTGTCTACTTCCGTAAAAACGCCGATTGATGGTCTGGGTGTCTCGAATACGACCCGGGGGGCGATGGCCAACTGGTCGAAGACCATGGCTACAGAACTGGGACCCCACGGTATCACCCTCAACAATGTACTACCCGGAGCGACCAATACCGAGCGACTGCGCAGCCTGCTTTACGACATGGCCGAGCGCAAAGGTATTACGGCCGAAGAAGAACGCCAGGCCTGGGAGCGCAGCATCCCCATGCAGCGGTTTGGCAAGCCTGAAGAAATCGCCAATGCGATTGCCTTTTTAGCTTCGCCGGCGGCTTCGTATATTACCGGCACAAATATCACGGTAGATGGCGGACGCACCAAAACACTATAAGCAACATCAGATCAAGACGGATAAGGGCGTATTTAATGCCCATTTTTACGGAAATGGCTCGGCCTATGCCCTGGCCCTACACGGCTTTAATCAGGATGGGACTTACTTCCAGACGCTCAGTGAGCAGTATCCACACCTGACCATCTGCGCGCTGGACCTGCCCTGGCACGGACAGACGCAGTGGCAGGCCGAGACCATGCAGCTGCGTGATTTTGATCCCATCATTCGCTTTCTGGATCAGGAAGGGCCCATTCACCTGATTGGTTTCAGTATGGGCGCACGAATTGCCATTGCTCTGAGTCAGGTCTACCCCCGGCTGACCCGGAGTATGACCCTACTCTCCCCCGACGGCATCGCCGGCCCCTATCATTTCCTAACGGAGTACATTCCACAGGGTTTTCGCAAAAGACTGGGGACCTGGCTGGATAATCCGCAGTGGTTAATTGACCTGAGCCGCAGCCTGCACGATAATGGTCTATTGGGTCGCTTCCCCAACGCCTTTGTTCAAAAGCACCTGAAAAGCGAAGAAAACCGCGAGCGCCTGTTTCACTGCTGGCAGTCGCTACCCAACTTCCCCGTCACGCTGGGCGCTAACGTCGATACACCTACTATTTTTGTACTTGGCGAACGCGATCGGCTGGTCAAGGTAGAATCCATCCGCAAGTTCGCCCAGTTGCTCAAGAAGCATAAAGTCTATACGATTGATCGAGGGCATGATTTGATGCCACTACCGCCACTGGAGGGACTATTTGTTTAGAAAGGCCAAATTGAAGGGACGTACAGCAGTAGGGATTAAACCACTTCATTGGAAAGGATTAGGGACTTCTTCTAAGGGAGAAATATTCGGGCTAAATTTTCTTATCAGCGCCTCTATCTGGGCGGGGATCATCTGAATAAAGGGATGGCAAGCCGGTTTTTTACATTGAAGACCAAAGAAATTAAAATTGGGCCCAGCTCTAAGGCCCCTCGTTTGAGTATCAATAACAGCCATTTCGAAACTTTCCAGGTATTTCCTGCTAACTATTCCTACAAAATATCCACCTTCTACTTCTTTGATGCCGGCACTCTTATAATGAAGATCCTTCAAGGAAATAGAGACGACCTGAATCTGGGTAATTGCTTGAGGATCATTCCCATTCCGCTCACCCGATGGCGTGAAAAACACCAGTGCTTTCATCGGTGCACTATAAATAACCCGGGCATCCTTCTTAGCAATGGGTAAAGCGCCATAATTAACCCGATATAACTCGTTCAGTGAGGTGAGTAAATTATTTAGTTCAGCTTGATAATTGGCTTGTCCAAATCCAGCTACGGAGTAGACAAGAAAAAAGAGCAGTAAGTAATTTTTCATCCTAAAAATTAATTTTTAAACCCATCCACGGTATTTAAGTTAATGTGTATTTTGAAACCTCCGGTTTTTGTTCAAGATAAGGCGCGGCGGAGCCTTGTTACTTCAGAAAGGGCCCCTTGAATTCCCTTTCTTCGTCTAGCTACAAAGGTGAGTACGCAACGCAATAATGGACAAAAAGATGACTTTCAAAATGCTTAGAAATTTAGATTACAGAGTATT
>DATFKA010000069.1:0-33871 GCA_035268885.1 Saprospiraceae bacterium
CCGAGGCGACAGCTTTGATGATTTCATTGAAATCCTGTGCGGATAAGGTGCGTGGAGTGATAGCAAAGCTAAACAGCAGCAACAAGCAGGAAATGGCCGGAATACGAGAGTAGGTGTCCGGCTTGAGCCGAAAAAAAGATGGTATCATTAGGTCGATTTTAGGTCGTCAATGTGTATTGTTAGAACTCAAGAGAATCGTCTTTCACGAAGCTTTTGATCATTTCTAATACAAATATAGTGAAAAAAGTATTCTGTGATCCGCTAAAATACCATAAAAAAGAGGCTACCCGCGGGCAGCCTCTCAAAAACCTTATCCTAATTCTAACCAACTAAACCAATTTTATAGATCTTTGGGCTCTGGACCACTTTTCGATGTACTCGGATCGAGGATCGTAACGCGTGGCCTGGGCGCTGGGGTTTAATATTGTTTCATCTTTGGGGTCTTGGGTTAATCCGGCGATCGCATTCCAGTTCATCCAGTTACTACATACGTCGTAATCAATTAACAAGGATTCAAAAAAAGAAGCTCCCCACTGCCAATTTACTTCCAGTTCGTGCACCAGATAAGAAGCTAAATTCTGACGTATTCGGTTAGAAATGTATCCGGTTTGTCTGAACTCATTCATCCCGGCATCTATCATGGGTACTCCAGTTTTGCCATTTGCCCACTTTTCAAAGCGCCGGGCATCATCTGAGAGATTATCCAGGGGACGCTCTGTAATCCCCCCCTTATCAAAAACAATGTTTCCATATTTCTTTACCATGAACCGCAGAAAATCACGATACATCAGCTGATGAAACAAATCCTCGGAGGATTTACTCTCTCCGTGCCGTGCTTCAAATTCTTTTAAAGCCGCATAGAACTGCTTGGGAGAAATACACCCCTGAGCTAAATAGGGAGATAATTTCGAAGTAAAATCAGTACCTGACAGTTCGTCTTTGGTGTCCTTGTAATTAAGCACCGCTTTTTCGTTCTCAAAATATTCCTTTAAGCGCTTCAAAGCTTCTTTTTCCCCTCCTTTAAACCGATAATCAGCTCGTCGATCAATCTGAACCGACTCATGGCCAAAATCCTTCAAATCCGGCATGATGCCCGGATCAACATCCGTACTTATAATGTTAAAACTGCGTTGCGGAGCAGGTAAAGGTTCCCGTACGGAAACATACCGCTCTACTTCTTTCTTAAATTGGGAAAAAGTATCGGGTGTATGCTGAATAGGGAAAGGCAAATCTCCCGTATGGTACAGCATTTTACCCCTGGAAAAACGCAACTCCTGACCAATACTCCAAAGCTTTCGCTCTAATTGATCCTGCACAAATACTTCTTCCGGCGTCCGCTCGCGATTGCAAAAGACCCAATTAGATTTCACTTGCTGGGCGATTGAAAATATTTCTTCTTCCGGACGTCCAATACGAATAATCAAATCACTTCCCAACTTACGCAGGGAACGTTGTAGATTTTTTACGGATTCCAGAATAAAACTGGCCCGGTAAGGTCCAGTCTTAGCGAAACCATATTCTGTACTACCTCGAAAGACCCGTGTGTCAAATACGTAGACAGGAATAACCTCAAAAGCCTGGGCCAGAGCATCAGACAGCGCCTCATTGTCACTGAGTCTTAGATCTTGTCGGAACCATACAATCGCTCTCCTCTTTAAGGGCATAGTTTTTAAATTAGATAATCCAGGGAATATACTGTTATAAACTTTCAGTAATTTTTGAAAGATAAACGTACTCAGGCTACTTTGGTTTTTAGATATTAGCCTTTTTTATCTTTTGTCAGAAAAAAATGACAAAAGGAACTTTAGGGCAGGCTCGACCGTTAAATCGCTACCAGATAATCGAGAACTATGGATAAAGAACAAATCACCAAGGAATTGAACTATCGCTTTTCCCGAAGCTCGGGAAGTGGTGGACAGCACGTTAATAAAGTAGAGACCAGAGTCGAGCTTTTGTTTGATATCAATCAGAGCCAGGGCCTAAGCGTACGTGAGATGAATCGCATCTGGCAAGTACTGGACAATAGAATTAATAAAGAGGGGATATTAATTATTGCTTCCCAAGCCAAAAGATCGCAAGTTTTAAATAAGAAAGAAGCTACGGAACGCTTCTTCAAATTATTGGATAAGGCCCTGCGCCCCCGTCCCCGCCGCAAAGGGGCTACTGCATTTAAAGCGAATAAACGAAAACGCCTACAAAAAAAGAAGCACCAAAGTGAGAAGAAAGCGCTGCGCAAAAAGGTCAAGCCCCCCAGGGATTATTATTAAACCGATATTCGTCCTTTTTGTTAATTTTACCAAAAACAAGGATATGCTCAAATGGAATATTTCCCTGCTTATTTGCTTTCTAACGCTTGGTATGATGGCACAAGATAAACCCGCTTACCGCATATTTGACCAAAAGGGTAAAAGCGTCGATTATGCCACCGTGCTGAAAGCGGTCGGCAAAAAAGACGTCGTTTTTTTCGGAGAACTACACAATAATCCCATCGCACACTGGCTACAAATTGAGTTAACTAAAGACCTTTTCGTCGAAACCAAGGGAAAGCTTGTCCTGGGAGCAGAAATGTTTGAGAGAGATGATCAACTGCTGATCGATGAATACTTTGCCGGGCACATCAGTGAAAAAAGCTTTGAAGACGAGGCCCGTACCTGGCCTAATTACGATACCGATTACAAACCCCTGGTAGAATTTGCCAGGGCACATGAATTGCCATTTATTGCCACCAATATTCCCCGACGCTACGCCAGCCTGGTTTTCCGCGAAGGAATTGAAGCTTTAAATGCACTCAGCGACGAAGCCAAGCGATACATTGCCCCGCTGCCCATAGAGATTGATCTGGAATTGCCCGCCTACGCCGATATGATGGGGATGATGGGCGGACACGCTGAGGGGAATGTCAAATTCCCGCAGGCCCAGGCTATCAAGGACGCTACCATGGCCTACTCTATTTTTGAACACTTACCCAAAAAACACCAGTTTCTACATTACAACGGCTCCTACCATTCGGATCGGCGTCAGGGAATCATCTGGTACCTAGACCAATATGCCCCCAAATTATCCTATTTGTCCGTGAAAACGATTGAGCAGGAATCTTTAGAGCAACTCTCAGAAGATCAAAAAGGTACAGCGGACTATATTATCGTTATTCCGCAGAGTATGACGAAAACCTATTAGTGGTTTAGTTAAAATAATTATTATGACTAAGAGCATTATATTTTTTCTTCTATTGGCCGTTGTTTTGACTTTTGCTTGCCAGTCTCAACCGTATAAGCAGGGTGAAATTCTGTACAATAACTTTTGTGCCAATTGTCATATGGAGGATGGTAGCGGGTTGGAAGGCAACATCCCTCCCCTGGCGCAGGCCGACTACGTCAAGGAGAATCCGCTGGCTACTGCTTGTATCATACGCCGGGGGATGACGGGTGAAATAGTTGTGAATGGGGTAACTTACAACCAAGCCATGCCGGCCGTTCGAGAACTTTCGGAATTTGAAATCACCAACGTGATCAACTACATCAATCAGGCCTGGGGTAATGATTATGGAGTCGTCAAGTTAGAGGATGTACGTGCGGAATTGAAAGCTTGTGATTGAAGGTTAAAGTGTAAAGTAGGGTTTAGACTTGAGTGATTGTGCCGTTAGGCACAAAATGTGGGTAGAAATAGGAGGATAATATAATAAAAACGGTGCCGTAGGTACCGAAGGTGGCCCAGCATCGATCACCTTGCGTACCTAACAGCACGCTTTTTTCCATTGTCATTGATATTTTTTCTACCTATCTGGCGTACCTAACGGCACGCATTTTATTTTTTCACCTTTACCTCAGAACCAATCAACCCTGGCGTAAAAAAAAGTAAGCATAAAGTTTAAGGGACATTGAGCGACATTTTTTACCTTTGCTTGCTCAAATAAATAAACAGCAATGAACTTTTTAGAAGAATTGGAATGGCGCGGCATGCTGCACGATAAGACGCCGGGGATTGAAGAGGCACTGACCAAAAATAAAATCACGGGGTATATCGGTTTTGACCCCACTGCCCCTTCCCTTACCATTGGGAACTACGTGCAGATTATGTTGCTCAAGCTGTTTCAGCTATCCGGACATACTCCCATCATTTTGATGGGGGGCGCGACGGGGCGCATCGGTGACCCTTCCGGAAAAGACAAGGAACGCCAGCTGAAATCCTTCGATGAGTTGGATCATAACCTAAGCTTTCAATCTCAGCAATTCGAGAAGTTTCTGGATTTTGGCGACAGCCCAAATGCGGCCCAGATGGTCAACAATCTGGACTTCTACAATAATATGAACGTATTGGATTTCCTACGCGATGTAGGTAAGACCCTGACCGTTAGCTATATGAGCTCGAAGGAATCGGTGAAAAAACGAGTGGAGACTGGACTCTCCTTTACGGAGTTCAGCTACCAGTTACTTCAGGCCTACGATTTTCAATGCCTTTATAATGAGAAGGACTGCATCCTGCAGATGGGCGGGTCGGACCAGTGGGGAAATATTACCTCAGGAACCGAGTTTATTCGTCGCAATCTGAATGAAAAAGCCTATGCCATAACGACCCCCCTATTGACGAAGTCCGACGGCAAAAAATTCGGTAAATCAGAGGAAGGCAATATCTGGCTCGATCCAAATATGACTTCGCCCTATAAATTCTACCAGTTCTGGATTAATGCGGACGATGCCGATATACCAACCTTTACCCGGTATTTCACCTTGAAATCAAAAGAAGAAATTGAAGCCCGGGAAAAGGAACTGGCCGATAATCCCCGCGAATTAAAACGCTTACTAGCCGAAGAGCTGACCATACGGATTCATTCCGAAAAAGCCTTTCAGTCGGTAGCTCGCGTATCCGATTTGTTATTTAATAAAAAAGCCAAACGGGAAATGCTGCTTTCGATGACCGAAGCCGAACTGGCCAGCGTAGCGGAAGAGATTCCAGCCTTTACGGTACCGGCAGATCGTGTGAAAAATGGGGCGAATATTGTTGATTTACTTGCCGATCTGACCGATATTGTCAGCTCTAACGGTGATGCACGTCGGGCCATCAAAGGCAACGCCATCTCGGTCAATAAAACTAAAATTACCAGCCACGAGGTAATGATCAAGCAGGAGGAACTACTCCATGGTAAATACATGATGGTTGAGAATGGCAAACGCAATAAGTACATTTTAATCGCCCAATAAGCAATTCATGAAGTTAAATATCTTCCAGGTCGACGCTTTTGCAAAAGAAGTTTTCCAGGGTAATCCGGCCGCCGTCGTTCCATTAGAAGAATGGTTGCCCGATGAGGTATTACTTAATATCGCTGCGGAAAACAACCTCTCCGAAACGGCCTTCTTTGTACAACAGACCAATCATTATCACCTGCGTTGGTTCACCCCCGCCAGGGAGGTTCGGCTCTGTGGCCACGCAACCCTGGCTTCTGCACACGTCTTATTTACTCACCTGGGCTATAGCCAAAAAGAAATTCAATTCGAAGCACTGGCCGGAACCCTTAAAGTACGCCAAACGCCGGAGGGATACGCCATGAATTTCCCAGCTGACCTGGAAAGCAATGCGGTGGAGAATCTTGACTGGCTAGCCATTATTGGTGCAGAAGTATTAGATGCGGTACGCGGTACTGATGATATCCTGGTTCGCATCGCAGATTACGATCTACTGCAAAGCTTACAACCCGACTTCCGTAAAATTGCTGCCTTGGATCCCCGTGGCCTCATTGTGACGACGGAGGGTAAATCTACCGACGTCGCTAGTCGGGCCTTCTTTCCCTCTTATGGAATTGATGAAGACCCGGTGACTGGCTCTGCCCATACCTTTCTGACCCCCTACTGGTCAAAAATCCTACAGAAAAAAGACATCCGCTTTGAGCAGGGAGGGCCACGTAAAGGCTTCCTCAATACTAGCCTGCTTGCCGATCGTGTGGAGCTCAGGGGCTCCGCCGCGACCTATCTTAGCGGGGAAATTACTATTTAAAAGGTTTTTAGTACATCAAGATGGTTGGGTGTTCGAAGCAGGAGCTTCGTCCTAAACATTTTGATGAGCTTATACTTGTTTCTTATTTTAAAGAAAATTCCAACTGAGTAAAATATAATCTCTAACAGAACCAATAAAATTTATTCCAACACAGATTTGTTTTTACCTAAAAAAGAAGTATTTTTGTAATAATCAGATTTACATCATCTTATGAAGAAACAATCTGTACACCGACAGTACAACTTTCCAGACGCAGACCTTTATCTGGAATGCATGGAAAGCATTAAAAACGCCCATCGCGATTTGCAGCACTTTGAGCGCTACGGCTACAGCCTGGACAAACTAAAAGGCTTCAAAGCCATGTGTGATAAATTCCGGGCACTGCCGGATGATGACGAATTGGTAGGAGACCAAATGGTAGCCACCGAAAAGAAATACAATGCTGCCGAGAACCTCAAGTCGGCAATTCGTTCCTTAATGACACGGGTAGCCATGAAGTACAGCAATCGCAGTGGTCGTTACCGCAAATTCGGCACCGCCAAATTAGGGGACATGAGTGATGCTCAATTATTGTTTTGTGGACGGAGGGTCATCCGGGTAGCTCGCCAGCAAATCGACTTCCTGGCCGAAGTCGGAGTAAATGAGCAGGTTATCAAACGAATTAGTGACGCCGGAGGGGCCTTTGAGCGAGCCCTAAATATACAACAAGACCGGGTAGCGGAGCGTGACATCTCCGTAGAGCGTCGTATTGAACAAGGTAATGCTCTCTATCAGGAATACATCACCCTTTGTAATATTGGCAAAGATATCTGGGCCGAAACCGACAAGGCTAAATATGAGCAATACACCATCTACGATTCTAATAATGATCAAAAGATTGCCCGTAAGCAAAGGCTAGCTGAAAAAAACAAAGAGAGCTAATCCGTAAATTCGGGCCAGCTCTCTCAAAAACTGTAGCGAGAAACGCCTCGCTACTGGACGACAATCTGATTTATCTGGGTATCAACCGGTGATTAATTCTTTTTCAATGACTTGCTTGAAGGCACTTTTGGGTAGCGCACCCGGTTGCATCATCGGCTGTCCTTCCTTAGGAATAAACAATATAGAAGGAATACTGCGAATGCCAAAGACCTGAGACAACTCCTGCTCTACTTCGGTATCTACCTTATAGATATTCAGTTGTTCATTATAATCTTCGGACAACTCCTCCAGTATTGGCGCTACCATTTTACAGGGACCACACCAATCGGCATAAAAATCAACAATTGCGGGTAAGTCCCCTTTGTATTTCCACTCCTTTTCAGTCGTGTAATCAAAAATTTCTTCTTTAAACTTATCGGCAGTTAGCTTGATAGTAGGCATAGTAGTTTCTTTTTTACCCAACAAAGGTAAGGCCTCTACCTCCCCCGGGTATGTGATCAGGATTACAAAAGCAATTCCTAACGGAATTTACTTCTCTATATCTTTCTTTTTAACAAAAGTAAGACTCACAGAGTTCATGCAATACCGTAAACCAGTAGGCGCGGGTCCATCCTTAAATACGTGTCCCAGATGTCCCTCACAACGGGCACACAGCACTTCAGTACGGACCATTCCCGCCGTATAATCACTCTCTTCCTTCACGTGATCGGCTCTGATAGGTTGGTAGTAACTGGGCCAGCCCGTACCAGACCGGTACTTCGTTTCGGAATCGAATAGGGGTAATTGACAAGCCCGGCATATGTATACACCTTTCTTTTTATTGTCCCAATATTCTCCGGTAAAAGCTCTTTCCGTTCCGGCTTCGCGCAGTACCCGGTATTCTAATTCGTTTAATTCGGATTTCCAGGCTTCACTGGATTTCTCTACGGCCTGCAGGGTATCTCCCTCCAGAGACAGAAACACCCGGTCTTTATCGGCTTGTGCACTATTTGCAGCTTGCATTTTGGCATTTTCCTGAGCCACGTTACAACTCAGAAATAAACAACTGATGGCTATAATTAGAAAACTCGACTTCATGGTTATTATTTTAATTAAACCTTTGTAGGGAAAATATCGGATTTATCATCCGGTTGAATTGTTTGGATCAAGACAAATCCTCATTTAATATGCTTATCGCGATCACCTCTTCTGGGCTTTTGCCGGATACGGGGTTGATTCCACTCTTCTTTCTGGGCAAAATCGACAATGGTTCTCAATAAAGATACCATCCCCAGAAAAATCAGGTAGCCAATCGTCACTACGATGTAGATCCAGCGAAAGGAACCAGCCTCATTGATGGTAAGCGAAGAAGTCAAATAAGCCGTGAAGCCCGCAATGGCGGCTAAACCTAAAAAGCTGTACATGGATCGGCCCCAGTATTTGCCCATATTCTTAGTCGCTAGCGCAAATACGCTATTGAATAGTGCAAACAGCAGCATAAATGCCGCCGCACACATCCAGGGAAAGCGGGGTGATACGGGTAACAGGCCCGTTGCTTTCACAATAGCGCCTCCCGCGATCATCACCAATACGCCCGCGTAAGTCAATCCCGCCTGCAGGATAGGATTATAGGCCTTAACGAAAAATGATTCTCTTGTCTGTTCCATACCAGTTAAATAATCTAAAAAGAGATTTGTTTACACCGGCTCCGCAAAAAGATCATATTCCGTAGCGTCTGTTATATTTACCTCTACAAAGTCTCCAATGCGCACGTAATGCTCGGCAGCGTCAATCAAGACCTCATTGTCTACTTCCGGTGAATCCGCTTCGGTACGACCAACAAAAAATTCGCCTTCTTTGCGGTCGATTAATACCCGGCACTGCTGGCCGATTTTCTCCTGATTTTTCGCAAATGAAATTTCCTGCTGAATCTCCATAATCCGATTGGCCCGCGCCTGCTTTACTTCGGCGGGCACATCATCTACCATCTCGTAAGCCAGCGTGTCTTCCTCGTGGGAATACTGGAAAACGCCCAAACGGTCAAAGCGCATCTCTTCGACGAAATCACAGAGATCCTGAAATTCCCCCTCCGTTTCTCCGGGAAAGCCGACCAGCATGGTGGTACGGATGTTGATTTCCGGTACCCGCTCGCGGGCGTAATTAATTAAATCCACCGTTTCTTCGCGGGTGATTTGTCTACGCATGCGGGCCAGTACCTCATTATTGGCGTGCTGTAGCGGAATATCTAGGTAATTACAGACTTCCTTGCGCTCGGCCATGGCATCAAAAATATCCCGTGGGAATTTGGAGGGATAGGCGTAATGCAAGCGGATCCACTCAATCCCTTCCACATCGGACAGGGCATGCAAGAGCTCGGGCAAGGCCCGTTTCTTATAGATATCCAGTCCGTAGTAGGTCAGCTCCTGGGCGATCAGCATCAGTTCTTTGACGCCCACTTTTGCCAGGTTTTTCGCCTGGGCGACCAGCGCTTCGATGGGTTGCGAAATATGTTTTCCGCGCATCAGCGGAATCGCACAAAAGGAGCAAGTGCGGTTACAGCCTTCCGATATTTTCAGGTAAGCAAAGTGCTGGGGCGTAGTGGTAATCCGCTCTCCGATCAACTCGTGTTTGTAATCGGCATTAAACTTTGCCAGTAAACCGGGTAATTCCAGGGTACCAAAAAAGGCATCGACCTCCGGGATTTCCGCCTGCAGATCATCTTTGTAGCGTTCAGATAGGCAACCCGTGACGTACAGTTTATCGATATCTCCCTGCTTTTTCACCTCCGCGTATTGCAGAATGGTATTCACCGATTCTTCTTTAGCCAGGTCGATGAAACCGCAGGTGTTCACTACAATGATATTCGCATCCTCATCATTACTATCATGTACCACCTCGAAGTCATTTCCCCGCAACTGGGTAATCATATTCTCGGAATCTACCAGGTTTTTGGAGCAGCCCAGCGTGATGACGTTTACTTTATCTTTCTTGAGCGTTTTGCTTTTCATGTATTTATTTTATTGGTTTGGTGGCTTGGTGGTTTAGTGGTTTAAATATTACTGAGAAAAACCACGAAATCAATAACCCAATAATTCACCAAACGATTTCAGGCCGCAAAGATAAGCCAACTTATATACTCTTACCACGCTTTTGTCGTTTATCTAGCAGACCTTTCACGATAAACGAATTAGACCATGCGTAGAGTAACTTTGTTTTTATCCTTTTGTTGTTTTTTCGGCTTGCTTTCGCAAAAAACCACGGCGCAGATGGGGATTAATCTAGGGTATCAGATTAATGAGGCCGATGGGTGGAGAATTAGCGAATCTTCAAATCCCGCAGTAGCAAATGGTTACAAAGTAGGGCTAGACTATTGGTTTCGCTTAAAAAATAAACGTATAGAATTTACACCTGAATTGAGTTACGCTTTTTACGAAAGTGCCCCATTACCAGAGACATACGACTATCGCATTGAATTCTTCAGTTTTCAGTTTAACACCAACTTTTACTTACTGGACTTACTGAATGACTGTAACTGTCCTACTTTCAGTAAGCAGAATGACTTTTTCAAAAAAGGCTTTTTCATCCGGGTAGCGCCCGGGGTCACGGGCTTGCGTCTTCACCATAATGATCCTGACATTAATACGACTGCCTTTTATGATAAAGATTTGGGCCATCTTCAACCTATGATTGGACTAGGCCTTGGCCTGGATATTGGCCTGTCTGACCTGATCACGATTAGTCCTATTCTAACAGCTAATTATATCCCCAACTTAAAATGGATATCCACCCACACAACACAGATCAATAGCCCGGAGCCTGACTTCTGGCAATTCACCCCTACCCTGCGCCTGGGCTTCCGCTTTGACGGCGATTAGCCCACCACTAATCGTAAAACTATTCCACTTAACAACCTGTAAAACAACATTTTACACAACCACAATTCAATTTGGACGTTCGTAACAATAGGCTTTTTTGATTCGCTTTGTCTGGGTCTCCCGATTACCTTTGAATATTACACGGACCAGCACCGTTTTGTGCTATTAAACTGACCTTAAAAGATTGAAACTTAGTGAGTGAATTAAACAAGTACAGTAAGCGACTGACACAAGATGAAACGCAGCCTGCCGCCCAGGCCATGCTCTACGCTATCGGCCTAAGCGAAGAAGATATGAATAAAGCCCAGGTGGGTATCGTAAGTACCGGCTGGGAAGGGAACCCCTGTAATATGCACCTCAACGATATTGCCAAAGAGGTGAAAAAGGGCGTACAATCCGAAGATTTAATTGGTTTGATTTTTCATACGATTGGCGTGAGTGATGGAATTTCCATGGGGACTTCAGGCATGCGCTTCTCGCTCCCCTCCCGCGATATTATTGCCGACTCCATCGAGACGGTGACTTCCGCTCAGTGGTACGATGGTGTCATCGCCATTGTGGGTTGCGACAAAAATATGCCCGGAGCCATGATGGCCCTCGGCCGCCTCAACCGCCCCGGCATCATTGTCTACGGTGGCACCATCAGCCCCGGCTGTGTGGGAGATAAAAAATTGGATATTGTCTCCGCCTTTGAAGCCCTGGGTGAGCATAATTCCGGACAGATCACCGCCGAAGAATTCAAAGCCGTGATCAAAAATGCCTGTCCCGGACCGGGTGCCTGTGGAGGAATGTACACCGCCAACACCATGGCCAGTGCCATCGAAGCCCTGGGTATGAGTTTGCCGATGAATTCTTCGGTACCCGCTACCGCTCAGGCGAAGCAAGAAGAAGCCCAGCGGGCGGGTGCAGCGATGCGCTTACTCCTGGAAAAAGATATTAAGCCCAGAGATATCATGACCAAGGCGGCCTTTGAAAACGCCATCACCCTCATTATTGCCCTGGGGGGCTCTACCAATGCTGTACTCCATATGATCGCCATGGCTAAAGCCGTAGAAGTGGACATCAGTATTGATGATTTTCAGCGGATCAGTGATAAAACCCCTTTCATAGCTGACCTTAAGCCCAGTGGTAAATACGTCATGGAAGATTTATATAACATCGGTGGCATACCGGCCGTCATGAAATATTTATTGTCGGAAGGCATGTTAGATGGTTCCTGCCTGACCGTCACCGGCAAAACACTGGCCGAGAATCTCGCTGAAGCATCAGACTTACAGGAAGGTCAAGATATTATTCAGCCGCTTTCCAGTCCCATCAAAGAAAGTGGGCACCTACAAATTCTCTACGGCAATCTGGCCGAAGAAGGATCAGTGGCCAAAATCACGGGTAAGGAGGGGCTTTACTTTCAGGGGGCTGCCCGGGTCTTCGACAGCGAGGATGCCGCCAACGCCGCCATCAAAAATCACGAGATCAAGGAAGGGGATGTGATTGTCATCCGTTACTGCGGTCCCAGGGGTGGTCCGGGTATGCCCGAGATGCTCAAACCTACTTCCGCCATCATGGGCGAAGGCCTGGGTAAAAAGGTAGCCCTCATCACCGACGGTCGTTTTAGCGGAGGTACCCACGGATTTGTGGTGGGCCATATCACACCGGAAGCCCAAACCGGAGGCCTGATCGGTTTACTCAAAGACGGCGATGTGATCACCATCGATGCGGAGAAAAATCTGCTCGCCGCGGATCTCAGCGCGGAGGAAATTGCCCAACGTCGTGCCGAATGGACCGCGCCGGATCTAAGGGCTCAGACCGGAATTTTACGAAAGTATGCTAAAACCGTCGCCTCGGCCAGTGAAGGCTGTGTAACGGACGAACTTTAATGTATCTTTTGGGTTTATGCCCATTAAAACTGAATACTCTAGCTATGGAAGCAAATCAATCAATAGTAGCAAAGAAACAAATGAATAAACCACAAGCAGCCATTAGAATAAGTGGAGCAGAAGCCGTGTTGCGCTGCCTGATCGAGGAAGATGCACGCACCATATTTGGCTACCCCGGCGGTGCCATTATGCCTGTATACGACGTACTTTACAATTACCAGGACCAGATTCAACATGTACTGCCCCGCCACGAGCAGGGAGCTATCCACGCAGCCCAGGGCTTTGCGCGGGTCACCCGCCAAACGGGCGTCTGTATGGTGACTTCCGGCCCCGGTGCGATGAACCTGATGACCGGACTGGGCGATGCCATGTTGGACTCTACGCCACTGGTCTGTATCACCGGCCAGGTATTCAGTAAATTGTTGGGTTCGGATGCTTTTCAGGAAACCGACGTAGTCGGCTGTACCATGCCCGTAACCAAATGGAACTACCAAATCACTAAAGCGGAAGAAATCCCGGAGGTTTTTGCGAAAGCCTTCTACATCGCCAATAGTGGCCGCCCCGGCCCGGTGGTCATCGATATTGCGAAAAATGCCCAGCTGGAAATGATGAATTTCCATTATACCAAACGGGACTTTATCCGCAGCTACCGGCCCCTACCGATCCTGGACGAAGAAAAATTAAGAGAGGCGGCCAAATTGATTAACAATGCGGAAAAGCCTTATATCCTTGCCGGCCACGGCATCCAGATCGCACATGCTCAGGAGGTATTTAAAACTTTCGTTGAGAAAACGGGAATCCCGATCGGTAGCACCATCCATGGCTTATCCTCCATACCCTCCGACCATCCCTTATTCACGGGTATGTTGGGCATGCACGGAAATTATGGCCCCAATATCAAACAAAATGAATGTGATGTACTGATCGCGATCGGTATGCGCTTCGACGATCGGGTTACAGGTAACCTGGATAAATACGTCAAGCAGGCCAAAGTGATTCACATCGAAATTGATCCTTCCGAGATCAATAAGAATGTACACGCCCATGTACCCATTGAAGGCGATGCTAAAATGGCATTAGAGGCATTACTGCCGCTGGTAGAAGAAAAGCGTTATCCAGAATGGTTGCAGGAGTTTCACGACTGTGAAGCTATCGAAAAAGCCAAAGTTTTTGATCGAGACTTAAACCCCTCTCCCAAGGGTGAGCTTCGCATGGGCATGGTGGTAAGGGAAGTCTCCGATCAGACGGAAGGTAAGGCCATCGTTGCGACCGACGTGGGACAACACCAGATGTACGCCGCTCGCTACTACGAGTACAAAGGTACCAATCAATGGGTCTCTTCCGGTGGTGCGGGTACCATGGGCTACGGCCTGCCAGCCGCTTTTGGCGCCAAATACGCCAATCCGGAGCGAGAAGTAGTGGCCTTTATCGGTGACGGTGGCTTCCAAATGACCATTCAGGAACTGGGGCTTTGCGCTCAGTGGAAAACCGGGGTGAAAATTGTACTGCTGGACAATAATTACCTGGGCATGGTCCGCCAGTGGCAGCAACTGTTTTTCGACCGCAGATATTCCTCCGTGGAATTGGAAAACCCAGATTTCTTAAAGATTGCGGAAGGCTTTGGAGTGCCCGGACGAAAAATCAGTAAACCCGAGGAACTCAGCGAAGCCATTGCGGAAATGCTGGCCCACGAAGGCCCCTATTTACTACACGTAACGGTACAAAAAGAAGACAATGTTTTTCCGATGGTGCCTTCCGGTAAATCCATTAGTGAAATTATCCTTACGCCCGAAGAAATTAATTAAGATGGACAAGAACAATGTATACACCATTACCGTCTTCACCGAAAACGAAACGGGATTGACCTCCCGGGTAGTTTCTGTTTTTACCAGACGGCACATCAACATCGAAAGTCTGACCACTTCTCACTCCTCCATCCCCGATATCTATCGCTTTACCATTGTGGTGGAGACCACGGAGGAGATGGTGATCAAGTTGGTTGCACAACTGGAGAAACAAATTGATGTGGTAAAGGCCTACTATTACGAAGACGATGAGATCGTCTACCAGGAGATTGCCCTGTATAAGGTCCCCACCAAGATCTTTTCCCACAATACCGCAGTAGAGACCCTGATACGGCGTCATAATGCTCGTGTATTAGAGATTGAGCCAGAATACATCGTTATCGAAAAGACGGGTCATTATCAGGAAACACAGGCCCTACTCGAAGAATTAAAGGAGATTGGCATTTACGAGTTTGTACGTTCCGGCCGGGTAGCCATTACCAAGCCCATGGAGCGACTTAATAAATACCTCAATTCACTGGAAGAACAACTGAAAGCACAGTAAAAAGTGAATTTCCTACTTGCCGGGGTGGTTTAGTTACCGACTAAATCACCCCGGTATTTTTTTGCAATTCGGCCCACTTTTCTTCTAACCAGTCGCGATTATACAACAGATCAGCCTGGTCAATTTCTTTCCGGATTTTTTCTAAGTCTTTGCACAGCTTTTCACTGGCAGAAAACCCAATCTTCTGACGCAGCGCAGCCATTCTTTTTGCAACTTTAAATAAATTATGGAAACCGGTCCGCCTGCTATCCGACATCAGTTTATTGCGGAGTAAATACTGACGGAAAGACTCCGTTAGTGCGGCTAGCGGCTCGTATTCATCAAGATCGTAATAGGTACGTAACAACAAGGCTTTGGCACTCAGATTATAACGTAGATCACTGTATTCCACGCGCGTCAGGAGATTCAATACCTCACCGTAGGTACCGTTGGCATAATGGTAAGCTGCCAGATTAAAACGATAAGCGTTTTCCCGGGCATCTTCGGGTAGCCGATCTTTATATTGCTCAATAAAATTGTACACCCAATCCAATTCCCCCAGTCGAATGGCGGTGGTGACAATATTCTTGTAATCCCATTCCGAAAGTAGCCCGTCCTGGTATAATAAATCCTGAGCCAACTGCGCCTTGTAAAGCTTAAATACCTCCTCGAGAAAGTCAGAATCCCCCTTATTAATGCGAGAAATACAGTAGTTCATGAAGTAGATGTAAATATGAACCAGTTCTTTTTTAGGAAATAAACGGGTCTGCCCCTCCAGCCTTTCTAATGCCTGATAATAAGTGCTGGTATCCTCCTGACTATCCAGCATTTGATAGATTTGAAAATAGAGCAAAACACCGGGATGGATTTCGTAGGCAGATCGCTGACTTTCGATTTCCCGTAGGATCAATTCCGTCCAGGGATCCTGGTAGTCAATCTTCATGATATTTTGCCGAACCTTAGCTTCACAGGCATCCTTAAGCTTTTCCAGTAAAAAGAAGAGATTGAGATTTTTTTGCTTTTCTTCCAAACTATTGTCTACTCTTCTGCGGTCTATTAAATTGTAATAGTCATCCGCGTGTTTTGCCAGTAAGTAAGCCTGGTAATAATAATCGGAATTTCGGTAAGGTGATTTATGGTGGTTTTTTTCTTGCTTATGCAAAAGCTTTTCAAAAGTGGTATATTCCCTTTGGTTCATAAGCTTTCGCAAAAGGAAAATTTTCTGCTCATCCTCCTCGTTCTGTAAATGTTCCTGGATCAGGAACTGCTCCAGACACTTTTGCGTGTAGGTGAACACCAAAGACAACTTCCCCTGGTCAAACCCCTTCTCCTTAAATAATTGATCAAATAGTAAATACCGGTCGCAGTGCTTCTGATCAAAGTTTGGAAAGATATCACTTAAATAAGCCGCCAGACTCCGCACCCGATCGTGTTTATTAAAATAAGGAGAGAAACAAAACTCTTTAAAGCGGGTCATTTCGCGGCGGGTGAAGCCCGAAAGGGTTTGAATAAGCTTATTTTGGTGCATTTTGTTACATTTTTTCCAATTTTACCCCAATAAATAGACGCTGATAATCAGATGATTATACTGTTTTATACTTTAAATATAGATAAAAAAATCCAATAATTGCGACAAAGAATATTTTAAAAAAATAGTAAAAGCATACACTTTTGTATCATCGGAGTTTATCTACCAAATAATGAAAGGCCTTATTCCGATACTTGGATACAATCTACAAACCAAAAATAATCCCAAGACATGAACAAATTTAAACTTTTCATCCCGGCCTTATGGTTTCTCCTGCTGAGCACGGGGCTCTGGGCACAATCTGGTCTTTGTCTTGATTTTGAAGACCTACAAGCGGGTGACCGCTATGGCAGCTCTACCAATTTCGCCGCCGGAGAAGTCTTCTATGAAAAAGAAGATATTCGCATCGCTTTAGACTCTTTCATGTACCCTAACGGTTCCGTCGGCTTTTTCGATCTACTCATCGAAGAGACAAAAGATTACGATCCCAATCAGCAGGGCGTTTCCCTTTTCCCTTCTAACGTCAATCTCCAATTCAAACTGGATAAACTCCCCGAAGGCCCAAAGAAAATCTGCTTCGATTTTCGTTATTTCGGCGGCGATATCAACTTTTCGCTCAACGGCCAGCAGCCCCTGGTCTTCTCTTCCTTCGATGAGTTCCTGAGACTACAGTCCAGTACTTTCCAGGATATTGAAATAGAGATCATCTCGCCTACGGACAATCAGCCAGCCGGCAGGCTTTGCATCAGCGGCGACAGCATTCCGGAAATCTTGATTGGCGGACAGGAATTATTAATAGACAATTTCTGTGTTGATTTCCAGGATCCAAATGTCAATTGTAAAATACAAAATCTGGTTGTGGAGCCTCGCCCCTGCACCCCCAACGGTATTTTTGACCTAGATCTTAAATTTGACAGCCCGCGAGACAGTGGACAATATTTTGTCCTCGTCAACAACCAACGGTTTGGCCCATTTGATTACCCTCTGGATTCCTTCAAAACGATTGGCCCCGTGCAAACCTTTGGGGATCATTTTTTTAATGTAACGGTTTACGATGCGGAGCAGCCCGATTGTCAGGCCTCAACTCGTTTCGAATACAACTGTACCAACTTCTGTGATATTGAAGGCCTGGAAATAGAAGCCGAAATATGCGCAGGAGATAGCCTGGCACGCATTGAAATTGACTTCGACATTGATATCCCAAACATTGCAAATACCACTTTTAAACTATGGATTGACAGCCTTGAATTTGGTGAAATTAGTTTGCTTCGCCTACCCTACACCCTGGAAATACCCGTTGAATTACTACGGGAAGAACTGACGACCTTCAATCTTTGTGTATCCCCCAATCTGATAACGGGTAATGAATGCTGTGTCAGTGGTTTCATAAAACTAAAGAAATGTGACGACAGCTGTCCCATTGAAGATATAAAAGCAGAGATCCTTAGCTGCGAGGGACAAATTAACTACGATATATACCTTGATGTAGCTTTTGAACATCAATACCGAGATTATCCAGTGGCTGTTTACGTCGATGGCCTGGTCGTTGATACGGTCCGTTCCGGATCCTTCCCCGTTAAATTAGCTGGCGTCCCCGTCTACACGGAAGCCCTTACCTTTCCGGTAAAAGTATGTCCGCTGTGGAATACGGGTGCAGAAGACTGCTGCAAAACTATCTACCTGGACAAAAGGGCCTGTGATGAGCGCTGCCCCATCGAAGGCATCAAGGCAGAAATTACACAATGCCTCCCCAACGGGAATTTCGACATCCAGCTTTATGTAGATTACAGCGCCAACAAGCAGGGTAGCCCCTTTAAAGTAATTGTTGAGGGAGAAGATCTGGGCATCTTTGAAGCCAGTCCCGAAGGTATTCTTCTCGAAAATGTACCCGTCTTTACCGATGCGCTCGATTTTGAAGTCCTGGTGTGCCCCGTTTCCACGACGATGGATAGTCTGAATATTCCCGAAACTTGCTGCCGTTCCATTCGACTCAGCAAAGAAGATTGTGGAAACGATCCCCCAAATGACAATTGTACCTACTTTGATGATTTGGCTCCGACCAGTTTCCCCGGAGCGGACAATGCGCCCGGTGTCGAAATTTTTAACTTAAGTAATATTTCCTTCCGCTTATTTGAATTACAGAATCTGGACTGGAGCAACAGCTACGAGTCTCTGAGTATAAAATCAGCTGCCGACTTGCCGGAGTTTGCAGCCGCTGAGGGACAATTGCTTTACTTCAACGCCATATCGAGTATCATTAGCTTCAGTGATTACGAAGCAAGCGTCAATAAAGTAAACGTGGATTTCTACCATTCTGGTGGCCACCTTAATATTTCGGCCAACGGAAGTCCGGTACAGATCCTCTCCGTTCTTGCGCCCGGTACTTACCCACTGGGTAATGGTGTAGCGGTAGAAATCGTACTTAAGTCCAACGATCGCCAACAAGGCAGTATGATCTTCAGCGGAAACATTCAGGCACTGCTCATTGGTGGAGAAGCACTGGCCATAGATAATCTATGTGTCAACCGCGAAGAGCCTCCCTGTGAGATCGATGATCTTCAACTGGAGCCAACCGAATGTGACGAAAATGGTCAATTTTACCTTAAACTGAATTTCAGGTATAAAAATACTTCTGACTACTTCATCGTAGCGGGAGCCAATAACACCCGCGAAAGATTTGCCTACAAAGAACTACCCGTGAAGCTTGGTCCCTTCTCCGGGCCCATCAACCGGGAAATAGTATGGGATGTTTTTGATGCCCAAAAAGAACAATGCGTAGCTCGCGCCGCCTTCGGACCTTACGACTGCCAGTTACCCTGTGAAATCACTGCAGTTGAAACTTACGATGTGGAATGTGATCCCATTACCGGCCTCTACCATTTCACGCTGGAAGTTAAGGGAGAAAACCTAGGGTCGGTACTCAGTCTGAGTAATGGCAAGGGCTTTATTAAACGTTTCGAATACAGCGGCAGAGCCGTAAGAATCCAGGGGGTGCCCCTGCCCGATGGCCGCCTGGATCGGTTGGTCCTCTGTGCAGGCTTACAGCCCAACGATGCCTACGAATGTTGCTATGAATTTGAAGTAGCAATAGACTGTATCCCGGAATGCCATATTAAAAATGTAGAAGTATTCGATATCGAATGCCTACCCAGTGGTGCATATAGTTTCTCACTTGAAATCACTGGAGAAAACACCGAAGATGGTATCTACCTCCTCAAGACCCGCAATGGCTACGAAGCCAAATTCAGGTTAGAAGGTAATAAAGCGCGTATTGACCAGGTTCCCCTACCCGAAACGGCTACTGGAGTAGAGTTCATTAAGCTTTGTAAGCTTAGAGAAGGTACGACAACGGATGAGCTTACAGGCTGCTGTTATGAATTTGAATTCCGGGTAGACTGTCGCCAGGAATGTGGTCTAACTAATTTGCGATTATTTGATTTCGACTGCCATACGGATAGTACCTATTCGGTTTCCCTAAAAGTGGAGGCGTCCGATTACCTCTATGGAGAAATTTTGTACTTAAAAACGGCCAGCGGTTTTGAATTCCGCTTTGAGTACCAGGGAGAAGCCGTACGGCTGGAAGGGATTCCTAAATTAGACAACCAGGGTCAAGACCAGATAAAAATCTGTGCCCCCAATTACCCGGACTGCTGCCTGGAAAGCCGGTTCGAAATCGATTGCACCGCAGAAGAATGCAAAATCGGCGAACTCTACGCAAAAACAACACCCTGCGAAGCCGACGGTTCCTTCTTTATTCAGCTGGACTTCCGGCACGAAAACACCAGTGAAGGCTTTGAAGTGTACGTAAACAATCGCCCATTGGGTGGCTACCGCTACGCAGACTTACCCATTGAAGTAGGCCCCATCATGCCTGATCCAAGCACAACGGGGCGCTACGAAGTAAAAGTAAAGGACTGGGAAAGAGACTGTTTTGCTTCGACTGAAGTAGAAGCCTGTACCGGTCCAGTTGGCTGTTCTTTTGCATCCGTCGAACTGATTTCCACTGGTTGTCAGGATGGTTTCTTTGAGGTAATTGCCGAAATTGAATTGGCCAATAAGAAAGAAGGTGAATTCCTGGTCTTTGTAGAGGGGGAACTTTTTGGTCCCTACCGCTACAGTCAGGATCAACGCATTGGACTCGGCCCTTTCCGTGGGGATGGCCGCACTAGTTATGACTTCCTATTTGTTGATTTAAATGATCCTACTTGTTTCTTCTTCCAGGAGTTAGGCACCATTGATTGCGATGAAGTTTGTGAAGGACTGGCCTTTCGGGCCAAGCCACTGGAATGTGATAGTACGGGCCAATTTAATATCCTGCTGGATGTAGACCTGGACCTGACGGTAATCTATCCGATTATCATCGAAGTCAACGGTGCTTTTTACGACAGTACCCAAATCGGAAACCCCAGCTTTGAGATTGGTCCTTTCCCGGCAGACTCGGCTTATACCATCACGATCATTGATGGATGGCATCCAGAATGTAGGTCTACTTTTGATCTGGGACTCGTAGATTGCGCCCTGGAGGAAGACGAGGTGTGGCCCGGAGATGCCAACCGCGATAATATCGCCAACCATCTGGACTTACTAAATCTGGGTGTCGCCTGGGGAGAAGATGGTCCCCAACGAACACTACCTGGTTCTCGTTGGACCGGTGTACCCGCCAGCAGTTGGGGCAGTCGGTTCTCCGATGCGGCCAATAGTGGTGACTTTAAACACGCCGACTGTAATGGGGATGGCATCATTAACGAAGAAGATATCGCCGTCATCCGCAAGAACTATAACCTGCGCCACGGCAAGGTAGAAGATGCGATCGTGCTACCCGCCACGGATGTAGATCCGCCGGTATTCTTCGAGGTGCCAGAATCACAGGGCCTGCCCGACAGCGGGTACTTCAACATTCCGATTGTACTGGGATCCGAAGCACAACCACTTTCCGATATTTACGGGGTCGCCTTTACGATTGAATTTGACCCAAAGGTCATTAATCCGAGCGATGTTGAAATTTCCTATCCAACCAGTTGGTTGGGAGAGCCCGGAGTCAACCTGCAGTCCATCACCTACAGATACATAGGCAAAGGAAAAATTGAAATTGCCATCACCCGAACGGATCAAAATGAAGTATCTGGTTACGGACCGGTGGCTATGTTCCGGGGTATACGGGACGACATTGTCGGTCGTTCGGAATCGCAATTCGATGTAACGCACAGTCACGCCGTGAATACCCAACAAGGAATTATCAGACTGAATGGCCTGAAGAAAACGGCTAAATTCGTGCCCGCACCTACTGAAAAAGAATACGGCTTTATCGATTTAAAGAGAGGCATGCAGGTATATCCTAACCCCGCATCCAGTACCATTAATATTAATAATTTCTACGGAGTACCCATCGATGCGGTACAAATACTGACGACAAATGGCCAGGTTATGAGTCCACGGTACGAGGGTACGAATACCCTGGACGTAAGTAATCTGCCCGATGGCTTATATCTAATTCGAGTCGAGATCGATGGTTATTTCATCCATCAAAAATTATTTAAATCTAAATCCCGATAAGCCCCCGAGTAATCCCATGAACCTAAGTATACCCCACGGGCGGAAGCAGGCGCTTCCGCCCTTTTTAAATTTGTGGGAATCTACGGATATGAGTCCATACCATCGTCCCGTTCCATTATTTATCATTTCATTACTAATCACGATGAGCACCACTGCACAAATTCTGCGAGATATGGAACAGTTCATTAGTCTTATCGAACCTAGAAACGGGCAACAGAAAGTTATTCTCCAAGAGGAACGACATTTCGAAGCTCCCAACTGGTTCCCTCATCCCAGTCTTGACTTCCAAGCCGTTACCAATCATCTCACCAGGAATTCTTAAACAACTTCAAGATAATACCTTAACGGTACGTTATGAAAATGTTATTATGCAAATTTCCCTGCTTGTTTCCTCAAAACATTTTTTACTTTTAAATATATATTTAAATACCCTTCACGTTATTCCAATTATTGGATATCTACCAAGCTTCTAATTACCTACGGTGAAGTAACCTGACCCAATCTATTTTTTTAGAATTTCTACCTACTTGAAAACACAAGTACCGTCTTTTGCTAAACAGAAGGGGCATTAGGACTTTATCAAAGTCCCGGCGAGCCCCCTGTAATACTGAAGGTATGTCTCTGTGGAACCTCAAGTAGTTAAAAATCTATGGAAGCGATAACCGTTTCCCACTAAAGTGATATAAACATTTTCCCAAAACTGATTTTATGAAAAAATTACAGGTAACCTTCTGTATACCTACACTGTTGGCTTATGCTTTGCGGCTCCCTGCAAAGACCAATTATTCAGGCAAAAACAATGCTTGCCTGGTTTCCCTTACTTGCTTACTGATATTCCTTTTGACCAGTTTCACCAACTTATCCGCCCAATCCTCCAAGCTGGTCTGGATGGACGGCGGTTCTTTATCTTATGCCCCTTTTGCAGTGCAGGGTCAAAGTAATGAAGTACACGTCGTCCCGGATTTTTCCTACGCCGGATATCAGGGTGGCGGAGTGGCTATTCCCACCGCTCCCGTTGTCCGGACGCTATCACCTTCCGGTGGAGACGACACTCCTGCTATCCAGGCGGCCATTGATTATGTCGAGTCGCTACCCAGAGATGCCAATGGTTTTCGTGGTGCCGTCTTACTGCAAGCCGGACGCTATAATATCAATCGGCTTTTCATTGAAGAAAGTGGCGTTGTACTGCGCGGGAAAGGCCAGGGCTTAGATGGAACGATACTTTTCGCCCAACTACCGGAAAAGCACGACGCCATCACTCTCCAGGGACGTGGCGGGGGCTTTGACCGTCAGGGCTCTTCTCGGCGGCGCATAATCAGCCCTTACGTCCCCATCGGAAGCTATAGCTTTGAGATTGCCGATCCAGCAATTTACCAGGTGGGCGATACGATTACCGTGCGCCGTACGCCCAACCAATTCTGGATTGATGACCTGGGTATGGACGAGGCCACCTTATGTGCCAATGATACCGGCTGTAATGGCTGGACACCCGGTTCTTACTCTATCTACCACGAGCGGGTGATTACTGCTGTTGCAGGAAATACCATCACCATTAATATCCCCATTGTTGACGTGATGGAAGATAAATACGGTGGCGGTGAAATCATGAAAGCTTCTGTACCGGGCCGAATTGAACAATGTGGCGTTGAAAAACTAAGAATAGAATCCTACTATGACCCTAACAATCCACAAGACGAAGATCACGCCTGGATTGCCGTACGCCTCAAGCGGGTGATGAATTCATGGGTAAAAAATGTAACCGGACAACACCTGGGATATGGTACCGTAAGTATCAGTAATGAGTCCAACTTCAATACTATCCAGGAATGCGCATCTATTGACCATATTTCTCAAATCCGTGGTGGGCGCCGATACTCTTTTAATATCAGTGATGGGCTGGGTAACCTTATCCAACGTTGCTATACTCGTGAAGGCCGACACGATCTAGCCATGGGTTCACGGGTGACGGGTCCTAATGTCTTTCTCGATAATTACAGCACGAATACGCATTCGGATATTGGGCCTCACCACCGCTGGACAACGGGTACTCTCTTTGATAATGTCTACGGAGGACAGATTCAGGTGCAAAACAGAGGATCTTCTGGTAGCGGGCATGGATGGGCCGGTAATACTACCATGTTTTGGAATGTCGTCTCTTACAAGCGAAATATTAAGGTAGAAAGCCCACGGGGAGGAATGAACTGGGGCATTGGAAATGCCGGTCTCCAACAAACTGGTACCGGCTACTGGGAAAGCTGGAATACACCAGTATTACCCAGGAGTTTGTATCTCCAACAATTGGAAGACCGGCTAGGCTCCCAGGCCGTGGAAGACATCACCATCCCAGAACAACGCAGCGGAGATATTTACGATCTGCTGGCAGCCTGGGCCGGTGAAGGGGAATTTGGAGAGCCGGCAAGTACTCAAATTACCTATCCCCTTGAAGATGCTTTCGTAAGAGCTGGCATTTACAGCGACAATAACTACGGGGCCGATGATCAACTCATTGTCAAGGAAAATACAGGCTCCGATAATAATGACCGCATGAGTTTCCTAAAGTTTGATCTAAGTGACGTAGTTACTCAAGCCATAAAAGACGTGAGGCTCCGCTTATACGTATCCAATGCCCCACCCAATCCAGTGGATAATGCCCTACACTTGGTAACAGATGATAGCTGGACGGAGTTAGGCGTAACCTGGAATAACCAGCCCGCTGCAGACGGACTGATCGGCACAAAAAAAGTTACCACCAAAGGCGAATGGATTGAGTATGACATCACTGAAATCGCCAATGCAGAAATTGCAGGAGACGGAATTCTTAGCCTGCGACTTTCGGAGGCGACGGTCGGTAATTACTATGCTTTTTCTTCCCGTGAAGAAAAGAATCTGGATCGAGATCCACATATTGTTTATACTCCCTTTACCGATCCTGTCCCTCCTACCGAGCCGGATAGTGCTGCCATCGCCCTGCTAAAGCAAGGAACGTTCCAGGATGAAAACGGGGACGGGAACGCCCAGCTTGGGGAGACGATTACCTATACTTTTACCCTTAGCAACACCGGGGAGGTACCACTAAGCAATATCGAAATCAGTGATTCCGTGCTGAACATCAGTGGCGGGCCACTAGCCAGCTTAGCCGTAGGCACCAGCGATTCCTTAACCTTCCTCGGTAGCTATGTACTTACTCAGGCTGATATTAAATCCGGGGAGGTAAGGAACCAATCTACCGTCAGGGCAGAAGGTCCCGACGGAGCCTCAGTAAGTGACCTTTCCGATCCTATCAATATCGAGCAGGACAAGCCAACGGTTATCTTCCTACCCGCGCCTGATCCTGATCCCAATCCTGATCCAACGCCAGAATCAGGCATCGCCCTGATTAAAACGGCCCAGCTGAACGACAGTAATAATAATGGATGTACCGAAGTGGGAGAAACCATTACGTATTCTTTTGCCGTAAGCAATACTGGTAATCAAGCACTTACGGACATTAGCATCAGCGACTCTTTGTTGGAAGCATCCGACCCCGTCATCCCCATCGTTTTTATAGACGGTGACCAAAATGATAACGGTATTCTGGATGTAAATGAGACCTGGAATTATTCGGCAGAGTACCTGATCAGCCAGGCAGAAATCGGGCAAGGCTTCGTCAAGAATCAAGCATTGGTAAAAGGGACTCCCGTAGATACCACCAAGCAAGTCTACTCTGACCTTTGGGGTAAGAATGGAGAGCTTTGGGATCCGGATAGTAGCCGCCTGAAAAACTTCTCAGATGTAGGCTATATGCAGGGCAATGAACCCATTCCCGACTGGCCAGTAGGCGTATATGTCACAGATTTTGGAGCCATCCCCAATGATGGCCTCGACGATTCACAAGCCTTTAACGAGGCGATTGCGGCCTGCCCGGTGGGCCAGGCGGTATTCATCCCCAATGGTAAATATACCATTCTGCAGCAGGTATTAATTGAACATGACTCTGTGGTCATCCGGGGAGAAGATATGTATAAAACGATTATCTTTTTCCCTAAATACTTGAATGAAATTTTCATCCAGGAAGTGGGTTTCGACTATGATAATCCCAGAAAACGCAACACCGGAGAACGAACCTTTTTTTTGGTGGAAGACGGCACCCATCGCAGCTTTGAAAATCTTACCTTTGAATGTCGGGAACAGCGAAAAAAAGGGCACTGGGAACATATTGGCGCCAACCCTATTTTATTCCGTAATGTGACCAATAGCTGGGTGCGGAATGTATATATGAAAAACGTCGATCACGGCTTAACCATGAGTAGTCGTGCAGACCATATCTCTTTTCTAAATATCATCTTCGATAATTTTGCCTGGAGGCGAGACAAAATTGACGGGCACGTGGCCTTCAGAATGCCCGTCAGTAAATGTTTATTCCATAATATTGAGATTATAGGTCGGTATTCCCATGAATTCGACATGTTTGGAGGAACCAAAGGCAACGTAGTCTCCAACGTCAAGGGCATCCGCCCCCGGCTACACAACCACGGCCCTGGGATCAATAATAATCTGTACACAAATATCAACTTCGGTGCAAATACCGGTACCACGGCTGGCGATAGTCAAACGGCACAGACCTACTGGAATCTGTATGGCGAGAAGCCGCTAAGTACTGATAACATCTATCCAGACCTTGAAAAAGACCACTTATACGTCGGATACGATGCCAATATTGAGACTACTACCACTAAGGAACACTTCTGGTTTGAGTCCATTGATCCAAAGCAACTGTATCCCCAAAATATCTATTTGGCACAACTGAAATTTTTTGGTAAGCCACTACCCGAAGGACCACCACCGCCACCGCCTTCACCCACCGGTGGGTCCATCTGGGTGGATGCCATTGATGATAATTCCGTTAGTAGTGGAAATCCTGACAATGTTCGCGACCCTAACAATGACCATCTTCAAGCGAGAAACACTAATTATTTTAAATTTGATTTGCGAAACATTGAGCTGAAATCCATTCACCGGGTACGACTTGTCCTGACTTCATATTTCCCTAGTAATCCGCCCTTAGAACTTGCTGTATTTTCTGTAGAACACGATGACTGGACCGAGGAAACGATCACTTACAATAACAGCCCCGCGCTCCTTTCACAAGTAGACCGCTACTTTGTGCCGGAAGATGTCAGTGGTTCAAATTACCGCATTACCTTTGATGTGACCTCCCTGGTACAGGAGGAGTATGCCAAAGATCGCGTTGTTACGCTGGCTACCCAAAAGAAGTCTGGTAATGGACATGGATTTCGGATTTCTACTAATTACGGGCCTTTCGCTCCCGTACTCATCATTGAGCAGGAGCCAGATCCCGTTCCCGGACCACCATCACCTCCTACTGGCATGCGTAGCAAAGGATTGATTGGGAATATCCAACTGGATTGGAAAGATAATCCCGAACCGGACGTGGTGAAATATAATGTCTACCGCCGAACCTCACCGGGCGCACCGGAAGAATATCCTGCCTCACAGGGTGCTGGCTTATTGACTAGTGATTTTCTAGATCTTCGTTCGACCACCAACTGGCAAGTGGGTATGATGGAACACCGCAGCCTCTATTTTTACCGCATTACGGCCGTAGACGAACACGGATACGAATCCGAAAAAAGTACCGAATTCGTTGGTGCAGTACTTACCGATGAGAATGCCGGCCCAGCATTTCCTTCAGAAAATATCATTTTATCGACGGCCCAAGAAGGACAGAACTATTCGGAATCCTTAGCCAACTGGGCTACGGATCCGGAGAATGACCCACTTTATTTCTTCAAAATTGATGGCCCGGACTGGCTGAACATTGCCTACGACGGCACCTTGAATGGAACACCTCCCCCGGGTAGTGTAGGAAAGAACCAGGTCAGCGTACAGGTCGTTGCCCTCGGGGGGCAAGATGTAGCCCAGATCGAAATAAATATAGAGCCCGGTATCGAAACGGAGTTCTCTGACCCTTATCAGGGTAAACAGGCCGTAAGTTCCCTTCAATATATTTCGGCGGAAAATCGCCCGATGAACAAGGCTTACCCACCCGTCCAGCTTTACAATAAAACACCACCTAATCTTGCCAGTGCTGAAACAGCTCTGGCCCTGGAGGCTACAACCGAGGTTAGTGATCTTTCGGGGACTGCGATCGATAATGATACCCCTACGACCACCGTCCTCTGCCAGGCCCCACCCACTAATCCAGCTATTGCCTTATTGATCAGTGGTGTTTTCACCGACGAAAACGGTGACGGTCAGGCACAGGTAGGGGAAACCATCAACTACACCTTTACTGTCAGCAATACCGGCGACGTAGCGCTGAGTGACATCATTATCACCGATTCGCTACTAAGCGTCACCGGTGGTCCGCTGGCCAGCCTGGCAATAGGAGCCAGCAATGCCCTTACTTTTACCGCTAGCTATGTCCTTACCCAGGCCGATATCAAGCGAGGTAGCGTAAGTAATCAGTCTACCGTCAGCGCAGAAGCGCCCGATAATAGTACAGTCAGCGACCTATCTGATGATGATAGTCTTTTGGAAGACGATCCAACGGTAGTTACTTTCCTCAGCCTTGACCTTTGCGGAATTGAGGATCTGGAAATACTAGCGGACTATTGTCCCGGTGACAGTCTGGCTCTTATTGATCTCCAGACCTTCGATCTTGATCTACCCAATGTGGAGCAGTATACATTTCAAGTATGGATCGACAGTGTAGCCTTCGGAGAAATCAATCTTTCCCAAATACCTGCTACCCTCGAAATACCCGCTACCCTACTTAGCGGCGAGTTGACCCGCTTTAAAATCTGCCCTTCAGCGGGTGAAGGATGCTGTCTCAGCGGACTAATTCGGACAAAAGAATGCGTAGACAACTGTCCCATCAACGAAGTTAGTACGGAAATCGTGAAGTGTTTACCCAATGGAAATTTTGACCTCTTTCTGGAGGTTGACTACGAAGATAGTTTTGCTGGCGAATCCTTAAAGGTTTATATTGAAGGAAAAGAATCCTACATTTTTGAGGCATTCGACGGTGGCTACCTACTCCAGGACGTAGCCCTTCCCAAAGATAAACCTCAATTTGAAATAAAGGTTTGTCCCGGGACGTTTACGATCGACTCCTTAATTCTTTCTGATGAGTGCTGCCGATCTATCCTTGTCGACAAAGAAGATTGTGAGGTGATTCCTCCTATTGATCCCTGTGCTATCATAGGTGCTCCGAAAATAGAATCCACCGAATGCGACGAAAATGGGCAATTCTATTTACGCCTGGACTTTGAATTTGAGAACGCCTCTGAGCACTTTATTGTCGTAGGACCAGATGATAGCCGTCAACGCTTCGCCTACGATGCCCTACCGGTTCAACTAGGACCTTTTACCGGCGCCATCGCTCAGACATTAGTATGGGAAATAGTGGACGAACAGGATGAGGATTGCTCCATTCTTGCCGAATTTGGACCCTACGATAATTGTCAGGCAACTTGTGAAATCTCTGAGGTGAAAACTTACAACCTGGAATGTGACCCTAATACCGGGCTCTATTCCTTTACTTTAGCCATCGAAGGGAAAAACCTCGGGGAGGTATTCCAGCTCAGTAACGGCAATGGATTTACCAAGCGACTCGAATACAGCGACCAGGCGCTAAGTGTAAAAGGAGTGCCCCTACCCGATGGGAATATTGACCAATTAGAAATCTGTTTTAGTGTACAACCTGATAGCACTTTTGAGTGCTGTTATGAATTTGAAGTAGAGATAGACTGCGAGATTGAAGAAGTCTGTACGATTAGTGAGCTCTTCACAAAATCAATGCCTTGTGAGGCAGATGGCTCCTTTTTCTTTGAACTAGACTTTAGCCATGACAATACTAGTAAGGGTTTTGATCTATCCATTAATGGCCAGGCAATAGGAGCCTACCGCTACGAAGACCTTCCAGTAAAAGTAGGTCCGATCACCTCGGCACCTAAAGGAAATGGACAATACGAGGTAAAAGTGGAAGATTGGGAAAAAGATTGTTACGCCACTACCGAAATGGAAGCCTGTGCCGAATCAAGTGGATGCGCCTTTGGATCGGTTGAGTTGATTACGACCGACTGCAACAATGGTTTCTTTAGAGTGGTAGCCAAAATTGAATTTTCTAATCCCAAAGAGGGCGACTTCCTGGTATTTGCCGAAGGCGAACTCTTTGGTCCTTATCGCTACGGGGAGGATCAACCTCTTGACCTGGGACCATTCCGTGGCGATGGTCTGACCAACTACGACTTCCTATTCGTTGATCTGGATGATCCGTCCTGTTTACTATGGCAGGAACTGGGTGCAGTCAACTGCGATGAAGAAGAATGCGCGATCAACAATCTCGACCTCGATGTACTTGAGTGTAACGAAGATGGCTCTTATAAAATGTACATCGATTTCGATTTCTCCGGAACGGATAGTGAGTTCTTTAGTCTCTATGATAGTAAGAGCAATATTCTTGATACTTATCAGCTAGACGCTTTACCACTGAAGGTTGATCTGTCCTTCCCCGAGGAGGATCTCCTGCAGCAAATCACCATTTGCATCGAGGATCAGCCAGAATGTTGTATGAGCAAAGAGATCCAACTATCTGATTGTGCGGAAGAAGAGTGTAAAGAAATCACTTTCCAGGCAAACCCCCTGGGATGCAACAGTAATGGACTCTTCAATGTACTACTGGATATCGATTTGGACTTAACGGAGGCCTACCCCATTATCATTGAAGTCAACGGTGATTTTTACGATAGCCTCCAGTTAACTGACCCGAGCGTTGAAATCGGTCCTTTCCCGGCTGACTCTTCCTACAATATTAGCATCATTGATGGGAGGAACACCGATTGCGTTTCTGAATTCGAATTGGGCAAAATAGATTGCCCACAGGATGATGACTCGGTGGTATGGCCCGGGGACGCCAATGAAGACAATATCGCTAATTATATCGACTTACTAAACCTGGGTATTGCCTGGAATAATCAAGGTCCTGAACGTACCCTGCCAGGCTCCCGATGGACGGGCGTACCAGCTAGCAATTGGGGTAGACGCTTCGCCGATGTAAGCAAAAGCGGTGACTTTAAACACGCCGATTGTAATGGAGATGGCATCGTCGATGAAGTAGATATCGAAGTCATATACAAAAACTACAATCTGCGGCACGGTCTGGAAAAAGAACCCCTAGAGCTTCCTACTACCGATCTTGATCCCCCCGTATTCTTCGAAATACCAGGACCAGAAGGCTTGCCCGACAGTGGTTACTTCAATATACCCATTGTACTGGGTACTCAGGCAAAACCACTATCTAACATTTATGGTGTAGCCTTTATCGTTGAATTTGATCCGGAGCTGATTGATCCCAATGATGTAGAGATTCACCTTCTTTCTAGTTGGCTGGGTACGCCCGATGAGAATTTACAATCTGTCTTTTACCATTATTTAGGCGAAGGAAAGATTGAAATCTCCATTACGCGCACCGATCAAAATGAAGTTTCTGGCCATGGTGGGATAGCTATGTTCCGCGCAATGCGCAGGAACATTGACGATGACTCCGAATCCCAGCTGGATGTTACTCAAGGTATTGGAACCAATATTAGAAAAAGACTGATCCGGCTGGATGGGCTGAGTAAAGTGGCAAAATTTGGACCCGAGCCTACCGTAAGAGAGTACGGATATATCGATTTAAAACGGAGTATACAGGTGTATCCGAATCCAACCTCCAATATGATCAATGTCAATAATTTCTACGGTGCTCCGATTGATGCCATCCAGATACTAAGCACCAATGGTCAAACCATAAGCTCCCGCTACGAAGATAGGACAAGCCTCAATGTGAGTAATTTACCCAGCGGTATGTATCTGATCCGGGTAGAAATTGGAGGTTATATCATTCACAAGAAATTTTTCAAGACTAAATTTAGATAATCAACCGTTTCCCCTTTATATTCCTAATTGAAAATAGCCGGGCAGCTCTGCTGTCTGGCTATTTTAGTTTTCCGCTTTTGCTAGCTCAGCTTTCGCTTGCACATAACTCTCCTCCAATTTTTCTTTAGGTAAAAATCCCCGGGCCACGAGGATAGCACGCGTGCCATCGTGTAAAATCAGGGTGGGAAAGCCCGTTATTTTCATCCTTTCGGCAAAAGCGAACTCGCGAAAAGCCGCCTCCATAAAGACCGTGTCCTTCATTTTTTCCAGGAAACTGGAAGCATCTATACCAAACTCTTCGGCCAAGGGAGGATAAGAATAAATATCGGCCGGTTTTATTCCGTCGTAGTAGATGGCTGACTGGAGCCGGGTGGCAAAATCTACCGCTTTTTCCGGTTGTATGGTCTTAAAAACCGCCATAGCCACAGCTGGGGGAATAGAAGTAAAAGTAGCCGTCCCCTCTTCCAGAATACTATCTAAAAAGGCCTCACCAAACGCTACACCACTGGCCTTTTCAACCTGCTGGTAAGCGTCTTTAATATAGCCGGCCACTTCACCGATGGGTCCGACCCGCTCCCCGGTGATCATACCGCCACTAAAGACCTCTACCTCAAATTCATCACCATGGGCAGCGACAAAATCCTTGATTACCGGCGAAAAGCCATAGCACCAACCACAAAGAGCATCGTAAAAATAGACCAGGTTTAATTGATTTTCCATACCAGAGGAACAGGCGGAAGTAAAAAAAAGTTCTTATTCTTCCTCCTCCCATTTGATTGGGCTAACATCGTCGTGATCCAGTACCCGGGGGGCCTGACGGTCGATTCGCATAATCAGCTGACAAGCGGGATCCGGACAGATGATTCGGGCATCCGTTTCCATCCAATCGGCGGGATGGTTTTTCCGCTGTTTTGCCGGTAACAATGGAATGGCCGATTGCAGGGCGTAGAGGCAAAAATCTTTCCCTTCGGGCAGGGATAACTTTCCTCCCTTTAGGTAAAAAGCATCACCAACGGCCATATTACAGGTACAGTGCCCATTAATCTGCTCGACAATAATCTCCAAATCGTACAGCTCAAATTGGTCAGGACGTAATTGATTTTTCATCTGTATGTAATTTTAGTAAAGTATTGTTTTATAAATAGTTATGCGATTTCAGTTTTGACTAATTAAGAGTGTAAATTTTCATGTTCGTGCTCGAGGCGACAGTGTTTGGTGCTTAACCAGTCTAACGTCAATTTCATGTGCGGGCTCTTGCGTCCCAGTAAAAAACCGACTTTCTATTTTCAATTAGCAAAGATACCATAACCAGGCATCTTCCCGATATTCATCCGCGTTCTGGTGCGCCTGAGGCGCATGGGTATTTCATCTGTATATAATTTTAGTAAAAGTCTGTTTTATAGATAGTTATGTAATGATCAGAAAAATAAAATCTTACAAAATATTGTACCGCTCTTACTTCTTCATTTTTTGTCAGTCGCCACAAAAAACGAAGCAAAAAAAGGCTTGCCGCGTAAAACTCGCCTGCCGGCTCAGACATATTGACGCGGCGGCCACCCGCTTTAAATCTCTTTTCTTTTAGAGCAAGAAGCCTTCTGTACCCAGGGACTCCCGCCCATACGGCCCCCACGTGGCGTTAGCGGAGCCTTCCGGAGAAAAGCCGTAAAAAAGCAGGCCTTGTCCGAGCGAAACGAATATGCGGCCTGGCTTCCAAGGCTAAGTTTTCTACTCTCCTATGGGCAAAACGAACAGAATTCCGCGCGAGTTTGCCCAGACGGGCCCGTATAGGCCGGCTTTAGGCTTTACCCGGAAAGCGCAGCGTAAAGAAATGGCTCATTCAGCGGGTGGGTTTTGCTTCTTTTGCCCTACAAAAGAAGGGATAGTTTAGCTAAAGTCTCCGCTGA
>DATFKA010000070.1:0-11074 GCA_035268885.1 Saprospiraceae bacterium
AGACGCGGGAATATTCAGGTGGTCGGGTAGCTATGTGGCCAAATGGCCATGTGACTACATAGCCAAATGGATAAGGTAAGCACGGCAAAAAATTGTGAAATTTCAGTTTTTCTTTGAATTCGCATAACTAACTATAAAACAATACTTTACTAAAATTATATACAGATGAAAAAAACCTTCTGGAATCAGCCCGAAGCCTTCACGGTGGGACTGATCTTCCTCTTTCTCAATATCGCTTTTGGCAGCTGGCTAAGTCGCCTTCCCGAAGTGCAGCGGCAATTACAAATGTCGGAAGCCACGCTGGGTTGGGTTTTACTGAGTATGCCCCTCGGCAGTCTGATCTCCACCACCTTTTCCCGACGATTAATCGCCCGCTACGAAACCGGTCAACTGGCGATCCTTACCCTACTTTGTTTTACAGGACTCATGATTTTCCCTCCACTGGCGGGGAGTCCGGAGCTACTCTTCGTTCTGCTATTTGGCGTGGGCCTGACCCACGGCATCCTAAACGTCAGTATGAATACGGCCGCCAGCGCGATCGAAGATCGGCTACAAGCCAGGGTCGTTTCCTCAATCCATGGTATGTACAGCCTGGGTGGCTTCATTGGTGCTCTGATCGGGGGTACTTTTGCGAAAGCAGGCATTGCGCTACCCCTGCAAATGATCATTATTTTTCTCCTGGCCATTATTATCATGTACACCCTGGGTAAGCCCGTATGGCACTTTAAATCAGACATCAGCGGTGAGCGGCAACCGATGCGCTGGCCCTCCCGGCGTTTACTGGCCTATATGATCATCGGAGTCTGTATTATGGTCGGTGAAGGGGCGATATCAGACTGGTCAGCTATCTATCTATCCAAGCAGTTGGGTGCCGGTCCACTCATTGCGGCCCTCGGCTTTGCCGGATTCTCCGCGGCAATGGCCACCGGACGTTTTAGTGGCGACTGGATTCGGGCACATATTCGTACCAAGGTACTGGTCCGTAACGGTACATTCTTAAGCTTTATCGGATTATTACTGGTGGTATTGGTTCCTATTCAAGGCATAGCCATCCTGGGTTTCACGCTGGCGGGCATTGGGTTTGCTACTGGCATACCGATTATCTTTTTGGCTTCCGGTCGGCTTACGCCTAAAAACCCGGGTATTGGTATTGCGGCCGTAGCGAATGCCGGGCTCATTGGCTTCTTGAGTGCCCCTCCGGCCATTGGTATAATGGCAGAACACTTTGGCCTCAATAAAGCCATGTTACTAGTTGCTTTGCTGGCACTGATGGCCTCTATTCTTAGTCAACTGAGTTTTCGGGAATCCTAATCCAGGAAGCGCCATTTAATACCAAAGCGAAAGCCGGTGGCATTGGCCAGGGGATAAAAAGCGGTGGGATAGTACAAGCGCCAATTCTCCAAATTACTTAGGTCTTCTACATTTCCTTCAGGATCGGTAGGCTGAGAGATCCAGAAATTGCGTAAGTTTTCCACTTTTGCGTAAGCGCGAAACTTCGTGACCCGAATACTCATGTGCACATCCAGCAGGGGAACCATGGGTAAAACCTGCTGGTCTTGCAGGTGAAAATTACCAATTACCGGATGATAAGTCAGGCTGCGATACTCCGAAGTATAGCGCAGGTCTGCGCCGACTCGCACGCCCAGGGCATCCCGAAACCAGCGGTCCTGATAGTAAAAACTGTGTTTACCAAACAATTCCGGCAGCCGCACAAAATCTTCCGAACTGCGCTGAAAAACCAACTGGTTGTCCAGGTGAAATTTCCCTACGGAAAAATCTTTGCGAACGATCAATTGCAGCACACTAAGGGGAGCATCCGCCTGCTGCGCCTGGCCCAGTGTATCAAAGTAAACCTGATTATCGACCAAATGGTAGCCCCCCGTGACCGAAAATCGTCGCTGGGGAATGGCATAGGTCGCTTCCAGGCGACTTTCCAGAATCTTACCCAGGGCATTTTCATAAAGTGTTTCCTGAGCAACCAGCCAACGCCGGTAAACCAGGCTGGGCTCCGCCAGTTGGTTGATAAACTTACCCGTCAGCACGCCCAAACGTCCCAATAGCAGATCCAGCTTGCCCTCCGCACGAAAGTCTCCGATGTTATCCAGTAGCCCCAGGTGCCCATAAGTCTCCAGACGCAAGAAATCGGTAGGTAGGTAGTGCCACTTTCCCGTCAGGAAAAGGTTATTGATCGTTGAAGATACTGGTTCCTGCTCCAGAAAGTGCAACCGATGATCAATACCGACCTGTAATAAGCCCCTCGATTGTTTTGGCAATGCGTAGGCGGTGGTTTCGGGTCGGTAGGTCAACAGAAAGAATCGGTTGCGTAGCTCCCGGTGTCGTACAAAATAGCGCAGCCCGCGCTCATCGGTCAGAAAGGGGGCGTAATAGTCTAGGTTATTGAGTGGAGAGGTTTCAAAAAATTTATAGGCATTCTGATCAAAAGTCAGGCTATGGCCCAGTAAAAATTCCTGTTTATTGAAAAATCCCGCCTTTGGGGCAGGTGGGGGCGGCGGGGGCTGAGACAGGATAGCCCGTACCGAGTCACGCACCCGAAGCAAAGAATCAAAATTAGCAGCGCTGGAATCCGGCATGGGCGGCAGTGGACGCCGGCGCAGATTGGGCTCCGCTGGCGGTGGAGCAGCCGGTTTGCGCAGATTGAAGTAATGCGTATACTGGTAGGCGCTGTTTCGGTATTCGGTATAAGCGGTTTCGGTCTGTACCGTTGCCGCAGCCGGAGACGAAAAATTTCCACCCAAAGCAGGCTCCGCCACCAGACCTCCATTTTCTTCTTGTATATTTTTATTATTCACAAAACTAATGAAGCCCCGGTATCTACCCGATTCGTTTTGCAAAGAAATCCCAAAACCAAAGGCTGTGGCCTGGGTACTCTGGTTGGGAAACTGAATCCGGGAAGCCAGTTGCGTCAGTCGCTCGTAATCGATGCTCAAATTGACACCATTGGCAAAATTACGACTGAACTTCACCTCAATTCGGCTATCCGCCTGGTCTCCTCCCCGATCGTATTCGGTGTAAGTAAAGGCTCGCTCCACCCGGTAAAAAGGTAGCTCATCAATGGATAAGCGGTATATATCAAACTGATGCAAGCCCACATCAAAGCCCTGGCGGAAATTATTCTGAAAAACCAGGGGGTTAGCGGCACTGCCCAATACGCCCAGATGTTGGTAGTCAAAGGCCCGTTGGCGGGTAGGATCCAGTTGGTGGGTATAATTAGTCAGTAGACTGTCGTCAAAAGCCCGCTCTCGATAAAATTCCAGGGGCGAGAAGTAAAAAATCTTGAAGGTGTCGAGCACGACATCCTGCTGGACCGAGTCGATCGAACTGGTATTACCGCGCTGCTCGCCGAAGCCGGTAGGACGGCCAGCACCCGTTGGAAACTGTGCCCACAAAGAAAGGCTACTCCCACACAAAAAGACCAATATACACAAGATCCTGCCAAACATATACTACCGTAATTTGCTGTGCTACCTAACAAGTGCTGGGCCGAAGGGCGACCTTCGGCCCTCTGCCTTTGACCCAGCCTTTGTTAGTAACGTCGAAAGTAGTGCTTTAGTCTTCCAGACCAATCACTGCGGGGTTCATACCCATACTGGAGAAACCACCGTCGTGGTAGAGGTTCTGCATAGTCACCATTCGCGTAAGATCGCTGAACAGGGAGATACAGTAATCCGCGCAGGTTTCTGCCGAAGCATTACCCAATGGAGACATCTTCTCTGCGTAATCAAAGAATTCGTGGAAGCCTTTGACTCCACTACCTGCCGTAGTCATAGTAGGAGATTGAGAGACGGTATTCACCCGCACCTGACGTTTTGCCCAGTGGTAACCAAAGCTACGGGCAAAAGACTCGAGCAGGGCTTTGGATTCGGCCATCTCGCTATAATCCGGGAAAGTGCGCTGCGCAGCAATATACGACAGCGCCAGAATGGAGCCCCATTCGTTCATCGCATCTAGCTTCCACAGGCATTGCATCGTTTTATGGAAAGAAATGGCGGAGACATCAAAGGTTTTTTGCATCCAATCGTGATTCAGATCTGTATAATCCTTTTTCTTACGCACATTGACGGACATCCCGATGGCGTGGCAGACAAAATCCAACTTGCCCCCCAGAATCTCCATCGATTTGGTGAACAGATTATCCAAATCTTCCATACTGGTCGCATCAGCGGGCACGATTTCAGCGTTTAGTCGCTCGGCAATCTCCTTGATCGAACCAAAACGCATCGCGACGGGCGCATTCGTCAGAACGATAGTTGCTCCTTCTGCTACACAACGCTCGGCGATTTTTGTAGCAATGGATTGATCATCCAGGGCACCAAAAACGACCCCTCTTTTTCCTTTAAGTAAGTTATTTCCCATATTATATCAATTTTGAACTTTAAATGGATCAATGGTTGAATTATTGAAATCAAATCAACAAATCAGCCATCCAATAATTATCGATTGTGGCCAGCAAAGTTAAGATTTATTTATCAACTCCCGGGCATTTTCCATAGCGGAATCGCTGGGCGGATCCTGGCTGAGCATGGTGGCAATGGCATGAATACGGCCTTCTGCTTCCAGCTCTTTCACCCGGGTCACGGTCCGGTCTTCTTTTACTTCTTTGTAGACGAATAGATGGCCATCTGCCCTGGCCGCAATTTGTGGGGAATGCGTAATACATACGACCTGGTGCTCGTCGGAAAGCTTACGCAGAATATTACCCATCTTCAGCGCCACGTCGCCGGAGATCCCCGAATCGATCTCATCAAAGATCAGGGTAGGCAGTGGAATGGCACTGGCCACCAGTGATTTGGTCACCAGGGCCAAACGGCTTAGCTCCCCCCCCGAGGCGACGTCTTTAATCTCCTGCGGACGACTTCCTTTATTGGCCGCAAAGAGAAAGTGGACCTCGTCCCAGCCACTGGGCCCCAGGTCTTTGAGTACCCTAAAGTCGATATTGAGTTGCGCGTAGGGCATGGCGAGTAGCGCCAGTCGCTCCTGCACCTTTTCTTCGAAGGTCTTGACCACCGACTTGCGGCGCTCACTGAGTTTTTTAGCCAATTCAATCAGGGTCGCCTCCTGCTCTTCAATTTGTTTTTTCAGTTGCGCCAACTCTCCATCTAGGCTATCGAATCCATCTGCTTTATTTTGTAATTCTTCTTGCAGGGTCAGCAAATCGTCGATCGTATTGAGGTGGTGCTTCTTCTGCAAACGATAGAGCTGATCGAGCCGGGACTGTACTTCTTCAATGCGCTGCGGATCGTATTCTATATCGTCGGCTACCCCTTCCAGTTCACGACTGAGATCCTGGAGTTCGATATGCACACTTTCGAGGCGCTCGTAAATAGCTTTCAGGTCCTCATCTACCGACTGAAAAGGCTGCATTTCAAGCTGAATTGCTTCCAATTGACTCAGCAGGGAAGGATCGTTTTCTTCCAGGGCATTGTAAGCTCCGCCCAGTGCTTTTTTAATGCCTTCGGCATTATTCAGCCGGTTGAGCTCGGTCTCCAGTTCTTCCTGTTCTCCCGCCTGCAGGTTCGCCTCGTCCAGCTCTTTGAGTTGAAAGGCGACAAATTCGGCTTCGGTTGCTGCCGTTCGATTTTGTTCTTCCAGTTCTTTCTGCTTACGCAAAAAAATCTGGTACTGCCGGTATTCCCGCAAATAGTCGTTGAGCAGGGTTTTGTTACCAGCCAGGGCATCCAACATTTTCAACTGAAAAGAAACCTCATTGAGATCCAGCGTATCAAATTGTTGGTGCAGATCAATCAAAGAGGCGGACAATTGCTGCAGCACCTTTAGGTTGACGGGCGTATCATTGACAAAGGCCCGGGATTTTCCGGAAGGGCTAATCTCCCGCCTTACAATTAAAACGGGCTCGTAATCCAGGTCATTATCTGCAAAAAAGTGCTGCAGGTCGTAGGCTTCTACATCGAAGCTACCCTCGATGACACATTTTAGCTCATCGTTGTATAGAGTCTTGGTATCTGCGCGTTTACCCATGATCAGGCCCAGGGCACCCAGCAATATAGATTTACCTGCACCCGTTTCTCCTGTAATGATGGTCAAGCCCTTGGAAAAGTCAATTTCCAATTGCTCAATGATCGCGTAATTTTTAATGGACAGCCGTTGAATCATAATTTCGTATGTGTTGCCCTTCTAGTGGTTATTGTGAGCAAAAATAATTTTTTTGTATTGAAAACCTGTACTTTTACCTAAAAGAAGCAAGAGGCATCCAGATATAAAAGATTTCATCCTACAAAAAGCTAAAAATAAATAACATGCAAAAACGAATCATCCTACTTTTATTAGTTATTGCCGGTTTCGCTTGTCAGCAGGACGCTACTTCCAACTGGGTAGAACATGACCTGCTGGAATATGGCATACCGGTCACCATTGAAGGCCCCGACAGCATTAAAGTCAATGTCACCGATGCCCTTGGCGTTATTCAGGACATCACGGTCGACAGTCCGGACGATAATTATCACCTGCAGATTTACGCTTCGCAGGCCTCTACGGATGATATTGCGATCATCAAAGCCGATTTGATCTCCGACGTACGCAGTAATCCCTTTTTCACGAAAGTGATCGAAGAAGACGAAAAAGGCTTTGTCTTTGAGACCATGATTGATTCTGCGAATTACTATGGTTTTCGCCACGTTCATGTACAGGGCGACCAGGAATTTATTTTCCAGACGGGTCTTGGGCATTCCTTCCAGGAAGCGGAGGCGAGACGTCTGCGGGAAGCCGTGAGACAAGAATAGTTTAGTGAATAAGAGACAAAAGGAAAGCCCGTTCCTATGGGGCGCGGGCTTTTCCATTCGTCGAAAAACTACCAAAAGTTTTAGTTTTCAAAACTTTTTTCATTCATTACTTGTAGATGCCATTATAACTTGTTTTGGTGTATATTAAGGAAGCCAAACTTTCGGTTTCCCCTTTTGTTTAAGCTCACCAAACCTTCAATCGAAATGATACAGTACGAGCGACATACCCTGAAGAACGGCTTACGCGTATTGATTCACGAAGACTTTAGCACCCCCATGGCAGTACTCAATGTACTGTACAACGTGGGGGCCCGGGACGAGCGCCCCGAGCGTACGGGTTTTGCCCACCTTTTTGAGCACCTGATGTTCGGTGGTTCTGCAAACATTCCGGACTTTGACGAGCACATCCAGTTGGCCGGTGGTGAGAATAATGCCTTCACCAATAATGACATTACCAATTTCTACAATATTCTACCGGCACAAAACATCGAAGTCGCTTGCTGGTTAGAATCGGATCGCATGCTAGAGCTAGCCATTGATCAAAAGAAACTCGACACGCAAATCAAAGTAGTGTTGGAAGAGTATAAGGAGACTTGCCTGAACCAGCCCTACGGCGATGTCTGGCACCATATCTCGGATATGGCTTATAAGACCCATCCTTACCGTTGGCCGACCATCGGTAAAATGCCAGAGCACGTTGCGGAAGCGACCATGGAAGATGTACAGGATTTTTACACTAAATTCTATCATCCCAACAACGCTATCCTAGTGATTTCTGGTGCCATAAAGACAAGCGAGGCGCTGCGCATGGCCGAAAAGTGGTTTGGGGATATCCCCAGTGGACTAACTCCGATGCGTCGCCTGCCCAAGGAACCACCGCAGCGCAAATTAGAACGTCGGATCAACAATTCCAAAGTACCCGTGGATGCCCTGTATCTGGCTTTTCATATGCCTTCCCGGACGGATAAAGACTTTTATGCGGTAGATTTACTCTCTGACATTCTCTGCAATGGTCCCTCCTCTCGCCTGTACCGAAAACTCCTGCGCGACCGTAGCCTGTTTTCCCAGATTGATGCCTACGTCACCGGCAGCATTGATCCAGGACTACTGATTATTGAAGGTAAACCGGCAGCGGGCGTCTCATTAGAGCAGGCCGCCAGTGCCATCTGGTCCGAGATTGAACTGGTCAAGTCCGCGCCGGTAGCAGAATCCGAACTGCAAAAATGGAAAAACCAGATTGAGAGTACGCTGATCTTTTCTGAAACTAATGTACTGAATAAAGCCATCAACCTGGCTTTCTTTGAAGTACTGGGTGATCCCGAACTGATTAATCGCGAAAAAGAGCTGTATCAGGCCGTTCGGCCCGAAGATATCTATCGGGTCGCTAATGAGATTCTGGTCGATTCAAACTGCAGTGAGCTCTTGTATCAACCTGCGGTGAGTGCTCAGGTGGTCGCGTGATCCTTGTAGTCATGTGGTCCGCTTAGCGGAAGCTACTTAAAAAATAAACTATGTTGACTTACGAAGCGGCCCTGGAGGTCCTGGAAGAAAAAAAGCTGAATGGCTGGCGTAAGCTGGTCACCCGATTCTACGATCAGGTACCCGACTCCGTGGCGGTAATATCGGTCTACCAAAAGTGGGGTGGGCTGCGTTTTGACATCCGTCCGGGGCACGACGCGACCGAACGTCTGATTGAGGAAATTGACCAGGAAAGTCGCTCCATCTGTGAGGTTTGTGGGGAATTAGCTTCGGAGGTACGCATAGGAGGTGAAACACGTACGCTTTGTGGTTTTCATGCGGAGACTTAATCCTTCTCTTTATCAAAAGAATCATTTTGTCTTAGGCTCAAGCAACCTCCAGGTCATTTTACACTCTCTTTAATTAAAAGCCATGCACAATTACCGAATACTTTGGTCAATCGTTCTGCTCTTACTCAATATTCCCAGCTTATTGGCCCAGGACGGACCTCCTCCTTACGTTCAACGGGCGGTTCGACAAGTCGAAAACTACCTGGGCTCTACGGGGCCAGGTGCCACCGAAAATTTCCAACAGGCGGCGATGGTAAGCAGTGCGCAGAGTGCCGAGTGGGCGGCACGCCTAAATCAGTTGCGTCAACAATTACAAAACTCCCTGGATGGCGTAGGCTTACAACCCGATCCCGAGGGCTTTATTATGGAGCTGAGCGGACCCGGCGGGGCCTTTCTACTTAGGGTGATGCTGGATGAAGAAGAGAAAAAAATCAGCAATTGGGAAGTCAAGTCTGGTCCTAGACCCATCTCTTTCCGACTCGCGACCCTGTCGGCCACCTTTGACTCCCTGGCCGAGGAAGGATTATCAGGCCTGTTTTTTTATCGGCTGAAGGGGGAGATAAAAGTAATCAAACCCTTTGGGATGGCCAATCATGCCCTGAGTATTCCCAATACGGAAAATACCATTTTTGGCATTGGCTCGCGTCCCATTGACTTCACCGTAGCGGCCATTCAATTACTGGATCAGCAAGGAAAACTATCGATTAATGATCCGATCACCCGATTCATCGATCAGGTACCCAGCGACAAACAATCCATGACCCTAAGCCACCTCATGACCGGCCAGTCGGGACTACCCGACTTCTTCGAAACGGAAGACGACTGGAACCCGGACCTGGCCTGGATCGACCGCAACACTGCCGTTCAGCGCATGATGAATCAAACCTTACTATTTACACCAGGTAAGGACAATGCCCATTCACACGGGGCCTTTGTACTATTGTCGGCCATTGTAGAGATTGTCAGCGAAACGGACTACTACACTTTTATCCGCCAACAATTCCTGGACCCGGCAGGGATGCAACGCACTGGCGAATACGGTGAAACGCGTGGGCTTTCCATCAGCGATTTTGCGGAGGGTGGTGGTCCCGAGCACATCGGCCTACCTAATATCCCGCCCAATTGGGGACCAACTTCCTGGCTGGTGAAAGGTAGCGGGGGCATGTATTCTACCCTGGATGATCTGCGGAAGTTCTATATCTACCTGCGTTCGGGTGCCGTTTTAGACGAAAGTCACCAGCAGACCTTCCGGAAAAAATCGGTTAACCTGGATGGCTCCATGCGTGGTTTTGAACTATTTAGTGCTTATTATCCGCCGGATACTGAACTGTATCTATTCCTAAACGAAACGGGAGACCGCTCCCAACTGCGGCCGTTGTTTCGAGGAGTAGAAGCACTACTACCCGAGGAGTAGTCTGTCAAAGGAAGGTTGTGCTACCATGGTAAAGCCAGGGGCTTCACTGTACTGGTATAAAAATCGGCTAATGCGGTCACTAATCTTTAGGTAAAGTATGCCGGGTACTTTCCAGATTAGTTTTCAACTGCGCAATGTTACTACTGCCTGGAATGACCGTGGATATGGCATCCTGTGCCAGGCACCGAGGCCAATTTCAATCAGTTGATTATATTGCATTATATTCATGCGTCAACCTGATTAATTCCGCATGGAATTCATCATCTCAGAGAAAGGTTTTTGTTGGTAGCCTTGTGGCTTGGCAAACAAACTGGCCTTTGGTTTTTCCATTTTAAGTTCGGTGACGGAAAGCACCATTTTGACGGGCATGGCAGCCATCTCTATTTCTACTTCCATAGGGAAACCATCCACGCCCTTTGCACCACCGATACCCTGATTCAAATTAGCGGCACCAGCCCCCTCGATCTCTGGAATCTTTAAGGCTTTGGTAGCCCATACAATTTGGGTCATTTCCTGTCCATTTTGGGTCGTTTGCACCCGGTAGGCTTCACAGGTATACCCCATGATTTTTTTCTTTTTACCCCCTAGTTTAGTTACCTCATTGGTTTGGGGAGTATCGGCATTGGACATATCTTCCTCCGACATATTATAGATAGTCTCCTTATCATCCTGAATCACGTAGCCTTTGCCCTTATTGACTACAATTTTGCCCATCATTGAGGCCATGGCACCGCCTTCCATGGAGGTCATCATGGCATTATCACCGTAGACGACGACCATCTTTTCGGGCATCATAGCGGCCATCATTTCTGCACCTTCTCCGGATATGGTATATTGGTATACGACGGTACCCTGAATGGTTTTTTGGGCCTGAGCAAAATGAACAGTGAGCAGTAAGCTAAGGGTAAACAAAATTTTCATCTGTATATAATTTTATTAAAAGTCTTGTTTTATAAATAGTTATGTAGTGCTTAAGCTTAGGTTGAATTCGAAGGTTAAAGGTTAAAGTCCCAAGGTTAAAGTCATGTCACATTTTAACCTTTACCCTTTTTACTTTATCCTTTTGCCCAGAGCAAATCCCCCATATTCATCCG
>DATFKA010000071.1:0-5791 GCA_035268885.1 Saprospiraceae bacterium
AAACGAGATTAAGGCGGGGAAAATGAAATTACGCAGCGCGTAATGAGGCTTTTACCAACGCAAAAATCGTTTAAAAGATCATTTTGAACATACGGCCCCGTCTGGGCAGCCAAGTGAGGAGTTTTAAACAACTTCAAAGATAAAGGAAAATCATTGGGCTTGCTGCTGAATTTAGGAATGGAGAACAAGGGTCTATAATTGGGTACAGTGCTCTAGAGAAGAAAGAGTAGCAAAACCTGTAAAAAACTGTAAATCAAAAGGTTAACAAAAGGACGATAAAATAAACAAGCCTGTAAATCAGTGACTTACAGGCTTGTTAGACTTTTAGCAGACCCAGAATAAGACAAACCCAAAACTGATGCCGAACCGACTCCATTTTTAATTTCTTTCCGCCATTGATGGTTTGAGAAAGGGAACTATTTTATGCCCCTGGCCTGTTATGATTAAAAGAAAACCTTTATACTTGTAGTAAGTAGGTTGCCCAATTAAATCAAGCAATAATCTGCGTCTTTTTGGGGCGATTTCTTCGTTGCAAAAAGCCTTGGATAGCTAGGCTATCCGCGATTTTTGCGCCTCGAACTAGCCAAAAAAAGCCAGCACCTTATTACAGACTCAATATGGGCAACCTACTTATGAGTACTGCACTTAAACAAATATTTGAACAGGTACATAAATTGAGTCGGGCCGAGCAATTGCTCTTACTTTCTTCCATCGCTCAATTACTAAGCGAAAAGGAAACCGGACAAGTGCCGGAAGATGCCATGGTGCCATCCGTTCTCCCCCCCACACCCTTTATTACAAAGGGAGACAAAAGCATTGATCCGACAGATCTGTTTGGAATTTGGTCAGGTAGCCCCAGGAACCTTCAGGACATTAGACAAAAAGCGTGGGACCGCAACTAATTTATGAACGATGGTTCTATGTGATACCAATATATTTATTCACGCCTTCAACGGCGACACCCAAACGATCTCCGCTCTCCAAAGTATCGGTTACGACAATATTCTGCTGTCCTGCATTACGGTTATGGAATTGTATCAGGGCATGGGCAATAAGTAGGAGCTTCGGGAGATGAAGAAAAAAATCAAGTACTACGATATCATTGAAGTCGATGTGGAGATTTCAAAACTGGCTACCCAATTGATCGATCAATTCAATCTGAGTCATGGCTTGCTGATACCGGATGCCATCATTGCTGCCAGTGCTGTTGTCCACCAGATAGAATTGTTCACCTACAACATCAAAGACTTCCAGTTCATTCCGGAAATAAAAACTTTACCATACTTGAAAAAGGCCTTCACCGCAAGCGATGAAGACCTTTATTTTTCCTAGTAGACCCACCAGGACTCGAACCTGGAACGACAGGACCAAAACCTGCTGTGTTGCCAATTACACCATGGGTCTGTACCAACTCCTTTCGGAAGTGGTGCAAAAGTAATACCTCTCTCAAATATATGCAAGTGCTTTTATGACTTTTTTTCGAAAGTAGCCATTAGCAGAGCGATATTCTTCGCATTCGTATGGGTATAAACTCAAATCAGAGAGAAATGGTTCGCATCACCATCCCGTTTTACTCCTGTGTAGATGAAAATTATCTCTTTATAGGGAATTTTCGGGAATAATATTCTCCTATCCCCAATCCTTTATCCTTTATCAAACCTTCGGATTCTTCTCCCTCGCCTTCTTATACAATTTTGTGCCAACGAACAGTGCTACTCCAAAACCGATCATGCCCAGGGTCGCCCACAAGCCATTCAGCGTATTCTTATACACCGCCAGCATAACGATGATCACCAGGAACAAGGTCGGCACCTCGTTCCACAGACGGAACTGATAAGAAGTGAAAGCCTTATCGCCATTTTCCAGTTGGATGATGATCTGCTTACACCAGACGTGATAAACCGTCAGGCCCACCAGCATAACCAGCTTGATGTGCAGCCAGTAACTGATTTTGAACCAGTCCCACCCGTAAAGCACAATCATAGTGATCCCTGCGGCCCAGGTGATCATCATCGCCGGATTGCAAATGATGCGGTAGACCCGCCACTGCATCAGATTGTACTGCGGCACCAATACCTTGGCTTCTTCCGGCGGACGCTCACTCGACTCTACGTGGTACACAAACATCCGCACCAGATAGAACAAACCGGCAAACCAGGCCACAAAACCAATAAAATGTAAAGCCTTAAAGAATAAGAGCATTGTTTTTTATTTTCAAAGGTAGTGCTCTTTCTTTTGTTGGCCAAAAGAAACAAAAGCCTTCCGCTGTTTTAGCCATTTTTTACGCTACACTTCCCGGGCAAAATTCTGATTCCTATCGTCTTATTCCTAACCTTTGGAGTTTGATGAAAAGCATTATTTGTTTTTTTGATAACCAATACCTCTCCATGAAATGCAATGATAAAAGTCAGATTTTCTTTTTTAACTTTATGCGCAATTGCGACTTGTCGAATACTGAATTCAACAATCCGACAATTCAATAATTCAACAATTGACACATGCTCCAATTCCTAACCGAACCTTATCCCAGCCAGCGTTCTTTCCGCCAGGATTTCCTGGTAGCCCTGGGGGCTGGTCTCTTTGTAGGTTGGTTTCTGAATACTTTCCAGCCGGGCGACACCTACACCTGGCAGGATCCCAATAAAGAGCTCTTCCTCTGGGGCTACGGTATTGTAGTCTTTGTGATGTTAATGCTGATGCGCGCGCTGGTGCCCGTATTATTTCCGAGACTCTTTCGGGAGTCGCAGTGGACCGTAGGCAAACACATCCTTTATGTATTGCTAAGTTTTTTGGTCACTATTCTAGCCTGCTTTTTCTATAACACTTGGTTCTTTGGGGAGCCCTTTCGCTGGAGTAACCTACTCGCTTTCATCACGATCAGTAGTACTATTGCTGTTTTTCCCCTCTCCGGTCTAATCCTACTCGATTATATCCGCCGACTAAAAAAGTATCAGACCGGGGCACAGCGGATCAGCCTGACGGCAAAAAAAGAGACCGAGCCTAGTTTGAACCTCATCACCTTAAAAGACGAGCAGGATCAGCCTCAGCTCGAAGTAGCCGCCGAAGCCATCCTTTACCTGCAATCGGCCGCCAACTACGTCGAGGTTTTCTACCTGAAAGACGGGCAGATCAAAAAAGAACTGATCCGCAACACCCTCAAAGCCATGGGTGAGCAAGTCCCCGAGGATCAATTCCTGCGGGTACACCGCTCCTTCCTGGTCCAGCTCACTAAAGTGGTGGAAGTGACCGGTAATGCGCAGGGCTATAAGCTGCATTTTGCGGAAGCCATCGACCCCGTTCCGGTCTCCCGCTCGCGTAGTAAGGCCACTCTCGCCGCCCTGCAGGCTTGACATTCGTCCCAGTAACTTTCCCACTCATCCCGGGCCTTTACCATTCATCCCTAAAGCTTGCTAAACGCTTCATTTTCAAGCATCGTAGTGATTCCCGTCTTAGATTTGTTGGATCAGTCGAAATCTACTAGCTGTACAGACAAGGCATGCCTTGTCTCACCAGCCAAACCATTAAAAAACAAGCTACACGATATGAGACGAATACTAAAAATCACCGGAATCTTACTCGCTACTATCCTAACGCCTATCCTTTTCCTGGGCGGCGCCTATCTAATCAATCCGGACGGCTTCCAGGAGAAGATTTACAACACGTTTTACCCACAGGTGAAAAATACGGAAGCCTTCGCGGGAAAAATCACCGTCGAAAATCCGGAGGTCTATGAACTGATGTGGATCGCCTGCTCCCTGACCGCAGCCTTCCGCCAGGATGATAATGTCACCAGCCGTACCGATGAAGCATACGCTGATTATCAGACGGCCGTCGAGGCGCATTTTGGCGAATTCCAGGATCATCCGCTCGTAAAAAAGCTGGACGAATACCTGGAGCCCAAGGTCTACGACCTGAATCATTTTGCGATCCGTTTTCAGTCCCTGAACTACGAAATCGATACACAGGACCGCTTACGCAAAACGGGCGACTATCGCATCTCGCCCATCCTGACAAAAGCTTTCGCCAAGCGGGTCTTCCTGGTATCAGAAAACCGTCAGCTGATCAACGACTTCATCCAGACCACTGATTTTACGGCTTTTTACGAAAGTAATCAGGACGAGTACGAGGCGCGCACCAACAATTTTGAACAGCTAGCTGACTTACCCCGGATGTGGGAATGGTTGGAAGCCCGTTACCCCAACCGCATCGCTTCCTACCGTATCCTCGCCTCCCCGATGACGGGTGGCTTCCACAATACGGCGGGCTTCGATGGGCCCGATGGTTTTCATCAGGCCTTGATGTTTGTCTCGACACCAACCAACATTGATCTGAGTAAATTGTCGGATACGGCCCGCATCATCCAGCAATACGCTTACTCGCGGATCGTCTTTACAGAGATCGATCACAACTACGTGAATCCCTTCTCGGAGCGCTACCGCCAACAGATCTACGCTGCTATCCCGGATATTACGATCTGGAATAGTAATGGCGACTACGGCAATGCCATGAGCACTTTCAATGAATACATGACCTTCGGAATGTACGCGCTCTTCGCCCAGGAGCAATTCGAGGGCAGTACCTACGACTTCGTGATGCAAAAACTGGAAAGTATGATGGACGACTACCGCCGCTTCCACCGCTTCCCGGAATTCAACCAGGAACTCATCCGCTACCACGAAACGCTGGATAATAAATTGGATATGGCACCTATCTACGAGCACATGATCGACTGGATGGGTAAGCAGGAGTTCGCCAGCCTTGCTAAGTAGACTTGACCCATGCCGTACAGACAAGGCATGCCTTGTCTATAATTCAACCATTCAATAACTCAACAACTGATACCATGGAAAAGAAAATCGTCTTCCTCATCTGGATCTTTGCTACTTTTTTACTGGCCAGCTACGGCTACGACTGGCAGCGCGAGTTGGGCCTGGTCCCCGAATCCTGGCCCTGGGATTTACGCCGCTGGTTGTCGCAGGTCGTTTGGACGGGCCTGCCGCCCCTATTATTCCTGTGGGCTTTCTACGGTTGGAAAAGCCTGGGGCAGGAATGGGGCTTGCAGCGCCCCGTATGGACGGCTTTTCGTTTTGCCTTCCTCTGCACCCTACCCATGCTGATCGGGTATGGCCTCCTGGCGAAGGGGCAAATGAGTATGGACTGGCGCGGCTTTCTGCACGGCTGTGTACTGGCTGCCCTCATGGAAGAGTTGCTCTACCGGGGTTTCTTCTTTGGGCAGTTGTATTATCGGGCAAAGTGGCCCTTTCTACTGGCTGCGCTGGCCCCGGCGATCATTTTCGGAGCACAACACCTCTACCAGAGTAGTGATTTGGCTAGTGCACTGGGTATATTTGGGGTGACTTTCCTCGGCAGCTTTTGGTTTGCCTGGCTCTACGTCAGTTGGGATCGCAACCTCTGGGTACCCATCTTCTTCCACTTCCTGATGAACTTTCACTGGGGCCTATTCGACATGAGTGAAAACGCTATGGGCGGGCTATGGGCCAATGTCTTTCGCATCGTGACCATTGTATTGAGTATTGTTTTATCCTTACGGAAAAAGACCGGTAGCCAGGTAGTCATTTGGTCCCGGAGTCCAATTACGACAGAACCACATTAATTAATCCAGTAAGCATTATCCTATTATGAGTTTTGGAATAAGTAGTTCACAATATTGAAGTTTAGATTTTGACCGAGCAGATTTTTTGCCTAATCAAGGCAAAAACTGCGTGTGGTTAACACCAGTAGCAGTTTTTAACGCAGAGTAGGTGAAAAAGATGCCGTCATAAATCATAAA
>DATFKA010000072.1:0-98937 GCA_035268885.1 Saprospiraceae bacterium
GTAATAAGGTGCTGGCTTTTTTGGGCTAGTTCGAGGCGCAAAAATCGCGGATAGCCTAGCTATCCAAGGCTTTTTGCAACGAAGAAATCGCCCCAAAAAGACGCAGATTATTGCTTGATTTAATTGGGCAACCTACTTACATACTGGCTTTTTCTTTATTCTTGTACTAGACCAACCACCAGTGCAGCAAAGCGGCCAAACCAATACCTAGATAATTACCCACGGCATAGCCCAGTAGTCCAAGTGCCATACCCGTTAATACCAATTCCCGGTTTTTAATTACGGTAGCGACCTGCCCGATGAAGGCTGGTCCGTATAAAGCGGCCGTGGAGGCAATCAGGAAAGTATCCCGGTCCACTTTAAACAATACCGAAAAAAACAGGTGTAGGAGAATGGTCGATGCCAAAGCAAGCGCCGTAAATTGCAGGATTACCTGTCCTTCACTAAGCATGGTAGAAAAATCAGCCTGTAATCCCAGCGCTACGCAAAATACCAATAAAAAATACTCGCCCAAGTCATAAGTATACTGCCAGCGCTGTACAAAGGGAAAAAAAGAACAGGCAATTCCCAGGCTGGTTAATAGCAACATAATGAAGGCAACGATCTCCAGGGAACCAAAGATCAAATAGGTCAACCCCAGAGATACGACCAGTACACCGATACTCAGTAGTAGCGCCCCTGCCCAATCATACCATAATTGTTTTTGACGCAGATCATAAGTTTCGACCTCTTCTGGCTCTTTTCCAGATGGGGCAATAAGCTCCCGACTTGTGGATCTAAATGGCCGCATAAATAGCCCCAGAATATTGGGAAGTACGGAAGTCAGCAGAATGAGGTAAATCCCTCCGGAAAAAATATCCGCAGCGTTCAGCAGAATGATATAGTTCTGTGGTGCCTGGGTAGCCAGACCGATGGCTTGCATATTTGGCGTACCTCCGGTGTAGATTCCCACCAGCATCCCCCCTACTTTCCAGGCTTCCGGAAGTTGTCTCTGGAAAAGCCAGGTGGCACCGATACAGCAGATTAAACCGGCAATAATACACAAAATGAAAGCGCGTAATCCCTTTTTCATGTAGGTACCGGCCGTTCTAAAACGCGTGCTAAATAACAGTAAAGGAATAGCTAATAAAATACTCAACTCCGTAGCCTGTTGAGCCAATTCGTCATTCACCGGCAGGCTGGTAAAATTGCGCAGGGAAATTCCGACCAGATAACAAAGTACAATGGCACTCAACCACTTGCTCAGCCGACTGCTATTTTGGTACCACAGGGCCAGCACCGGGAATACCAGAATGAGTAATAAATGGGCAAGGGTGCTTATACTCATTGGCTCAGGCGCTTTATTCTTAGTCGTTGGTCGAAGTCGACCAACAAAAGACAATTTCCCTGTTCATTATTTTCCAGGATCCAGTTAGCAATCGGGTTCACCAGAACCTGCTCGATAGCGCGCTGTAAGGGTCGGGCTCCAAAACGCTCATCAAAACCTATCCGGCTTACGTGCTCTACAACTTTATCAGAAAATCGAACCTGGATATTTTTTTTAATAAAACCATCCCTTTCTTTAAGCGCTTCCAGTTCTTTTAAAGTGATTTGTCTAATTTCTTCTGGGCCGAGACTGTTAAAAATAACCATGCCATCGATCCGATTAACGAATTCCGGTCGAAATTTTTTCCGAATCGCAGACTGGTAATTAGTCTGCTGATTACTGGTCTTTCCCAAACCAATTGGTTTTTGATTGGTAGCCCCCAGATTGGAGGTCATGATAATGATGGTATTCTTAAAGTTGGTCTCACGCCCAAAAGCATCTACCAGTAAGCCCTCGTCTAAGACCGTTAGTAAGGCATCAAAAATAGAGGCATCCGCTTTTTCAATTTCATCCAGCAATAAAACCGAAAACGGGCGCTCCCGGATTTCTTTGATCAGGGTCCCCGTCTCTTTCCCGGCACCGATCAGGCGGGCAATTTGCCCCGGATGGCGAAATTCACTCATGTCAACCCGGATCAAAGGGGTTTTTTTCTGGCCCTTCCCGAAAAAATAATCCGCGAGGGTCTTGGCGCTTGCGGTCTTTCCTACTCCAGTAGGCCCGGCAAAGATAAGGGTGGCAATGGGGCGGTCCGGCGCATTTAAGCCGGCCTTAAAAACCTTCACCAGATTGGTCATGGTCTCTACCGCACTCCTCTGACCAATAATCCTTTGTTCAAAAAAGGCCTTGAGGGCCGCTTCATCCAGATGCTGATCATCCCTTAAAAAAAGTTCGGGCATTCCGGTCTCTTCGACAAAGGTTTCTATCACTTTTTCTTTATTCACCCGTGTCCCTTGTGCCAGTTGTACCTTGCTGATGCACTTACTGAGGAACCTAATTCCCTTACCCGGAAAATGCTCGTAGGGATAATATTGATTCAATAACTGATAAGCGGTACGTACAGCAGCATCCTCTACCTCTACCCGCATATTCTTTTTTGCATAAGCGACAAATTGCGCGTGAATCGCATGTATATTCTGTTCGCTGAGCTGTTGCAAATTAATGATCTGAAAAGATTCGATAAAGCTCGGCAACAATCGCCGCATACTTTCCAATTCTTGGGGGGTAGCCTCACTGATAATTTGTAATTTCCCCTGCTGTAAATAAGGGCGAAAAAAAGCGGCTACGCTATCTTCAGGACCAGCCCCGCCAATCTCCAGCAATTTAATCAGAGAAACGACCCAGAGTATACCCTTTGCCGACTCTAGCTCCTGTACGATTTTTTCAGCCGTCTCTTCCCACTCACCCAGATACTTTGTACTGGCCGTAATCCGCTGTGGCAGAATGCGCCAGAAGGTCAGATCATAACTCCAGGAGCGCGTCCGGCTGATCGCTCTCTTTATGGCCTGTTGCAAAACGGCCGACTTACCACTACCCGGCGCTCCGACAATGATAAGATTGGAGCGGGTTTGAATCATTTTCTCTACGACTTCATCGACTTCTTTTTCTCGCTCCCAGGCCGCATCTGGCCCCTTTGTCAGCGCTTTTTGTACTGCCTTCGGAAAAGGATAGCGATCTGCCAGGCGATTTAGGGTCTCAAAATCTTTGCGGTAAGCGGTATTCTCCCATTCAAATTCATCGTCATCTTTTACGCGCAGCAGAATGAAATCCAGGAGCGGCTTACTGTAACGCATCAATTGATAGATGCGCTCTGGCTGCATATGATTAAGATAAGCATTGGCCTGATGGACAGCCAGCGGTTCGAGGTGTTTGGATTCATAATAGGGAAACCCTCCACCAAACAGGGGTAAGTAACATTCGTAATACCCATAAATAGTCTCTCCATAAACTGCGGGAACCGGGACATTTAAGCTATATGGCAGGGGATAAACCCCTGAATTATTCCGAAAAGCCGGACGGTAAGCCACGTTCAGGATCTTTATACGGGCTTTGCGTAAGCGAACATCCGGATAATCGCGATACTTACGATACTCTCGCTTCAAATGGTTTAAAATCTTTAGTTTGAGGCGATCCAAATCAGGCGCCATAGCCTCATACTCGGTACCGACCAGTTTCCCGAGGTATTTGTCTTCATCCAGCTTAAAGTAAACGAGCGGGTATTTGATTTTTTCCATTTTGGATCGGCTTAGACTTTATTCTACGTAGAGCACTAATCCTTTCAGATAACTGCCCTCGGGGTGAAACAAACGCACTGGATGGTCTGCCGGTTGTCCAAGGTGGTGCATAATCCGGACTTGCCGTCCTGCTTCCAGGGCAGCCGCTACGATGGTATCCTGAAATAACTGCCGGCCTACTACCTGCGAGCAGGAGAAAGTAAACAAGACCCCACCCGATTTGATCAGGCTGAGGGCTTTGGCATTCAACCGTTTATATCCCTGTATGGCATTGTGTCGCTTTTTCATACTTTTGGCGAAAGCCGGTGGATCCACAATCATTAACTCGTAATCCGTATCTGCCAATTTGAAAAAAGACATTACATCATCCGTAAAACTCCGGTGCTGCTCCCCAAACCCGTTTAAACGCACGTTTTCTTCGGTTAAGGACATAGCCGTTGCGGAGGCATCTACCGAATCGACCCGCCGGGCGCCCGCCTGCAAGGCGTAAATACTGAAACCCCCGGTATAACAAAAAGTGTTCAGTACCTTCTTACCTTTGGCGTATTGAGCCAGCAGTTTGCGGTTGTCCCGCTGATCCAAAAAGAAACCCGTTTTTTGGCCGGCTACCCAATCTATCTTAAATAAGTGGCCGTATTCCTTTACGGTATCGTTCCCTGACTCACCCAGTAAAAAACCGTCTTCAAGTCCAGCGGCAAATCCGCCGGGCAAAGTGTCTTTACTTTTTTGATAAATTGTTTTTATCCGGTCTCCCAGTACTTCGCGCAGGGCCGTTGCGATCTCCTCCAAAGCCCGGTACATACCGATACTGTGACATTGAACGACCGCCGTACTTCCGTATACATCAATAATCAGCCCCGGCAAGCCATCCCCTTCCGCGTGGATCAGACGAAAACAGTTGGTCTCCGATAAGGATAAAATACCGACAGCTTCCCGATACACCACAGCCTCACGAAACCTTTTTTGCCAGAAAGCTCCATCAATCAATTCCTCCTCAAAGGTCAGCAGCCGCACCATAATACTACCCTTCTGAAAATGACCGGCCGCCAAAAACTGCTCTTTATTATTATAAACCGCTACGGTATCTCCATCTTCCGGTGCCCCGATCTGCGTTTTTATAGCACCGGAAAAAACCCAGGGGTGTCGACGCCTGATGGAAGCATCCCGTTTAGATTTGAGTATGATTTTTTTCATAGGCGGTAAATATAAGGAATATTGATGAAGCTACTTTTAATACTCTGTAATTTAAGTTAATGTGTATTTTGAAACCTCAGATTTTTGTTCAAGATAAGGCGCGGCGGAGCCTCGTTACTTCAGAAAGGGCCCCTTGAATTCCCTTTCTTCGTCTAGCTACAAAGGTGAGTACGCAACGCAATAATGGACAAAAAGATGACTTTCAAAATACTTAGAAATTTAGATTACAGAGTATTTAAGAGCAGCGGCAATATTTATTTTGCGAAAGCCGACTGAAATACACGCCATTATGACACCTCACCTTTGCCAATTAAGCCATATTGACATCAACAAAGCCTACGACCTGTAAATTAGGCCACTTTCTTGCCTACATTGATCCAATTGGCGCAGGTATTGTTTAGTATGGACATATAGCTAATGAAAACACTTTCACTTATGGATACATCCGATCAAATAGACGCACAAGATATTATTGAGACCATGGATGATGCTTCTCTACAAATCGTAGAACCCGTGATCCCCAATCGTCTTACCATTCTTCCACTGACGCAACGTCCAATATTCCCGGGTATGGCTATTCCCCTTACCTTTACCGGGAACCAGCGGATCAAAGCGGTTAAGAATGCTTTTGAAAAGGAAGATGGGTATATAGGTTTAGCGCTCACCAAAGAATATAACGAAGAAGACTACAGCCAGTCCGAGTTTTACGAAGTGGGAACCGTTTACGAAATCATCCGGCTGGTCCCGGTTTCTCCCGGAACGATTCAGGTACTGGGCAAGCCCGTTGCCCGCTTTACCAAAAATAAAACCCTACTCATCGAACCACAACTAAGGTGGGAAGTCAAGATACATCAGGATCCCAAGGATAAACCAGGCCAAGACCTGAAAGCTTACATGCTGGCAATTAGTTCGGAGATCAAGGAGCTGCTCAAATTGAACCCCTTATTTAAGGAGCAGGTCAATATGGTCGTTAACGAACTCAACCAGGAAATTCCGGGCAGGAGTATGGACGTGATCAGTAACTTACTCTCTAGTGATGCCGAAGAGTTACAAGAATTACTCGAAACCTTCGACCTGCATAAACGGGCAGAACACCTGCTCAAACTAATCAAAGAAGAACTCGAAATTGCCAAAATTCAACAACGGATCAGTAAGCAAATCGAGGAGAAAGTCAATAAACAGCAAAAGGAATACTTTCTGCGAGAGCAATTGAAGGCCATCAAGCGGGAGCTGGGCATGGAAAAAGAAGAAGGCGAATCCGAAATTGAGAAAATTGAGAAAAAATTGGCCGAAAAAGACCTCTCGGAGGAAGCCCTCAAAGTGGTTAAACTGGAAATAGAAAAACTTAAGACCCTCAATGCCCAATCTCCAGACTTTAATGTCACCCGTAATTATTTAGAGACCATCGCCGATCTGCCCTGGGGGATTCATACCGAAGACAACAATGATATCAAGTCTGCCCGTAAAATGCTGGATGAAGACCACTACGGCCTGGATGAAGTCAAGGAGAGAATCCTGGAGTTTCTCAGCACCCTGATTAAGCGGGGCAAGGTATCGGGTTCTATCGTATGTCTGGTGGGCCCACCGGGGGTAGGTAAAACCTCCGTCGGAAAGTCGATTGCCAATGCGCTGAATCGCCCTTTCTTTCGCTTTTCGGTGGGAGGTATGCGCGACGAAGCGGAGATTAAGGGACACCGAAGAACTTACATCGGAGCCATGCCCGGTAAGATCATACAGGCCCTGCGACGGGTGGAAGCCTCTAATCCGGTGATCATGCTGGATGAGATTGACAAAATCGGAACGGGATTTCGGGGAGACCCAGCCTCTGCTTTGCTAGAGGTTTTAGACCCCGAACAGAACGACTCCTTTCTAGATCATTATCTGGATATTCCTTTTGATCTGTCCAATGTTTTGTTTGTAACTACCGCTAATCAACTGGACACCATCCCCGGACCGCTACTCGACCGCATGGAAGTGATCCGTCTGGCCGGTTATGTTAAGGCTGAAAAAATTGAAATTGCCAAACAGTATCTCATCCCCAAACAACTGGAAGAGCACGGTTTCGAAAGCGACGAAATCCAATTTACCGAAGCGGCCATCGCTCTGATGATCGAAGACTATGCCCGGGAAGCCGGCGTACGTAATCTCGAGAAACAAATCCGAAAGGTAATCCGCAAAGTAGCCCTCAAACAGGCGGAGGCAGATAACTTCGACTTTCAGGTAGAAGCCGATCACATCAGGGATTATCTTGGTAAACCCAATTTCCGAAAAGAAAAACTCTATAATCAGGATATACCGGGTGTAGCCTTAGGTCTTGCCTATACCTCTATGGGTGGGACTACGCTTTACGTAGAGGCAAATGGACTACCTAAAAAAGAAGGTGGCTTCAAATACACCGGGCAACTGGGCGACGTAATGAAAGAATCTGCCCAAATCGCCCATAGTTTTGTTCAATCCCAACTGGCAGAAGAAGAAAATGATTATTTTGACAAACATCGCGTACACCTGCACGTGCCAGCCGGGGCAACCCCCAAAGACGGCCCATCAGCAGGTATCACGATGGCCCTGGCGCTGTACTCTCTTGCCACCGACAGAGCGGTACGAGAAGACATAGGCATGACGGGTGAACTTACCCTTACGGGAAAAGTCCTACCCATCGGCGGCGTAAAAGAAAAAACACTGGGGGCCAAACGAGTGGGAATTGATAAGCTCATCTTCCCCGAGGATAATCGCCCCGATTGGGAGGAACTACCCGACCATGTCAAGGAAGGTATCGAAGTACATTTTGCCGATTACTTTGCGGATGTACTGAAAATCGCCCTGAAATAAGGGTCCCGGCCAGGCGTAGGTTCCTCACTTCCAAAAAAATCACCCGATTTTATACGAACAAACGTTCGTTTCATGTATATTTATTTAGAAGTTGTATCCTAAACCAAAGCCTTTGCCATGAGAATAAAACCAAAAAAACAGATCTACAGTAACTACACCGCCGAAGATTTTAAGGTTTGGAATATCCTGTATACCCGCCAAATGGAATACCTCCGGGGAAGAGTTTCCGAAGAGTTTTTGGAAGCACTGGACACCGTTGGCTTTAATGCGGATGAAATCCCCAATTTTAAAAAGGTGAATGAAGTGCTGGCTCAAACTACGGGCTGGAAGCTACATACCGTGGAGAACCTGGCCCCTGCCCGGGAATTTTTTCAACACCTTTCCCGCAAAGAATTTACGGCGACTTGCTGGCTGCGCTCCATGGAAGAGCTGGATTACCTGGAAGAGCCCGATATGTTTCACGATGTTTTCGCCCACACGCCCTTGTTGAGTAACGAAGACTATACCGACTTCTTTCACAAATTCGGTCAACTGGCCCTGCGTTGCGTGGAGCACGAAGACATCATCACCAAACTACAACGTTTATACTGGTTCACCATTGAGTTTGGTTTAATCCGCAATGATGACGGCTTAAAAATTTACGGTGCGGGCATTATCTCTTCAAAAGATGAAACCCTGCATTCCCTAAGTGAGCGCTCGATAAAATTTGACTACGACATTGATGAAATTTTTGAGCACGACTTCCGCATCGATACCATACAGGAATCCTATTATGTCATTGATTCCTTCAAACAGTTGACCGATTCTCTTTCGGAAGTGGAAGAAAAAGTAGAAGCTATGTTGGGCGAACCCTTACTGGCCGATTAATCTTTAGACTTTTTTAACCTTAACATATCTCTGGCCAATTACTTAACATAGGTTAAGGTTCTACTAAGTACCGTAGAAACCCGGCAGGCTGATGGGGGAGATCGTATTTTGAGTGCATCTGGTTAGTATGAAAATGCCTTCATTTTTGTTCACCAAACCATCACAACCATGAGGACGATTCTTTCTTTCGTGTTGCTTTCCGTACTGCTGAGTTCCTGCTCGCTTGATTACCGCATTGACCGTAAAGAAGACCGCTTGATCGGCCGCTGGGCCTTTGATCGGGCGTTCTTCAAAGACAATGGCGCTCTCTTTCGAGATAATATTTATAACGAGTACGCCGGTGATATTATTGAATTTTATCCCAATTTCGAGGCCAGCTACGACGATGCCAGCGAGCGTTTTACTTACTGGGGTGAATGGGAGGTGTTTGCCCAGCGCGGCGGTGGCCGGAACGACGATACTGAGTTTTTCCTGGATATGTATTTTTACGATGACCGGGGCTTTGAAAGCTTTTCTTACATCGGTGAGGTACGTCGCCTGAGTCGCAATGTGCTCCGTATTGAAGCCTATGACCGATTCGGGGAATACACCTTTCGTTTAGAACGTATTTATTAGGAGGGCTTTCGCCAAAAGAATACTTATCTTAGTGGTGAAAAGCTTTACCTATGCGATATTACTTCTTACTTGGATTACTTTTCTTACTGGGGGCCTGTCGGCAAAATGAACCAAATGCAGACTTGCTTGAGCAAGCTACCCAGGCAATGATCAACCACCAGGGGACCGCACCATTTGATTTGGCCATGGCTTATTCCGATATCAAAGAGAATGGGGCCTACATTATCCAAAAGAAGGTTTATTTCACCCAACACCCTTCTAATGATTTGGCGGGCTACAAAGCGGCCCTCACTTCTCCCAACTCCCAGGCACTGCTCCAAACGGATCATCCCGCGGCGGGTTACCTGCCCAAATCCGGCTGGGTACCCGACGGAGATACCATTTTGGCGGCCGCCTATACCCTACCTTTCATAGAAGTAGAACTGGGCTATTACCTCAAAGAAACCATCCGGACTTCAGTGCCTGACCTTCCTAGTCTACAAGCACTGGTGGCCAGCGTTTATCCCGTCATCGAATTACCGGACATTGGCTTTGACAGCATCCAGCAGGTCAAACTGACGAGCTTCATTGCACACAACGCAGCGGCCAAGCAGTTCATCACCGGCACCGCTACGCCCCTTAACCAGGCACCAGACCTAAACACCCTGACTTGCCAAATGTATAAAGATGGGCAACTTCTAGGGGAAGCCAAAGGGGCCGATGCACTCGGCAACCAATGGGAGGCTTTGCGTTTTCTGATTAATCAAAGAGTAGAAATGGGGGAAGAGATTCGCCCAAATGATGTTCTCATTACCGGTTCACTGGGTCGCTTGTACCCTTTTGCAACGGGTAGCTACCGGGCTACCTACGGGCCGCTGGGGGAATTGACTTTTGTGATTCAATAATGCAAGGCGAAGCTCCTGCTTCGACATAAAACGGTTCCTAAAGAAAAATATCTATGATCACCAATGCACCAAAGATCAAACTCGCCATGCCGTTGGTTGTAAAAAAAGCAATATTCACCTTACTGAGGTCCTGCGGTTTGACCAGGGTATGCTGATAAAAAAGCAGGGCGATGAATATACCGGTGGCTACCCAGAGAATAGCCGAAAAGACCAAATATTCTTGTTGTAAGAGGACCGCTGCCGCGATGATTAAGCCAGCGCAAAGAATATGCAAAAAGGTCGACAACCGCAGCGCATTCCGTCGTCCTAACTTCACAGGCACCGAATGTAAATCCAGGGATTTATCGAATTCATCATCCTGTAAAGCGTAGATAATATCAAAGCCTGACACCCACAACAAGACTGCTCCGGAATACAATACCGGAATCAGGGCAAATGCTCCACTGACCGCCAGGTAGGCCCCAATGGGTGCCAGGGATAGCCCCAGGCCCAGTATAAAATGACATAAAAAAGTAAAGCGCTTGGTATAGCTGTAGCCCAGTATGACCAATAGTGCCACTGGAGAGAGGTAAAAACAAAGCGGGTTGATAAACCAGGTAGTCAGTATAAACAGGGCACTAGAGCCAATCACAAAGATCAGGGCAGAGCGCGGTGTAATCACCCCGGCGGGAATCTCCCGAATTTTCGTCCTTGGATTCTGCCCATCGATGTCCCGATCCAGATAACGATTAAAAGCCATCGCGGCACTACGGGCGAAGACCATGCACAGCAAAACCAAAATAAAAAGCGGCCAACTCAATTGCCTGCCGTAGTGAAGCGTCGCTAAAAAGAAGCCCAGTAAAGCAAAAGGCAGGGCGAAAACAGTATGGCTGAATTTGATGAGGGACAGATAATTCTTCATCCGTTGTGTTTATGGTTTTACCAAAAGTAACAAATAAAAAAAGAGCCGACAGAAAAGTTTAATTTCTACCGACTCTTTTTTAGTTGTTGAATTGCTGTATTCCGAATGACCGAATTATTTATTCCACCATTCATAAACCCAGAACTCGACAATTACTTACTAGTTCACCTGTACGTTTTGTCCGCCAGCTGGCTTTTCAACCTGGCCATCCAGGTAGATAAAGGATTCCGGCGGATTGGTGTTGGCAGTGATCGTTACCTTTTGGCTACGCTGTCCTACCTTGTTCTTCGTATTGAACTCTACGACGATATCAGAAGATTCACCTGGTTGAATCGGCTGTCTTGGCCATTTAGGCACGGTACAACCACAAGAACCTCTGGCGTTGCTCAGAATCAGGGGCTCGTCACCTGTGTTAGTAAAAGTATAAGTGTGAGATACTTTCTCTCCTTCAATTGCTGTACCGAAGTTGAAGCGATCTTCTTCAAAAGTCATAGTCGTCGTCGGACCCGTTGGCGTAGCCGGAGACTGTACCGCAGACTGAATGTTGTTGTTAGGTGCTGTCGACGTGATTGATTCACGGGCTTCCTGACGAACATCGTTATTGCCTTTCTGGCAAGAAGCGACCATCAATACCGCAGCAAAAGCGAAAATTAGTGTTTTGATTTGCATGGTTACAATTTTAGTTTGTTTGATTAACATTGTTTTCTTTGATCGGGTTTGAATCAAGTGCTTTTTTCTTAACCCGCAGCAAAGTTAAAAAAAGGCCGCTTTATTAAAATGAACGAGTCCCTAATAATTGTTAATGACTTGTTATAAGTGAAGTTGTTTAAAAACTCCTCACTGAGCCCTTGGCAACACACAGCGCGTCAGCGAGGCTTTTTGACGCAGTGGAAGCCCAAAAGGGTCTGAAATAAGGTATAGATAATATTGAACACTTACTTTAATTCAATAAAGCAACTTTGCATGCCCGCCAAACTATTTTAATGCGGCTTTAAATGCTTCCAGCGAACGGGCATTAAGACAGGCAGCCGCCGTAAGCCCTCCTTTACGAGCGGAGGCCACCCCATACTTGATATCGTGTATACCCGGCGTACTGTGTGCATCCGGATTGATGGAAATCAGGACATCTTTCTCCAGCGCGTAAGGAATCCAACTCCAATCTAGGTCCAGGCGGTAGGGATTGGCGTTGAGTTCAATAGCTACTCCATTGGCAGCACAGGCATCAATAATCAACTGATGATCGATGGGATACCCCTTACGGGAAAGCAGCAAGCGCCCCGTTGGATGACCGAGGATATGGGTGTAAGGGTTTTCAATAGCCTTCAACAGGCGCTGATTGGCTTTGGCTTCATCCATACGCAAATTGCTGTGTACGGAGGCAATCACCACTTCGAATTGTGCCAGTAAATCGTCTTCGTAGTCCAAAGAGCCATCGGATAATATATCACTCTCTATCCCTTTCAAAATGGTGAAATCTGTCCACTGCTGATTCAGTTCCTCCACTTCCTTAAATTGTTGAAGCACACGCGCTGCACTCAGACCATTGGCATAAAAAGCGGACTTGGAGTGATCGGTAATCACCAGATATTCGTAACCCTGCGCTCGGGTGTACTCCGCCATTTCGGCCAGACTCTGCAAGCCATCACTATAAGTCGAATGGCTATGCACCACGCCTTTAATATCCTCTACTTCTAATAAGTCTGGTAAATCCTGATGACGGGCTAATTCCAGTGCCCAAGTGTTTTCTCGCAGTTCTGGCGCGATGTAGGGCAAACCGAGTCCCTCGAATACCGCTTCCTCATCGGGGGCTGCCGGCACCTCTTCCAAATTCAGCGCTTGCAAAAAAGCCTCCGAAGTACTCCATTTGAACTGAGCGGTTCCCCATTTTTCCAGTGTGGTCAAAAATATATGGACCGGGAAATCACGTTCGCTTTTCGCTCGGTATATATTGTCCGCTACGGGCTCCCAGTCTGTAAATAGCCCAGCTAATTTTGCTTCTATATCTTCCGAGGGGCCCACCAATAATTCTACTGCGTTTGAGGTATTGACCGCACGACGCAAGGCACCAGTAGTAGCGACCTTAAGTTTGGGTATTTTTTGTTTAATCACACTAATCAGCTGCTCGGCTTCCGCCAAAAGGGTCGCGTAGTGAAACTGATCCCTGGTCTTTTGATAATATTCCAGTTTTTGGCGCAGATCCTCCTGGGTCTTAGCCCCAAAACCCTTCAGTTCGATCAGTCGATTTTCATTGACGGCGTAAAGCAGCTCTCCAATCGATTCCACGCCCAGATCTTCCCAAATCACCTTGATCTTTTTGGGCCCAAAGCCCTTGATTTTCAACATTTCCTGTACACCTTCCGGGGTTTGGCTTTTATAGCGTTCCAGGGTAGTCATTGTACCTCCCTCCAATAATTCATTGATTTTCCCCAGAATGGCCTTACCAATCCCCTTAATCGAGGCGATATCTTCCGTATTCATTTCGGCAAGCGGCTCCGGTAATCGCCGAATCGTCCGGTAAGCATTCTGATAGGAACGGATTTTAAAGCTGTTTTCCCCGTGTAGTTCCATTAAATCCCCCAGCAATTGAAAGGATTTCGCGATATCTTTATTAGTCATTGATGATCAGTTAAATTTTCGATTTGGGTACGGTAGCTGACGAAATTACTTCGGCCAAAGTAGTGATTTTATCAAACTCTTAGCTACATTAGTTGGTATAAAAACTGTAGTTTTGCCTCTAGTTCCCTGTACACAAAAAAAATAATTATGAAGCGTTATCTATTTATTTTGGCGGCACTCCCGCTACTGACCTGGAGTTGTGAAGAACAATTGACTATCTCCCAGCGTAACCGGCAAGAGATTATGGAATACCTGGATGAAAATAACCTGGACGCCATCGAAGATCAAACGGGACTATTCTACATTATCGAGGAAGAGGGTTCTGGTGATTCTCCCGTGGGTAATGCCAATGTGGAGGTCCGTTATAAGGGTTACTTTATCGACGGCACCATTTTTGATCAAACCCCCGGAGAAAACACGCGTGAATTTAACCTGCAGCAAGTCATTACGGGATGGCGCATAGGTATTCCCAAAATGAAAAAGGGCGGAAAAGCGATGCTAATTGTTCCCTCCAACCTGGGCTATGGCTTCTACGGCTCCAATGGTGTTCCGCCCAACGCGGTACTCATTTTTGAAATAGAGTTGGTCAATTTCGTCAATTAACCATACGGATTTACGGCCATAAAAAAACGTGGGCTACCTGAATACTAGGTGCCCACGTTTTTTTATTTAGGCCTGCGCCTTCGGTGTATTAAAAGACATTGGCGGCATTTGAGGATTGTCATTCCCACTAATGGGTCCAAACTGGGCCTCGTATTTTTGAACATTGTCGTTAAGGGCCTTTAATAAGCGCTTGGCGTGGGTAGGCGTCAGAATCACCCGTGATTTTACTTTGGCCTTAGGTACATTGGGTAAAATACGTACAAAATCAAGAATGAACTCGCTGTGTGAATGAGAGATAATCGCTAGGTTAGAATAGGTGCCCTCGGCGATATCTTCCGGTAATTCTATGTTTAGCTTATTTTGCTTGGGTTGATCTGCCATTTATTTTGATTTTTTTGTCGTTGATTTTTTCTTCTTGGTTGTTTTCTTCTTGCCTTTTTTCGCTTTCGCAAAAGCATTAGGTATTTCTGCCTCGATATACTTTTTGATATCTTCCAGACTCAATTCTGCTGCCTGCTCGGGGGTCATGCGCTTATCATCAATCTTCGGCAATTTTACGCTTTTTCGCTTAAAGCGAATGAAGGGCCCCCAGCGTCCGTTTTCCAATGCGATATTGTCTTCCTCCCACCGCTTGATATAGCGGTTGGCTTCTTTTTCTTCCTTGGCTTTCACCAATTCGAAAATTTCGTCTTCAGTGAGATTATCAAAATCGTAGCGCTTAGGTACATTCGCAAAAAGGCCATTCCACTTCAGATAAGGACCAAAGCGTCCTTTACCCTTGGTAATGGGCTTCTCCTTATAGTGGGCAATCGGCGCTTCTTCTTTTAATTTTTCGTCAATCAGTTCTGTGGCGCGCTCCTTACTCAATTCAATGGGATCTTCTCCCTTGGGAATAGAAACGAATTTATCCCCAAAGCGTACGTAAGGTCCATAGCGACCAATCCCGATGGATACTTCCTCCCCTTTGTACTCCCCAATATCACGGGGCAGTTCGAAGAGTTTCATGGCTTCCTCAAAGGTAATGGTGTTAATGGACTGCCCGTGCCGCAGATTGGCGTATTTCGGTTTTTCATCGGGCAGTAATTCGTCCGGAGCACCGATCTGTGCCACGGGACCATTACGGGTCATCCGGGTAAGTACGGTACGTCCGGTTTCCGGATCTGTGCCCAGGATGCGATCGTTGGTGGGACGATCCGCCTTATCAATGGTTTCTGCTACCACTTCGTGAAAAGGAAAGTAGAAATCCTTCAGCATGGTCTGCCACTTGATCTTTCCTTCGGCGATGTCGTCGAATATTTCTTCCATCTCGGCGGTAAAGCCGTAATCCATCACATCGTCAAAGTGATCTTCCAGGAAATCGGAAACAATCATACCCATATCGGTAGGAAAAAGGCGATTCTTGACCGCACCAGTGTTTTCCTGATCCTTTTTGCTGCTGACTTTGTCGCTAGCCAGGGTATGTACCATATAGTCCCGGGGAGTACCTTCGCGACTTTCTTTGACCACGTACCCCCGCTTGGGTTCCATAATTTTACTAATGGTTGGTGCATAGGTCGAAGGACGCCCAATACCCAGTTCCTCCATTTGCTTAACCAGCGAGGCTTCACTGTAGCGCGAAGGTGGACGGGTAAAACGCTCCGTGGCGGTCATATTCTTAAGATTGAGCTCCTGCCCTACCTTTAGGGGAGGTAAGATACCCTTTGCTTCTTCTTCGTCATCATCGTCTTTTGACTCCAGGTAAACCTTCAGGAAACCATCGAATTTCAGTACTTCACCGTCGGCCTTCAAAAAGGTGTCCGGCACGGTAGAAATACCAATTTTGGCGGTTGTCTTTTCGAGTATTGCCTCTGCCATTTGGGAAGCAACGGCTCGCTTCCAGATCAGCTCATAGAGCCGCTGTTCGTCGCGGTGCCCACTGACCGATTGCCGCTCAAAATAGGTCGGCCGGATCGCTTCGTGCGCTTCCTGTGCATTAGAGGATTTCCCCTTGTAGCGCCTTTGCTTATGATATTTATCGCCATACTCTTTTTTGACCACGTCCTCAATGGCCTTTAGGGCCGTTTCACTTAGATTCACCGAATCGGTACGCATATAAGTGATCATCCCCGCTTCGTAAAGCTTTTGGGCTACACTCATGGTCCTTTTTACCGCAAAACCCAGTTTTCGGCTGGCTTCCTGCTGCAAAGTAGAAGTAGTAAAAGGAGCGGTGGGTCGGCGTTTTAAGGGTTTGACCTGAATATCTTCTATGGTGTAGGTAGCCCCCACACATTTATTAAGAAAATCTAACGCCGATTTCTCAGAACTAAAGCGACTGGAGAGATCGGCTTTTAATTCCACCCAGGTCCCCTGTTCATTTCTTACTTTAAAAATGGCATTGATGCGGAAGAAAGACTCAATTTTAAAATCGTTGATTTCTTTTTCGCGTTCTACCACCAGTTTTACGGCTACCGATTGCACCCGTCCCGCGGAGAGTTTTCCGCGTACTTTTTTCCATAGCACTTCGGATAGTTCGTAACCTACCAGTCGATCCAGGATACGCCGGGCCTGCTGGGCATCCACCAGGTTTAAGTCGACGGTGCGGGGTTTGGTAATAGCGTTTTTGATAGCCGGTTTGGTAATTTCCCGAAAGACGATGCGTTTGGTTTCTTTAGGGTCGAGGCCTAAAACCTCGCAAAGGTGCCAGGAGATGGCTTCTCCTTCCCGGTCCTCATCCGTTGCTAACCATACCTCATCTACTTTTTTAACCAGCTTCTTTAATTCAGCAACTAATTTAGATTTATCGGGAGAGACGACGTATTTCGGTTCGAAATCATTTTCAATATCGACTGCATTATTGCTCTTATCCAGGTCGCGGACGTGGCCATAACTCGACTTCACGGTAAAATCTTTACCCAGGTATTTTTCGATGGTTTTCGCTTTGGCCGGCGACTCCACAATTAGCAGATTTTTTGGCATAGGAGTTTATTTATGTCGTAATTAATTAACTTTCAAGCACTTTAATACTGTATTTATACAGCATCCAGGTTCAGAAGTTCATAGCAGGGTATAAAAAACTGTTTTTCTGAATAAAAAGCAAATTTAAAGGCAATGGTCAGTGCTTGCAAACTTTTTTCCAGAAGGGCAAAAGTAGCCATTTTTTTTTACCATCGGGGCGAAAAGAAAGATAAGCCCGGATAAATGACCTCCCCTTCTGTATTTCTTCCTCCAGTCGACGGAATCGTTTATATTTGTATTTTTACAAAAAATGGTGCTAAAGGGAAGCCCATTTTCTATCCATGTTGCGTACCAGTCGGCAGGCAGACGGGCCTAAGGGCACGCATTTGGTTTATTCCAGAACTTCCCCCCATATTCAAAACAACACCATATACCCCTTACCAAGACAAAATTAAAATCCTTTTACACCCAAAAATAAACGTGGGGGCAGATTCCTCCTCAGAAAAAATAATAAATGAAACCAATATATGTAGCGGCCACGGGCCAGCACGTCGGAAAAACCACCTCCACCCTTGGCCTCGTCGCCAATCTCGTCAATCGGGGCTTTAAAACGGGTTATTGTAAGCCCGTCGGTCAAAAGCACATCAACTTTGGCGGCATGATCGCCGATAAAGACGCCGTACTTTTTTCAAAAGTCATCGGCTTTGACATTGCCCCGGATATCCATAGCCCGGTCATCATCGGTAAGGGAGTCACCAAAAAGTTCCTCTCTGATCCCGATCAATTCGATTTTGAGGACCGAATCCGTTTTGCCGAAAGGCACTTCAAAGCCAATAATGATATCGTCGTCTACGAAGGTACGGGACACCCCGGTGTAGGTAGCGTAGCGGATCTATCCAATGCACACGTCGCTAAGATGCTAAATGCCGGCGTAATCATGGTAGTCGAAGGAGGAATTGGCCGGACCATTGATAAATTAACCATGTGCCTGGCCATGTTTCGGGAGAAGAAAGTTCCGATCCTGGGTATTATCGTTAATAAGGTGAAACCTCACAAAATGGAGGAAATTGAGTTCTACCTGTCCAAAAAGTTCCGGCAGTGGGATATCCCTTTATTAGGGGTACTCCCCTACGATCAGACCCTTTCTTTCCCCATTATGGCCACCGTCTGCCAGGCGGTAAATGGAAAAGTGATCCTCAACGAAGAGCATATGAACAACCGGGTAGAAGATATTGTGGCCGGCTCGCTGGTTGACCCGGAAGAATTCACCTCTTTTCAGAATATCCTGCTGGTGGCCAGTATCAAAAGGCTGAATGATGCGATTGCCAAAGTCGAACACATCGCCAAGATCAAAAATCTGGATCACTCTCCCCTTTCCGGAGTGATTGTGACCGGCGACGGACGACACGCCAAGTGGTACGATGAGGCCGACCTGGACAGTCCTTACTTCAAAGAGCACAACATCCCGATTATCACCACCAAGCTGGATACTTACGGCTCGGTAGTCAAAGTAAGTCGGATTGAAGTAAAAATTAACACTCGTACTCCCTGGAAATCCAAACGAGCTATTGAATTAATCGACGAACATATTAACTTTGAGCTTTTATTAGACCGCCTGGGTAATTTACCGGGTTAATACACCATATATATACAGTATGCTGACTGCCATTTCGCCGATCGACGGACGCTACGCTTCCAGGACCAAAGAACTGAAGGATTATTTCTCAGAATATGCCCTAATCAAGTACCGGGTATTTATTGAGGTACAATACTTCATTGCCCTGTGTGAGTTGCCTTTACCACAGCTGGCTTCGGTGGATCAGGAGCAACTGGATGGCCTACTGCGCGTAGCCAACCGATTTGACGAAGCAGAGGCCGAGAAAATTAAGGTCATTGAGCGTACGACCAATCACGATGTCAAGGCGGTGGAATATTACCTAAAAGAAAAGTTTGACGAATTGGGTCTGAGTGCGTATAAAGAATTTGTCCACTTTGGTCTGACCAGCCAGGACATTAATAATACCGCTACGCCATTACTACTAAAACACGCTACCGATAATGTATATCTTCCTGCTTTTCAGTTAGTCCGCAACCGGCTGGCAGAATTAGCAGAAGGCTGGAAAACCATTCCCATGCTGGCGCGTACGCACGGACAACCCGCTTCGCCCACCACCCTGGGCAAAGAGCTACTGGTCTTTGTGGAGCGCCTGGATGTGCAAATGGCCCAGCTAAGAACGATTCCCTTCAAGGCTAAATTTGGTGGGGCTACCGGAAACCTCAACGCACACTATGTCGCCTACCCGGATCAGGACTGGATGGCTTTCGCCAAAAATTTCGTGACCGAGTATTTGGAGATGGAGCGGTCCTACCCAACTACCCAAATCGAGCACTATGATAATCTGGCTGCCCTTTTTCAGGCCATGAAAAGAATCAACACCATACTCATTGATCTGGCGCGCGACCTTTGGACCTATATCTCAATGGATTACTTTAAGCAAAAGGTGATCGCCGGAGAAGTGGGCTCCTCCGCTATGCCACATAAGGTGAATCCCATCGACTTTGAAAATGCCGAAGGGAATATGGGTATTGCCAATGCCCTACTGGGACATCTGGCGGATAAATTGCCCATCTCCCGCCTGCAGAGAGACCTCACCGACAGTACGGTTTTGCGCAATATCGGCGTTCCTATGGCCCACACTTTGATCGCCTTTAAAGCCATCCATAAAGGACTGGACAAATTATTACTCAACGAAGCTAAACTTAATACGGATCTGGAAGCCAACTGGATGGTCGTAGCCGAAGCCATTCAAAACATTCTGCGCCGGGAAGGTTTTGACCAGCCCTACGAGGCCTTAAAAGCACTGACCCGGGGTAAAGCACAAGTCAGCCAGCAGGATATTCATCATTTTATCGACGATTTAGCCATCGAAGAAAAGGTCAGGCAAGAGCTAAAACAAATTACGCCCCAAAATTACATTGGCCGGCCCTAAGTCTTTTCCTAACAGACTGCATCCAAGACGGGTGCTAAAAGGCCATCATTTGCGAACAATCAAAGTTTACAAGTACCCTAATTGACTATTCTCAGAGAGAACTTCTTTATTCTTCAGGCAGCTATTCCAGTCTTTCACTCGTTACTATTCTGTATAGAAAGGATATAATTCAAAAGATAATAAGGATCGAAAAATAAAAAACAACATATATTTCGCTTAGGTTTGCGCAGAATATATTTTTTTTCTACATTGAGTTCTGAAGATAATTAAGTTAAAGAACGATCCATGTAGCCCTGACTTTGAAAGCGATTATACATAGATTATCCAATATCATTAAGCCAATTTATACCAACTAAACTGTTCTAGGCCTTATTCTCAATCAATTGCCAAATAGCTATTGCTTTGAAAAGGAAGGCCCTGATTAGTATACAACAGTGTGTAAAAGCATTGTAAAACGAGGATGAAAAGACCTCGTTGCGTATTAATTTTCACTAAATTTATTTAAACTAAGCATGAGTTTATGAAACGACATTTGTTACTTCCAATTTTAATTCTTCTGATGAGTGCTACCGTGGGCTTTGCGCAGCAAACGCTTACCGGTACGATCACCTCTGCTTCAGAAGGCGAGCCACTTATTGGCGCCAGTATCCTGATTAAGGGTACCAGTACAGGTACGGTTACAGATCTGGATGGTTCATTTTCCATTAATGTAAGCGGAGATGACGTTCTGGTCGTATCGTACACAGGTTTTGAAACCCAAGAAGTACCCGTTAACAACCAAACCAGTATCGATATTGCACTCTCTGAGTCCAGTGAGACATTGTCTGAGGTGGTCGTTACAGGTTATTCTTCCGAGCGTAAAGCCGATATCGTCGGTTCGGTAGGAGTAGTTAACACTGAGGATGCCCTGACCACGCCTTCTGCCAACGTTGCCCAGCAACTGCAGGGACGTGCGGCCGGTGTAACGGTATCCGGTGACGGTGCACCTGGTGAGGGTGCTAAAGTACGTATTCGCGGATTTACCTCTTTTGGTAACTCTAGCCCGCTGTACGTTATCGACGGAGTACCTACCAAGGATCCGGGAACGATTAACCCCGCCGATATTTCCTCTATGCAGGTATTAAAGGATGCAACTGCGGCTTCTATCTATGGTGCGCGTGCTGCCCAGGGGGTAATCATTATCACGACTAAGGGTGGTAAAGCCGGTAAGGTGAATATCTCTTACGATGGTTTCTACGGTGCTACACAAGTACCCGAAAGGAGCTTTCTGGATGTAATCAACACCGAGCAGTACCTGGATTACCTGCAGCGCTCACAAGCTTCCAGCTTTATCCATCCGGTATTTGGACAGATGAATAATGCCTCTATTCCTGATCGCATTGTAACTAGTCCGGGTTTCAAGGGTGGTGTTTCCGCTAATGATCCACGGGCTAACCTGGCTTTGTATGACATTTCTAACTTCAGCCAACCCTATCAAATCATGGAGACCAGTCCGGGTACGAATTGGTTTGATGAAATCACCCAGACGGGACCGATTCAACAGCACCAATTAAATGTATCGGGTGGTACGGAAACGGCTACTTATTCTGCCAGCTTTAACTTCTTTGATCAGGAGGGTGCGATTAAGTTTACCGATTATCGTCGCTATTCCGTGCGTTTGAACACTTCTTTCAAGCCAACCAACTGGTTGAAAATCGGAGAAAACTTACAAATTATCAACGAAAGAAATCGTGGTAACCGTACACGCGGTGAAGGTGGTGCCTGGGGTTGGGCGTACCGTTATGTACCCTATATTCCAGTTAATGACCTGGGCGGAGGCTTCGGTGGTAACGCCGTGGGTGAATCAGGTAACGCAAGTAACCCCGTAGCTTTCCTTTCACGGGATGCCGATGATGTCAGTCGCAACTGGCGTTTATTTGGTAATACTTTTGCCGAAGTTGAGCCTATTGAAGGACTTACCGTTCGGTCTTCTTTTGGTGTTGATTTTGGTAACTTCTACAATGAAGCCTATACCTACAAGACCTATGAGAACTCGGAAAACACTGGTATTACTGCTTACGGAACTAATAATAATAATAACCTAAGCTGGACTTGGACAAATACCGCGACGTATTCCACGACCATCAATGATAACCACAGCCTAAAGTTCCTGGCTGGTACAGAAGCTATTAAATTTCAGGGTTACGGTTTTGGGGTGTCTACCAACACCTTCGATTTCGAAGATCCTAACTTCATCAACCTGAATACGGATCAGTTCCCTACGCCGAATGCTTACGCTTACGCTCCAACGGAGGAAAGATTATTCTCTGTATTTGGTCGGATAGATTACCAATTGAACAATAAGTACATCTTTAACGCAACCGTACGCCGCGACGGAACGTCTAAAATTGCAGAAGCGGTACGCTTTGGTACTTTCCCTGCCTTTGGTGTTGGTTGGCGTCTGTCTGAAGAGCCATTCCTACAAGGTGTGGATTGGTTAGATGACTTAAAGCTACGTGGTGGCTGGGGTCAGATGGGTAGTATCGATAATGTAAGTGCGAACAACCAGTTTACTACCTTTTCAGGTAATGTCGGTTCTTCTTTCTACGATATTGGTCGCGCACAAACGACGGCTAACGTGGGTTACCGCCCTGCTCGTATTGGTAGTTTGACCACCCTTTGGGAAGTTTCAGAAACCACTAACTTTGGTATTGATGCATCTATGCTGAATGGTAAGTGGAACCTGGCTTTGGATATCTACCAAAACAACACCAACGATTTATTAGTAAATCGTATCCCAACGGGTGCAGAGCCGGTATTACAGCAACCAGCGATTAACCTGGGGCAAATGGTGAACAGAGGTATCGATATCGCGTTAGGTCATAGAAACAACGTTGGCGACTTCCGTTACGATGTGAATTTGATCTTCTCTCGTTATACTAATGAGGTAACCAATATTGATGGTAATCCTGAGACTTTCTTCTCTACGGGTGGTAACCGGATTAGTGATATCATCAGAACGCAGGCCGGTCAGCCGATTTCTTCTTTCTGGGGTTATGAGATTGATCCTAACGATCGTTTCTTTGATACACAGGCGGAAATTGATGCTTTGGAAATGGACGGTGCTGTATTAGGTAGCTGGAAATACGTTGATCAAAATGGTGACGGAGTCATTAATAATGAAGACCAAACTTTCTTGGGCAGCCCACACCCTGATTTCATAGCCAGTATGAATATTGATCTGGCTTACAAGAACTTTGATTTTAACCTGTTCTTGGTTTGGAATCAAGGTAACCAGTTATTTAACAACGTGGCTTACTTCACCGATATGCGTGTATTCGTGGGTGCGGTTTCTGATCGTGTGGTTAATCAAGACTGGAGACCAGGTGCGGATAATAGTAACGCTACGCACCCGCGTTTGGCTCCCGGTGCAGAAAATGGTTATACACCATTTACCACTAGTACTTCCAACTCTTTCTACATTGAGGATGGTTCATTCTTGAGAGGTAGAACGGCTCAATTGGGTTACAACTTTAGCCCAGATCTTCTACAAAGAGCAGGTATTAGCAAAGCAAGAATTTACGTACAGGCCCAAAACTTTTTCACGATCACCAACTACTCCGGTTCTGACCCTGACATCAATATTCAGGGTAATGACTTGGGCATGGGTATCGATCAGGGACGTTTCCCTTCTCTGGCACAGTACCTGTTTGGTGTCCAATTCTCTTTATAAAAACAGTAAAATTTTATAAATTAATTCGTTATGAAAAAATATCTTATTTTAACAGCTAGCATGATCACGCTCCTCTTAGTGAGTATTTCGTGTAGCGATGACTTCCTCGATGTCGATCCGCCCGGAGCCTACTCCGAGCCTTCTTTACAGAATGTCACCGGTGTAGAGGGAATGTTAATTGGTACTTACTCTGCCCTTGATGGGTCCTGGTTTGAAAGCTGGGGTAACGCTAACTTCAACCAGCAAGGTGGTGCTTCCAACTGGGTCTTTGGATCTGTACGTTCTGATGATGCCTATAAAGGTACCGAACCTAACGATGGGGTAGATATCAACCCGATTGAAAGAGCGGAAGTACAGCCCAACAATCCGGTTTTAAATAGCAAATGGAGAGGTTCTTATGATGCTATCGGTCAGGCCAATACGACTATTCGTAACGCCAGACTGCTTACCGATGCTTCCGATGCTCAGAAAACCAGAATTGAGGCGGAAGCCAGAGCTTTGCGCGCGCATTTCCACTTCGAAGTGGTTAAAGTATTTGGTCGTGCTCCATACGTAGATGAAACCATCGGTATCGAGACGCCTTACGGTGCGGTGCAAAATCCACCAGTTGGTGAGCCATTCATTTGGTCAGACATCGAAAATGATCTGGAGTACGCTTATGCTAATTTACCCGGTACTATGCCAGATCCCGGTCGTATCAATAAGTACGCTGCGGGAGCACTGCTGGCAAAAGTCTATATGTTCCAGGCAAAATGGTCAGAGGCCGAACCGATTCTAGATGACATCATCAACAACGGTACCACCGCTGCCGGTGCTCCTCTGGAATTAATGGCTAGCTTCTCCGATAACTTCCGGGCGGACCGCGAGCAGGGTAATACGGAATCTATGTTTGCCTACGAAGCGTCTTACGGAGATGGTTCCATTAGTAATGGTAACTACGAGAATACCCTGAACCAGCCTCACGGTTCGAATGCCCGTACGGCTTGTTGTGGTTTCCACCAGCCCTCACAAAACCTGGCTAACAGCTTTAAAGTCGGAATGGATGGTTTACCACTACCCGATTCTTTTAACGATACGGACATCGCTAACGATGAAGGTATAGCCGCTTCCGATCCACATACACCCGAGCAAGGGCCATTGGATCCACGGATCGACTGGACCATTGGTCGTCGCGGTATTCCTTATCTAGACTGGGGTATTAACCCAGGTAGTGGTTCTACCGGTTGGGTACGTAATGTTCCTAACGGTGGTCCTTATAACCCCGTAAAAGCAGTGCCCTGGTTTGCAGAGTTTGACGCTCAGCTGGCCGGTGTAATCGACTGGGGTTTCACCTCTTCGGCTAAGAACGTTCAGATCATCCGTTTTGCGGACGTACTCCTGCTGGGTGCAGAAGTAAAAGCAGAACTGGGTAAATTGGGCGAGGCAGTAGACTTAGTTAATCGTGTACGTGCCAGAGCAGCTAATCCAGCTGGCTTTGTGGTAGATGGCTCTGGTAATCCAGCTGCTAATTATCAAATCAGCTTATACGATGCCTTTGGTTCTCAAGCCGAGGCCCTGACGGCGGTCCGCTTCGAGCGTAAGCTAGAGCTGGCTTTGGAAGGACACCGCTTCTTCGATCTGGTACGCTGGCATGAGAACGCTTCTAGTAGTGCACTACCATTTGATATCATTTCATTTATGAATGATTACTACGCTACGGAAAGTACCAAGCGTCCACACCTGGCGGGTTCTAACTTCGAAGAACGTAATTTTTACCTGCCCATTCCACAACAGGTAATTGCCAATAGTACTGTGGATGGTATTGAAAATATCACTCAGAATCCAGGCTACTAATCATTAATTAGCCCCTATTTCTGAGAAAACGAAGAGACTGTCATTTACTGGCAGTCTCTTCTTGTTTTTACAAGGGGTTTTGGGTAATTTCGGAGCTAAATTTGTTGATTGAATGGGCGTGATATGGGGAAAAATATGGCCCTCCCTGCGCCCCCTTCAAAGGGGGACCACTACATCCTGCCAATTTGAAGTTTCCCCATCAAAACCATTCCAACTACACATAACCATTACCAATGAAAAAGAGCTTATTTTTTGTATCCCTAACGCTTGTCCTGTGGAGCTGTCAGCAAAAAGAACAGCCCTTATTCAAATTGCTCTCCCCTAATCGCACCGGAGTGGAATTCAATAATACCATCATTGAAGATGAAAATTATAATATCCTCGATGTTTATTACCTCTATAATGGTGGCGGGATCTCGATTGGTGATTTCGACCAAAACGGGCTACCCGATTTATTCTTCACCGGCAATATGGTCGAGAATAAACTCTATCTGAACCAGGGAAATTTCAAATTTGAAGATATCAGTGAGACGGCTGGCATCGGTGCCCTTGGCAAGTGGAGCTACGGCTCTTCGGTAGTTGACATCAACGGGGATGGGCTACCCGATATTTACGTCTGCTCTTCTATTTCCGCCAATCCCAAGGAAAGAGAAAATATGCTCTTCATCAATCAGGGACTAAATGCCCAGGGGATTCCTACTTTCCGGGATGAAGCCGGAGCCTACGGTCTTGATCTAGACAACCACAATACCCACGCCTCCTTCTTTGATTATGATCAGGATGGCGACTTGGATGTGTACGTACTGGCCAACTTACGTATCGAAGGCATTCCTACTACTTACCAAAAGAAAGTGACCGACGGCTCCTCCCCTAATAATGATCACCTGTACCGTAATAACGGAGATGGCACCTTTACGGAAGTAACCCTGGAAGCGGGTATCAAAACCGAAGGCTTTGGCCTTGGGGTAGCCACCGCCGATATCAATAAAGACGGTGCGGTGGATATCTACGTCAGTAACGACTTTCTGACCAACGATCTACTCTACCTCAATCAGAACGGACAATTTACCGAGCAAATTGACGAGGCCATGAAACACCAATCGCGATTTGCCATGGGTAACGATGCGGCTGATATCAATAACGACGGAGAACTGGACATCATCACCCTGGATATGCAGCCAGAAACCAACCTACGGAAGAAAACGGTCATGATCCCCAATGGTTACGTGGTCTACATCAACGACTATCGCTACGGCTACACCCACCAGTACGTTCGTAATATGCTACAGATCAACCAGGGAAATATGAAATTCAGTGAAATCGGACAGTTAGCCGGCGTACACCAGACGGAGTGGAGCTGGTCTCCCCTTTTCGCCGACGTGGATAACGATGGGTATAAAGACCTACTCGTTACGAATGGTTATCCCAAAGATATCACCGATCTGGATTTTGTTAATTTCCGAATGGAGTCCGGCGCCTACACACCAAAGGAACGCTTACTGGAACAGATTCCATCGGTGAAAATCCCGAACTATGTTTTTAAAAATAATGGTGATTTGACCTTTGAAGATCATTCTGATCAGTGGGGCTTCACCCAACCCTCCTTTTCTAACGGCGCCGCTTACGCCGATCTCGACAACGACGGCGACCTGGATTACGTGGTCAATAACATCAATGATCCAGCCTTTATTTACGAAAACACCTTAAATGACGGCGCTAAAGTGGGAAATAACTACCTGCGTCTAAACCTAAAGGGTACGGAAGAAAACCCTTCTGCCCTGGGAGCCCGGATCACCCTGGAATACGACGGTGGTAAAATGCAGTACCAGGAACAAAGCATTTACCGGGGATACGTCTCTACTGTCGAAGATATTATCCATTTTGGGTTGGGTCAGGCCCAAAAAGCCGATCGGATTGAAGTGATTTGGCCCAATGGTCAACGCAGCATTGTGGAAGAAGTATCCGCTAATCAGGTTCTTCAATTGGACATCAGCGATGCCCAGTCCTTTGAAGCAGAAGCTAATCAGGCTACTGATAAGAGTAGCTTCTTAACCGAAGTTACCCAGGAACGAAAACTTAGCTTTCAGCATCCCGAAAATGATTTCATCGATTATAATTACCAGGGAGGCTTACCGCATAAATTTTCTCAGTACGGCCCTTCGCTGAGTGCCGGTGATATTAATGGAGATGGCCTGGACGATTTATTCATCGGGGGTGCCAAGAACTACCAGCCGAGCCATTTCCTGCAAAACCCCAACGGAACCTTCCAGCTTATTGAGGGTAAGCAAGATCCAGACAAACAAGAAGAAGACATGGGTAGCCTGCTCTTCGATGCCGATGGCGACGGGGATAATGATCTCTACGTGGTCAGTGGTAGCTTTGAGCAATTTGAAGGCAGCCCTTACTTCCGCGATCGCCTCTATTTTAATGACGGTCAGGGGAATTTCACAGTAGACTCTACCGCCCTACCCGATCTGAGGAGTAGCGGTAGCTGTGTGCGCGGAGCCGATTTTGATGGCGATGGAGACCTTGACCTTTTTGTCGGAGGCCGGGTACGGATGGGCTCCTACCCCTTCCCGCCCAAAAGCTATATCCTGCGTAATGAGGGCGGCACTTTCACGGATGCCACTGCCGATCTGGCTCCCTTTTTATCCGATCTGGGTATGGTCACCGATGCCATTTGGAGCGACTACGACTTGGATAATGACCTCGACCTGTTGGTCGTTGGCGAGTGGATGCCCATTACTATACTACAGAATAACGATGGTGATTTTACGAAAGTAGAAGCGCCCGGACTCAATAAAACCGGCTTCTGGAATAGCATTATCTCGGGCGACTTCGATAAAGATGGTGATCCGGACTACGTAATTGGCAATCTGGGTACCAATAACTTTTACTGTGCTACGCCCGAAACGCCGGTATCGATCGTTGCCAAGGACTTTGATAACAACGGGGATGTGGATGCTATCATGTCTTGTTACTTCAAAGCGGAAGATGGCAGCATGCAGCCTTTCCCGATTCCGGCCTGGAAACAGCTGGGAGGCTTAAGTCCGATTTTCCGAAATCGCTTCGATTCTTACGAAGCTTACGGACAGACCACCATCAACGAATTGCTGACACCAGAAGAACAAGAAGGTGCGCTGAAAATCGAAGCCGATCATCTACACAGCAGCTACGTAGAAAACCTGGGGGATGGCAGCTTTAAGGTTCACCTCCTCCCCCTGCCCGCACAGATAGCTCCGGTAAATGGCCTGGTGGCCACGGATATCAACGGCGACACCGAACTGGATATCGTCCTGGTCGGTAACGATTACGGCAATGAAGTGAATATGGGCCAATACGATGCCCTAATTGGTCTTGCCCTGCTAGGCGATGGTCAGGGTCATTTTGAGGCGCTGTCCGCTGCAGAAGCGGGCTTCCTGGTGGATGGCGATGCCAAAGCAATGGTACAAATCGCCGGCGCCAATGGTAGCGAAATACTACTGGCTTCTCAAAACCGGGGGCCGCTAAAGGCCTACACGCCGGGACTGGACAAGAAAGTAGTTAAGACGCAGCCAAGCGATTGTAAAGCCATTTTGCATTACGCCGATGGCCGTAAAGAATACCGTGATATCCCTTACGGATCGGGCTTTCTCTCGCAGAGTAGCCGGAACTTATTCCTGGCGCCGGAGGTAGAAAAGTTGGAAATTATTGATTTTGCGGGTGTTTCGCGGGAGGTGGAGTTAGAGTAGGTAGGGGTGATTAGTTCTAAACACCGTTCTTGGCAGGATTTAAAAGTCCCCCTTTGAAGGGGATTGAGGGGGGTGTTAGCCAAGTTAGCAAGAAAAACACGGAGGTAATCCTCCGTATAACATCCAAAAACCAGGTGAGCTAACATTCTGGAATTAAAACAATTTAACCTTGAAGCGATTCATTGCTTATACCATATTTGCCTTACTTGTCTGTTACGTATTCGCCTGTCGGCAAAACAATACGGAGCTTACTGATATTCAAAACACGTCGGCCGAGGACCTAGCACGGACCTACTGCGGCAGCTGTCATGCCTATCCGGAGCCGGGCTTGCTCAATCAGGAAAAGTGGCAATCGGTACTTCCCCACATGGCCGTACGCATGGGTATTCCAACGGAAGAAGTGAAACCTTATGCGCAGGTGAAACAAAACGAGGCGCGTCGACTTCAAGTTGCGGGGGTATTTCCCGATCAACCCATTCTGGCCGAGGCGGCCTGGGATAAGATCAAGGATTTCTACTTAAACACTGCCCCCGAACGATTGGAGACTACCCGACCTCCCCTGCTCAAAAATAACAGCCCCTTTGAAAGCCGGATTCCCGAACTGAAGGTCAACAACGCTCCATTTATTTCCATGGTCCAATTCGATTCGGCTGGTCAATTATTTCTAGCCGATTGGAACGGTCGTTTTTTTAAGGTGGATGAGCAATTTGATATTATTAAAAGTACGCAATTTCCGATGCCCATCGTAGATTATGCCTACAATCAGGAGGGTAAATTAATGATGCTGAGTATCGGTGACCTCTATCCCAACGATGGTCTTTACGGAGCGGTTGGGCAATTGGATCCAGACAATTTTAGCCAGCCCCGACTGCTGTTTTCAAATCTACCCCGCCCCGTGGATATGGAGATGGGAGATTTTGACGGGGACGGTCTGGAGGATATCGTGATCTGCAACTTTGGCAATAATCTAGGTCATTTATCCTGGTACCGCAATGTGGGTAGCAGCTACATCGAACAGAAAATTAAAGCAATGCCTGGTGCCAGCCGGGTCATCGTCCGTGACCTGGATAAGGATCAGGATCTCGACCTGGCCGTACTTTTCGCCCAGGGTGACGAAGGAGTCAGTTTTTTTTATAATGAAGGTGGGGAATTTCGGGAAGAACGCGTATTGCGTTTCCCACCGGTCTACGGAAGTAACGACCTGGAGCTCATCGACTTTGATCAGGACGGCGATCTGGACATCGTAACCAGTAACGGCGATAACGGGGATCACAGTATCATTCTAAAACCCTACCATGGGGTACGGGTATTTCTCAATGAAAAGAACCAATTTGAGGAAGCCTATTTTCATCCCCTTTTTGGGGCTTCCAAGGTACGCGCCCGGGACTTTGACCAGGACGGCGACACAGACCTGATCGCGGTTTCTTTTTTTCCGGACCAGAAGAACGGATTAGCCCAAAGCCTCTTGTATTTAGAAAACCAGGGTAATTGGAATTTTAGCCCCAGCCATTTCCCCCAAGCCGATAAGGGGCGGTGGATGGTGATGGATGTCGGGGATATCGATCAGGATGGAGATACGGACGTAGTGCTCGGCTCATTTACCCTCTCCAATCAAGGTATTTCTGAGAAATTGCTGGCAGAATGGCGGAAAAGCCAAAATCATCTGCTCTTTTTGGAAAATAAAACGAACTAATGAGATTAATGGATAAACTACTCGAAAATTACTTATTGATTCTAGTCTTTTTGATTGCATCATCAGGGGTGGTTGCCTGCGTAGCCGAAAAAGAACCCGCTGGCAAAGCCCTTGCCACTCAGTATTGTCAAAGCTGTCATCTTCTACCCGCACCCAGCACTCTGACCAAAAACATCTGGGAAGCTAATGTCCTGCCTTTAATGGCCGCCAGAATGGGACAACAAGCGGGTGAATACGCCGAAAAAGAGCTCCTAAAAGAGCTCGGAATGCTTCCGGAGACCAGTATGATGAGCCCCGAGGAATGGCTACAGATTTGTCGCTACTACATCGATCAGGCCCCCATCGTACCTATGCCTTCCGATGAACTAATGCCTATTAGCCCAGCTCTCCCCGGTTTCGCCGCAAAAAATATTTCCTTTCCCAACGAAGTCCCCTTCACCAGCCTTATCGAATGGGATAATAATACTCAACGAGTACTTTATGGAAATTCCTCTAATAAAAGCCTGAATACCTACGATTTAAAAGAAAATGAAAAGCAAAGTCTGAGCCTGGTTGGTGCCCCCTCCTTTATACAAAAAACGACAGAAGGCCTCTACTGCCTAAGCATGGGCAAAGTAATGCCCCACCACGAGAAGATTGGAAATCTCAGCTACTTACCTCTTCTACCCGATAGCAGCCTGGGTCCACCACAAGTATTAATTGATAGCCTGCCCCGACCCGTACACGCCAGCTTTGCCGATCTGAATGGCGACGGGAAAGAAGACATGGTACTCGCTAATTTTGGCCACTACCAGGGGGAATTAGTTTGGTACAGTGATGTGCAATCTAAGGAGCGGAAAAAACAAATACTCAAACCACTTCCCGGAGCCATCAAGACCATTATTGATGACTTAAATGGAGATGGTTTACCAGATATACTGGCCCTAATGACCCAGGGCGATGAGCAATTCCTGCTATTCCTTAATGAAGGTCAGGGTAAATTCCGGGAGCAGGTGTTAATGCGGTTTCCACCCAGTAATGGATCTACCTATTTTGAATGGGTAGATTTCGATCAGGACGGACGCAAGGATATCCTCTACGTAAATGGCGATAACGGAGACTATAGTCCGATTATAAAAAATTATCACGGCATCCGGCTGTTCCGTAACCGGGGAAATCTAAACTTTACAGAAGACTTCTTTTTAGAACAACACGGTATTACCAAAGCGGTCGCCGAAGATTTTGATCTGGATGGTGATCTAGATCTGGCCGCCATTTCTTACTTCCCGGATTATCAAAATCGCCCTGAAGAGAGTTTTGTATACTACGAAAATACGGGGAAAATGGAATTCAAGGCCGCCACCTTTGAGCAAACGCCCAGCGGTAAATGGCTGACGATGCACGCAGCGGATATTGATGCCGATGGTGATCAGGATATCCTCCTGGGCTCCGCGATGTTTATGACTAAGGAGGTCCCAGCCGATATTAGCAGAAATTGGCGGCAGCAAAATACCAGTTTGATGGTCCTGGAGAATATCTTTCAGTAGTGCTTTTCAGGTAGGCAGGGGGATGGCTTACCTCACCAGCGTAAAATCGCCCTTCAGCATGCGCGTTTTGCCATCGTCGAGACGGACACGGGCGACGTACAAATAGATACCTGTGGGGGCGAACCCACCACTTGTACTACTATCCCAGCCGGCCTTGCCTTCCAAGGGACTTAAGTTCTCAGCTTCATAGACTTGATTCCCCCAGCGATCATAGATTTGCAAGGATTCAACGGCTACCAGTTCCTGGCCACCGTAGATAGAAAAAACATCATTAACCCCGTCGCCGTTCGGCGAAAAGGCATTGGGAGCAAAAACCTCGTAATAATCCAGTTCCAGGTATACCAGGCTATCACAGTTGTACTGCGAAGTATAGGCCAGGGTATAGCCACCCGGCTGATCAAAGCTATAGCCCGGAGCGGTCCAGCTTTCAGACTTAAATATTTTCTGTTGTAGGGTATCCATTTGTTGATTATCCACAGCAACCTGGAGCTCGACAATACTATCGCACTGATAAATGGTCTTTAGCGTGTCGACGTAGACACCTGAAGTAGTGATTTCCCCGCCGTTAAAAGGAAAAGATTCTCCCCCACAAATATTGATTTGTGGTTTGCTGAAGGTAAAAGGAACCTCAAAGTAAAAGGGCTGTGTCAAGCTACAAGTGGATGGTCCGCGTAAACGCACCTGATAGAACCCTTCCTCCCCCACTTGACTGAGCTCGGAAGCCGTTTCGCCAAGAAGCGCTACGCCATCGCGATACCATTGGTAAGACAAGCTATCCTCATTGGGTACGGACAATATTGCCTCTCCCGTGCAGGGATTTCCCGAACTAAGAATAGAATAGTAATCGAAGGATGCTTCCTCAGCCAAAACGAGGTTATCCAAAAAATAATATAGTGGATGTTGAGACTGGGCAGGACTACAATCGGGTCCGATAACCAGAGCTTCAATATCCCGACTAGGGGTAAATTCCACTACCGCTTTCGTCCAGCTATTGTTACCCGACACCCTCACTTTTGCCAATTCCACCCAGCCCAAATCATTCGTTGGGCAGCCAAAACCAGCATCCGTTTCATTAAAGGGCAAATCACTACAGGCCGGCGCACCAAAAAATGCAATCTGTGTGGGTGGTGAATTCCTAGAAAAAGCAAAGCCCACGTAAAACTCAATCCGGTAGCGCTCTCCGACCCGCAGTGGCGCCAACAGACAAACCCCGGCGTATTCCTTCCAATTGGGTTGAAAAGACCTACCATCGGTCGTCACCCGACCATTTCGAAAGCCCAAACAGGCTTCGCCGTCTGGAAAAGGCTGGGGCGCCGGGTAATCTTCCCAGCCTACCCATCCGCAGGTATTGATGTAATCAGTGGTAGGTATCGAGGCCTGAACCCAACCCCCAGAACAGTACATCTGGGAATTATTTCCCGGACAGCAATCGTTGTTTTCAAAGGAGGGGTTAGGAATAATCGAAGTAGGCCTGGGGGGGGGACAGTCACAATCCGGATCATTGAGGTCAATCAGACCATCTCCGTCATCGTCTATTGCATTATCGCACAGCTCAATCTCCTGGATAAGCGTTTCGGCGATACGGGCGGTCATAGAAGACCAGGCGACTATCGTCACAAAGCCCAGTAATAGTCCTCCCTTAATAATGATTTTTTGCATGTTATTCGCCGCACTGTCATTGATCACCATATATTTAATGTAAAGTACTTATTTTTGTTGTAATCTTTACTGGTCAAAATCTGAATTGACAAAATATTTACAGCCCCTAAACACGCGATGTCTTTATTCTTTTGATTTGTCTCATTTTGAAAAACAGACATATGATGCGTCGTAATATCTTCTTACTCAGCTTACTATTCTTTAGCTTTAATGCCTGCCAGCAAATGACCAAACACTTTACCATTGACTTGCATGACAACTGGCGCTTTTCTTCACCGGATACGCTATCCTGGATGCCCGCCAAAATTCCTGGCACTGTTCACACAGACCTGATGGCCAACGGAATCATTGAAGATCCTTTCTATCGGACCAATGAAAAAGATCAGCAATGGATCGACAAACGCGATTGGACCTACCAGACCACCTTCGAGATGAGCAATAAACAACTTAACCAGCAGCATTTAGAGCTGATCTTTGAAGGATTAGATACTTACGCCAGGGTTTTCCTTAACGATGAGCCAATTCTGGAGGCGGATAATTTCTTCCGCTCTTGGCGGGTACCGGTAAAATCATTATTGCAGCCAGGTACAAACACCCTGCGCATTGAATTTGCTTCTCCTACAATGACAGGTCTGGAAGGACTGGCGGACTGGGGCTACGCGCTACCCGCCTCTAATGATCAGTCCGAAAATGGAGCAATGGGCGATCAAAAAGTTAGTATTTTTACGCGTAAACCGGGTTATCACTACGGCTGGGACTGGGGGCCGCGCCTAGTTACCTCCGGGATTTGGGCACCTATCCGCCTGCGGGGCTGGAATGACCTGATCATCCGCGATGTCTATTATGATCAGAAAAAGATAGATGACCAGCAGGCCATCGTTGAGGTAAAAGTATCCATCAAAAGTAATCAGTTAATGGAAGTAGATCTGGAGCTTAGCTTTGGTCCAGATCTCCGCTTTCAGAAAACCGCAGAGCTGCAAAAAGGCCTAAATACGCTAATTATCCCCCTGACCATAGACCAACCTATTCTTTGGTGGACACATGATCTGGGGGATCCATTCCTTTATTCGAGTACCCTGGAAATTAAACGGGGAGATCAGCTAGTGGATCAACGGACAGATCAAATTGGACTGCGCAAAATCGAATTGATTCAGGAGCCGGATGAAGCGGGCAGAAGTTTCTACTTTAAGCTCAATGGTGTCCCCATTTTTGCCAAAGGGGCCAATTACATCCCACAGGATATTTTCATTCCCCGGGTGGACGATACCCAGTACAAAAGCATGTTGGCTTCTGCCAAAGCCGCAAATATGAATATGCTACGCGTCTGGGGAGGTGGCTTCTATGAAAAAGATATTTTTTATACTCTTTGTGATCAACAGGGCATTCTGGTATGGCAGGACTTTATGTTTGCCTGCAGCATGTACCCCGGCAATGAAGCTTTTCTGGAAAACGTTCAAAAGGAAGCCGAAGAGCAGGTCATACGTCTGCGTAATCACGCCAGCCTTGCCCTCTGGTGTGGCAATAACGAGATTGATATCGCCTGGGCTCAGTATGATCCAAATGGGGGCTGGGGCTGGAAGCAGCGCTACGATGAGCAACAACGGGCAGAGATTTGGCAGGCTTACGATACCATCTTCCATCATATTTTAGCGAAAGCCGTAAGCGATCACGCTAAAAGCACTAATTATTGGCCTTCTTCGCCTCAGGCCGGACCCCAACAACACGCCGGTAATGACACCCCTTCCGGGGATATTCACTACTGGGGCGTCTGGCACGGATTGCATCCCTTTGAAGATTTCCAAAAGTATATCGGTCGTTTCATGAGCGAATACGGTTTCCAGTCCTTTCCGGAATTTGCTACCGTCAAGCAATTTACCCTTCCCGAAGATTGGGATATCGAATCCGAAGTCATGGCGGCTCACCAGCGGAGCGGTATCGGTAATCTGCGTATCAAACAGTACATGGAGCAATACTACCGGGTACCCGACAATTTTGAAGACATGCTCTACGTCGGACAGGTGTTACAAGCCGAAGGAATGCGTATGGGTTTCGAAGCCCACCGCCGCGCTATGCCCTACTGCATGGGGTCTCTATACTGGCAGATCAACGACTGCTGGCCGGTTGCTTCCTGGTCGAGTATGGATTATTACCAAAACTGGAAGGCGCTGCACTACGCCACGAAAAAAGCTTTCGAACCTATCCTGGTCTCTCCTTTTACCCAGGATGACAGCCTGCTCATTACTCTGATCTCTGATAAAACCACTCCGATCGACGGGCAACTAGCCCTTGAGATTATTGATTTTGCAGGGCAGGTGCTTTGGCAGCAGAAAGTAACAACCACCGTACAGCCATTGAATGCTCATATTGCCTTTCGGGAAAAAATCTCCGCCCTACTGCCCGCGGATAAGCAAAACACCAGTCTACTGAAAGTACAATTGCTGGATCCAAGCGGCCTGATCTTATCCGAAAACAGCCTTTACTTTACTAAAACTAAGAACTTACAACTACCGGAGGTTAAAGTAGATTATACACTTAGAAAAGAAGACGAGCATTGGTCTATCGAATTGCGGGGCGAAAAGTTCGCCAAAAATCTCCACCTGAACTTTGATCGGGTCCCCGGTCACTTCTCTGATAATTATTTCGATCTGTATCCGATGACCGTAAAAACCGTCAAATTTTATCCGGAGCAGAAGACAGATCTGGAAGGGACCGAACTCAAGTTCAGATCAATCAGAGATACCTGGTAGGCTTGTGAATTGGTTAGTAATAGTTCAACAATCTAACAATTGAAGAAGAAAAGGCTTTCTGCTCAAAAGAACAGAAAGCCTTTCTTGAATAAATATAGCAACACTCAAATAATCAGCCAGTAGCCAGGAAGTGATCATCTACCTTGGTAGACAAAAGGATTTTATCCAGATCTTCTCCTGGTAAAGCGATAATTTCTTCTCTTATCGGATCCCAGTCCACCCGGCGACCCGCTTTCCAGGATACCCCGGCCATATGGGCAGTCATGGCTTCTTCGAAACCTTCGTCGATGCCACAACTAACGGGCGTACCGTTGCGGATAGCACCTAGCCATTCCCGCATGTGTAGCATAGCGGAATCTACCCGACGACCATCGCGGTAGGTCCATAACAAACCCTTATCCGCAAAATATTTCGCCGTAGCGGAGGTCACGCCGTCTACCTGATCCGACATAGGGTTATAGGCGTAAATGGGGGTACTGGCATTCATTTTTCCACTATCCAGCATATCTTTATAACGAGTGGAATTGCGATCGGCCCAAATCGTCAGGGTATTACCGAGCTCCATAGTACCGTCGTGTCCCATGAAAAGCGTACCTCGATTGTAGGAATTCCCTAAGGTGGCACTGTACATAAAGGTCATTCCTTTCTCCAGGCCTTTTTCCCGACTGGAGCCGGTAGAAAATTGGGGATATTCCATACAGACGTTAAATACGTCCGGTACTTCCCGCCCGTCGTTATGGGTATAAATCCCTCCGGTTGCAGTAATGGATTGGGGCATCCCCATACTCAGTACGCAGTTTACCCGATCGTAATCGTGGCTCATCAGGTCACCGGATAAGCCGGAACCATAAGCCCACCATTTCCGCCAACGGAAGAAATGCTCTTTATTGAAGGGCACTTTGGGTGCATTCCCCAGGAATTGATCCCAATTAATCGTTTTCGGGCTCGCTTTTTCGTGGATGTGATACTGCCAGGCTCCCGTATCGCTGTTGCGATTGGTATTGGTCTGTACCAGGTTTATGTGTCCTAACAGACCGCGTTTAATTACATCCTGCGCCGTAATAAAGCTGAGGGTTTGGCGGTGCTGGTGTCCTACCTGAAAGACCCCTTTGGAATTGCGGGCGGCCTCGCGCAGGGCGTAGGTCTCCTCAATATTATGAGTCATCGGTTTTTCTACGTACACGTGTTTATTCGCTTCCAAAGCAGCGATGGCGATGGGAGCGTGCCAGTGGTCTGGCGTTGCAATGATCACCGCATCGATATCCGGGCTGGCAATCATCTCTTCGTGGTTACGGTAGACCTTACAATCTGGAAAGTCGGCCGCAGCTTCTTCAGTCCGCAGAGAAAACGGATCACAAACCCCGGTCAGCTTAACGTTGAGGTTCTCCTGCTCCAGGAAAGACTGCAGGCGAGGCTGGCCTTGTTGCTTTTTAGCATCTTCCAGCCAGCTCTGGGTAGCGAAACCCAGTACGCGTACCAGGTGAGATCCCCGGCCACCAAAACCAATGATCCCCACGCGGATGGGATCACCACTCATGTCACCTACCGGCTCGGGACGGGTAGCGTTGATATTCAGATATTCCAGGATTTCTCTTCGGGAGTTCTCGCGCTTACGCGCTTCGGTCATTGCTCCCCATAGCACCCCGCCAGCTAAAGGAAGGCCGATTAAGCCCTTCAGCGCATCGCGCCTGGAATTTTTTTGTGGTTCCTTTTTTTGCTTGTCTTCCATAATTCCTGGTTATTTAGTAGCCAAGGTGGCTGGTTTTGAAAAATTAAAGAATTGTCGGAGGCCAAAATAGCGGCTGGTCGGAAAGTTCCAAAGTACCAGTAAGGCGGCCATCTCGATCAGGTTCTTATTAATGATAAAGTAATTACCCTCGCTGGGAGCCATTGCGGAAGTATAGCCAGGGATAGAGGGGTGAGCTAGATAAAAAAGCGTCAGTAAGGCAATACCCGCCAGAATACCTACCTTCTCGAAAATCCCCAACATAAGCGTTAGACCTACAATTAACAGAAGGGCAATAGTAGCAAAGTTGATCAAGCCGATCATTGCATCCGAGCTAAGCCAGGTGAAAAAGCCTTCCAGAAAACTCTCCGAACTCATCAGGTACCGCTTGGCAGTCCAGCCTGGCGTCAATAATTTAAGCAGGCCCTCGTACAAAAAGTGCCAACCAATGAGCACCCGCATAAGTACCAGGACAAACTGTTGTGATTTCGTGTATTTCATATTTTAAGCATTATTTAATGAGTGAGATGCCGGGGTATTTCCCTCCAAATTCCGCATTTAACTCAAAATAAATAATGACAAATAACACCAAACAGGGAAACATATATCAGTCAGTAGCCGTTCTCCAGAAGGATATAAGGGGAATTTGCCACTAAAAAGGATAAATCCTTGCCAATACTTAATCGAATTCCATTAGTTTTCCTATTTTAAATGTGAAGTTGTTTAAAAACTCCTCACTGAGCCCTTGGCTACACATTGAAAGCCAATATGGCAGCTCTTTTTTCCCTTCGTCCGCCTGAGGCGGATGGCTACGAGAAAAAAGTAGCCTTGTCTTGACTTCCAAGCCGTTACCAATCATCTCACCAGGAATTCTTAAACAACTTCTGTGACTGGGTAAGCAGATGGATATTTCTTCCCACCATACTTCTTTTTACATCTTCTAAACTTTATGGCCGCGCAAAACCGCATATTACAATCCTGGATTAAGGTCATTGGCCGTATTCTGGTCCTTGTAGCGCTGCTCGCTATATCTCAAGAGGCAGTAAGGCTCTACCTTACCTCCTTACTAAAAGCTCAATTACAGGAACCGCTGCCGGCGGGATACAAATTAGATTTTCAGCACACACAGCTCGACTGGCGTCAGCAGTCGCTTCAAATCAGACAGCTATCCCTAAAATCTGAGGCAAAATCACCCGCAGCCCGAAATCGAATGGAACTAATGCTTCCCAGTATACGCCTGGACTTACAATCGATTTACCTGAGCGTAAAAAGCAGAAGGCTATTCATTGACAATATACAGATTGAAAGCCCACGTATTAAACTGGAGCAAACGAAAGGACAAACCTCCAACTTTACGCAATCCTCGCTACAGGCACTGGACAGCCTAAGCCAATACCTCAGTCTTTTAAGAATTCAGAAACTAAGGGTCAACCGGGCTCAATTAGAACATATTCAATGGCAGGATTCGGTGGCTCAAAGCCTACAGTTTAAGGAGATCAATCTACTGATGTCGGGTTTCTCCATTGATTCCACCCTGCAAAGACATTCCTTTTTGAACGCAGATGAAGTAAAGCTGGAGATTTTAGGGCAAAGCCTGGTGCTTCCGCAAAAAGACCATCAATTAGACTTTGACACCCTTTGGTTATCGACCAGGGAGAAACAAATTCGATTTTCGGGCTTAAGCATAAATCCACTAACCGTTGATCAACCGCAAGGTGATCAGATCCGCTTGCAGAGTCCTCGCTTTATACTGGAAGAGGTAGATTTTGAATCTGCCTATCTTACGCAAACACTCGATATTGGCCGTCTGAGAGTCCAAACGCCCAGTGTACATTTTTTGCAGGAGAAAGAGCCGGAGGCTACTTCCAAAGGATTAAAACCATTAAAAGAAGCACTCGGTCAGCTCAGCAGTCGCTTGCAAATTGACCTCATTGAAATTCAGGGCGCAAATATTGATCTAAACCTGAAAGAATCGAAGGTAGCCGAGGTACGCTTTGACCTGGACTCTATTTTAATTAAGGACTTTGTGGCCGATAGCAGTACTACTTTTAGCGATATTGATCATCTCCCCTTTCAGGATGTTCAACTTCACCTAAGTAATATCCGCCAATACATCAATCCTGAAATCGGACAATTGCTCATTCAAAAAGCAGTCCTTAATTCCAGCGAACAACGCATAACGGTGCAGGGCTTGCAAATAGGTGATCCACAATTGCAGGAACAAGCGCTTTATCAGCATATCCCCTTTACCCGGTTTGATGGCATTGATATTTTTGATGTACTATTGAGAAAAAAAGCGACCGTCCGCCAGATTAGCTGTCTGAACCCAGTCACCAGAGTCCAAGCAAATAAAAAGGTTCGGCAAACGAGCCCGGATCGTAATTTTTACGCAACCCTCGGCGATTTTTTTCAGGATTTTTTCCTGGATAAAATCACCAGTCAAACCCTTTTGGTTCGCCAGGGACAAATCTATATGGCAGATCAACTGCAGGTGAAATCATATACCTACCGCGGGCGGGGTATTCAATTGGATCAGGAAGCTGATTCCTGGAGTAGGATTGTTCCTTCCTTTGAACTAAAGGCCAGAGATTACCTTTTCCAACCGGAGACCGGACAACAACTTAAGGGAGATTCTCTCCTCATCAACGGACAGGAGGCGCAGCTGTACGGCCTATCCTTTTCTCAAAAAGACAGTACCCATCATCTTCAGCTCCTCACCTCCCTGATTGATGTACAGGGCCTCATAATAGACAGCCTTTTCGCAGGGAACCTTTATGCCGATAGCCTACAAATAAACGACCCCCATCTACAATATCAGGTTCAGAAAAGCAGGCAGGCGGGGGAGCTATCGCTACCGGTACATATTCCTTTGGCTATTATCAATCGAGGCAGGCTCGAATACCAAACCCCACAGACCGACCGCCTGCAGATACAGCGGTTTGACGGGGTATTATCCCTTCAGGACAGCCTCCTGCTAAAATTTAGCCGCTTTGAAAAACTAACCTTTTCTCCAGACCGGGGAAGTCATCGGATAGACATCCGGAAGGGCCGACAATTAAATGAACATTTTTCTTTTGAGTTCAATGACCTGAGGCTAACTCCGCTCAAGGGCAAGACAGCGCAGGATAGCGCTCTGCACATACCTAATCTCAGGGTTTTCAACTGGGACCGGGAAGCCTGGCAACAAGACCGTATCCTAGAATTTCAAAAGGTGATTGCAGACCGGCCCCGCACTACCTTACATTTTCCCGACACTTCATTATTTCGTCCGGGGAAAGGAGGAGACCTTCCCCTACAATTGGACACTTTGCTCCTGTTTAATGCACAGCTGGGTATTGAAACCCGTAACACGCAATTTTCCTGGCGTTTTCCCTCGATTACCGTAGCACTTTATGACCTTCAGCTACCCGCAAAGCAAAGCTTTTCCAATTCCATTGGCTCCATGCTTTTGGGGGTTGATCAGGGCCTGGAACTCAATCACAGTGATTTTAGCTTGCGTACCGCTCCAATATTTTACAATAGTGAATTAAAAAGTATACAAACCGATAGTCTACTGTACCAATCCAATAAACCGGATGGGCTCATCCGGGCAAAGGTTTCCCATATCGATCTCGGCGGGATTAATCCCGATCAAATTTCACAAGAGAATAACTGGGAACTGGAGGGCCTGGCCATTGACACCGCCGACTTACACTTTCAAAAGGGAAAGCCCGCCTCGTCCCGGTCCTTTTTTACCGAAAGGTGGCCGCAAATAAAAATCCAGGAATTGAATCTAAAGCACATCAATGCTCAGTTGGAACTCGATCCATCGATCCGGGTAGAAGCCCTGAGCTTATCCGGAAGGGATGTAAAGCTGGACGCTAACTGGCAAAAAGGGGACTTGGCGCAGGCCTGGCGATCTTTATCGGCCTCCGTCGATAAAGTGAGTTTTTCACCCGACCCAAAACAGCATTATCAGCTCACATTCGGGATCGATTACCAATCCGAGGATCGCCGATTAGCCCTGCTGACCCCGGAGCTAAGCCGAAATTTATCCCTGTCGGCTTTTACCCGGCAATTGGATTACCGTACCGACTATTGGCAATTACAGGCGGAAGCACTCGTTGCCTCGGATTTCCATCCCACTCAACTTTTTCGGGATAGCTTTCACTTCCCCAAAATCAGTTTACATCAATTAAAAGCCCACGACTTTAACGATGAAACGATACCCTTAAAGCCCGCTTATAAGCCTATGCTTCCTGATCAGATCAAAGCACTATCCGTACCCTTCCTGATCGACACCCTGGAAATGACGGGGGATATTACTTACAGCGCCATTGCACCACTGACGGGAGATTCCAGCTGGATTAGCTTTAATGACATTGATGGGCGGGTTTATCACCTAAGCAATATTCCCCGGCATTTTGAGCAAGACATGCGATTGGCAGCTACTGCCCGGCTGTATGATCAGGCCCCACTAGAAGTGGAGATGCAATTCCAACTGGATCGTTCACCGACCCGTTTCGAGCTATCGGGATCGCTCCAGGATTTGGACTTACAGCGACTCAATCCCATTTTGCGCGGACAGGCGGCTCTGGCCGTTACCAGGGGCGAAAGCTCCAAATTACTGTTCAACCTGGCTGCTAATGATTCGGTAGCAGTGGGTGAATTATTGTTTCGCTATAAAAAATTACGGGTACAACTACTGGATAAGGAAGACTTGTCCAGCCGGAGCTCTTTCCTTAGCTTTTGGACAAACCGCCTGATTCAATCGCGCAACCCCAACTGGCTACGCCGTCGTAAGGGCATCATCTTTTTCCGGCGGGATCAGCAGAAAGCAATTGCTCATTACTGGGCCCACAGTATACTCAGTGGGGTGGTCAGTAGTATTGGCGTAAAAAATACACGCCGACGGCTGCGCAAAGCAGATTTAGATGTGAGCTCCTTTAGCTATGAGACTTTGCTCAAAGAGCAATTGAAGCGCCCCCGGGGAAATGATAATCAGGAATAATCAGGTCGCATGACAAAAGTTCCAGGCCCGGACTTCTGACCAGTACTCCTTACGACGAGGCAAGGCAAAGCCCACGTGGCCACCGCTACGGGGCGTTTCTAAAAACAGGTGCTTATGGTCTTTGGCAAGGCTTGCAGGGGCCGATCGCTTATCTAGTACCGGATCATTTTCCGCATTGACAATTAAAGTTGGGATGGTTGTACCGCTCATAAAATTTTTGGCGGAAGCCTCATAATAAAAAGCCGCTGCATCGGGCAGCCCATTGAGGGGTGCGGAATAACGAGTATCGAATTCGAACCAATTCTTAATATCATCCAGTCCTTCCGTATCCAGTCGGTCGGGAAACTGAGCGGCCTTTAATCGGATCTTGGCTTTAAGGTTATTCAGGAAGTAATTGTGATAAAAGCGGTTCTTATTACTCTCTACCACTTCGGTGCAAGCCTTGAGATCACAGGGAGTGGAAAAGGCTATCGCGTGGCTAATGGGCTCAGGTAGTGCTTTGCCTCGTGTACCTACGTACTTCAGCGTGATATTCCCTCCCATACTGAAGCCGATAAGCACAATCCGCTTGTAGTTTTTTTGGGCTAAAACGTGATCAATTACCTGGCTGATATCTTCGGTATCGCCGTGATAATACAGTTTAAAATTGCGATTAAGCTCCCCACTACAGGAGCGACAATTCCAGGCCAGTACGTCCCAGTGTTGCTTATGAAAAAAGCGCGCCATGCCTTTTACGTAAGTACGGTCCGAACTCCCTTCCAGACCGTGGGAAAGGATCACCAGATCACGGCTACCACTATCAATCCAATCCAGATCCAGAAAATCACCATCGGGTAATTCCAGCCTTTCCCTTTCGTAATAGATATCTTTCACCCGTCGAAAGGTGGTAGGAATAATGGTCTGCAGGTGACCATTGTATTGATACCAGGGCGAACCGGGATAAGTACTTTTAGTAATTAAGGGCATGTATGATTACTTCTCAAGCGTCAGGAATTCAAATGAGGCACGTTCAGGTAACAAAGTGGCTGCCTTCTGGTTTTCGGCAATCAGATAATATTGCAGTCCTTCCTGTACCGGAATACGGACTTGCCAACGAGACACACCCGAGGTGGCCTCATCCGTAGTACTGGCCTGCATAGCCTGGCGAATGAAACGGCGGCCCTGCTCATAGCGATAACACAACCAAAGCTGTTCTCCATTTTCCATCCGGGCAGAAATAATGGCTTCCGCCCCCTCTAGCCGGGCTTCAGTCTCACTGATGGTCGGCGCTTTCGCCCGTAATAACGGATGATCTTTTAGGTATAGATTGCGATCATTCATCAAATCAAAAACCCCAATAATCTGTTCCTGACCAGCCATTTGTGTCTCCGTAAGACTAGCCGAGAACTGAGCATTGCTGTATAACTTTTGGGAATCAGCCTCTACTTCAGCGCTTATAAAGTCGTACAGCTCCGTAGCCCTCTGATACAGCGCACTATCCTGTCCCTGTTCTTTAAGCAGGGTACGCATATGGGCCAGGTACACCTTTCGGTAAAGGTCTTTGCGCAGCAGAAAGGTCAACAGGGGGCGTTGAGCGTTGTTATCTTTAAAATGCAGGAACATACTGGTTTCCTTTAATTCCTGATCATTAAAACGCCTTTTCAGATCGGGCAATCGGAATCCGCCAAAAGCCAGATTCAAATCCCAGATAATCGGGTGGAAAACCCCATCGAGATCCTGGTACAGGTAGTAGTTATGGCAAAAAGCCCCCAAATAGCTATCCAAATTGACGGTATAATTATCGAAAGCCAGCATCCACAGAGTTTGATCAACGTTCAGATGCGATTCGATTTGATCAAAATCGTGGTGTAAGACGTCGATTAACTTTACCAGTGCTGCCCAACCGTAATCAGACTTCAACTCGTAGTATGGCTCATAACAGGTAGTGTCTTTGCCCAGGAAGGTCAAAGACGAGCGATTACCTTCCGGGCAGCCCGGCTTTTTCTCGACCAGATAATTGGGGTCACATTTGAAAAGCACCCCATCGTGATCGCCAAAATAATGGTCCAAAAAGGCATTATCTACCGATTCCACCAGCGTATATAGTCCCAAATATTCCTCATTGACGTAAACCCGAGCGTAAACTGCGCGGGAAGCGGGCATGTACTGCCGGGCGATATCGTAAGCCAGAGTTTCCCGGATAAAACTAGGATCGCGAAAGCCATTTGCCAATTTTAGTGATTTGTGCTTACTGGGCATTTTACTATCCTTGTCAGTATAATTGAGTTTAATATTGAGTGGTAGTTTGACCTTACCGGATTTTATGACCGCATTATAGGAGCTGTTTCCCTTAAAACGAACCCCGGCCCCTTCGTACAGGACGCCATCTACGAGTACATCCGCAGGAATGCGATCTCCTTCTGCTTTAGATTTCATGACTTGTAATGGAGTCCGCCAGTCTTCAACCGGAAAATTGACCTTGATCTCGTGTACTATTTCGGCCTTGAATACTTCCTGAGCGGTTAAGAAGGACCCCAGGAAAAAACAGTTGATTAAAAGTAGACTCCATTTTTTCATAATATCCGAGTTTATCTATTTGCTCAAAGGCTCCCAGCCTACTATTTATTCAGCTCTGTTAAAGAAAAACGGAATTGCTCATGGGTATACCGGGTGGGCGCGTAGGCAATAGTCTTGGCATTTTCGGCAACGAGGTAGAAGTGAATGGTATCTGCATCCGCAGCGGGTGGAATAATGACCCCGTAAATATTATCTCCGGCTGCCTCGTCGTAATGATTACCATCATCTTCCATTTGCATCGATTGATAAGGCTGGTCTTCATCAAACCGGTAGTGAATCGTTACGCTGGAAGTAAACTCCGAGACGGGAACTTGTATTTGAAATTTCTCGATGCGATCCCGCGAGTACCGCTTTCTTTGCTTCACCACTGGCTCCCCTATTTCGGCGGGTACATAAAGTAAAGGTTCGGCCTTTTTCAAATATCGCGCCCGATTATTCATAAAGGTTAGCAGGCCCGGAATACGAGTAAGGTTTCCGATGGTAGCCACCAGACTTTTATCGAAATCAACCGCATTGTAATAATGGTTTTTATCAGCTATTAGTGATTCCTTAATGAGCTCCTGCAGAGCTTTTGCCTTTAGCTCAAATTCGCCGCTCAGGAACTCTTCGTAGAGAATGGTACGCAGGTGAGAAAGGTAGCGCTTGCGATTATATTCATCAGCCAGCAGCTGACTCACGAGTGGTTTGGTGCGTTCATTTTGGTGCAAAAGTATATCCAGTTTTTCCATTTGATCGACGCTTAAATCCGAACCTTTCCCAATGTTCTTTACGCTTCCAAAGGCAAAATTTGTATTCCACATGATTGGGGCAAAGCGACCATCGGCCTGCTGATATAGAAAATAGTTAGGTGCCTCCTTGCCCAGGTAACTGGATAAGTTGGCAATCACGTTATTATAAGCCAGCATCCACAGGGTATTATCGATATCCAGTATTTCGTTACGGAGTGCGGTTTGGTCTGAATTAAGCGCAGCTACCAATTGTACCAATGGCTCATAACTCTTTCCACGGACCAGCTGAAAATTTCGTCGATAACATTCCGGATCGGGCTCCGAAAGTAGATTGCCAAAGGCAGCATCCAGGCAATAGTCGCCCTCCAGCGCTTCCGTAAGCGGGTCGCTGTAAAACAGATGCCCCTGCGATTCTCCAAAGGAATGCTGCAAAAAGGAGCTGTCGATCGGTTCTACATTTACGAACAAACCATAATATTCCTCATTGACCTCCACCTTGGCAAAATTGGCACGCGGAGCTGGCATATATTTGCGGGCCATCTCGTAGGCTAACACTTCACGGACCATACTGGGATCACGCAGCGACTCGGATAGTAAAACAGCGCGGTTTCCCTGGTAGGTTTGCCCCTCTTTTTTATAATCCAGTCGGACAAAAAGACTGTTTTTTTGTTGATCCGGCTCAAAGAATCTACTTTTCTTGATCCGAACCCCTACCCCATCCAGGGTAGTACCATTGATGGTCAGGCTAGCCTCCAGTAGTTCATCGCCATTATACCGCAAGGAATCGAGCGCCATTTGCCAGTTTTCTTCCTTAAATTCGATGGAAATATCCTGAATGGCATCCAGTTGGTAAAAATCGTCTTCCTGAGCAGGCAGGCTTACCAGCCAGAAGAAATTCAGAAAGATAAGCCCCAGAAGATTTAGAAATTTCATGTGCATGATGATTGCTTATTACGGAAGTGTATAAACCACCTCACTAGAAGAATATAGTTTTTGGTCGTCGTCATTCAGACAACATTCATATTGCAATTATACTAAATTAAATCCATTACCTGCGAGCGGTTTTTCCAATAATACCGGGTAAATGGAGCAGAAAAAAAGAAAAGGTCAGGCGTACGCTAAAACAGGTTACTTAAACTAAAAGCAACATTAAAGAACATGATAGCCATCAAAGCCAGGGCCAGGATGCGCAAAACGTTCCCATTTTCCTTGCGGAACTGTTCTGCCTTTTTTGCTCTTTCTCCCTGACCGAAAGATACCATTCCCCGGGCAAATAAATACACATATACACCCAGTGCCAATAAAAGAAGCTCAACAACTAAACCTAAGCTTTGCATACTATTCGTTTATTTCTTCAAAAAATCCGGTTTTGCGGTTTTTCACTACTTTATTCCAGTGAAACCAGCGACCATTCATAGCCACGTATACACCGGCCGGTAGCGTTTGGGCGAAAGCCAGTGCACTGCCCATATTAAAGAATCCATCGGAAGAAGTACCAAAAGCATAAGGAATCATCGCTCCGGTTAGTACGATGGTTTTATCGGTAATCTCCGCTTTCGCTAAAAAAGCCGCCGTTTCGGTGATGGAGTCGGTACCGTGTGTGATGACGATTTTCTGTGCCATGTTTCGCTGGCAGTTGTGGAGGATGATCGTCCGGTCTGCCTCCGTCATTTCCAGACTATCGACCATCATCAGGGTCTTTACGTCAAAATCCAGGGTACAACGTCCCCGATCCAGCATCTTCTTCAGGTGTGTATCTTTAAAGTATAACTTTCCCGTAATGTAATTGTATTCCTTGTCAAAAGTCCCCCCCGTAACAAATATCTGAATCATAGATTGTTTTGCATCTTATTGTCTAATGCCAGTACAAAATTACAAAATAAAACTGCCTTACACGAAGATTCGCGTAAGGCAGTTTTGCGCAACATAGCCGTAAAAGAAAATTATTCGATAGAGAATAGATCATCCGCTACGCCACTGTTGACTTCGACAGATTGCACCTTCATTTCAATGGGGAAAGGCATGGGGCCTCCGCTGGTTTTCTGAACCATGGGAAACAGGATCCCCGCCTGTTCCTGATAATCCATAAAATCTACCGTTGTGGTGACGGTCTGCCCCTGGGCCTGCTCGGTCGATACCGTGCGCACTTTCAGTCCCGTATCGGTCGCATAGTAATTCAGCTGCGTACCACCGCTAGCGGTCTTCAGTTGTACCACGTAAACCTGCTGGCCGTTCAGCTCTTCGATCCCCTTCAGTTCCATCTCTGCATTGGCATCGTAAAAGAGTTCAGGGAAAATAGCCGCCTGGGTCTTCATACCCGTTGCCGCTTCCCCTTCAATCTTCTGAGATTGGCCCATCATTTTCATGGAGCCTTCCGTACCATTAAAGGTGACATCTTGCACGACATTGCCCATCATCGACACCTCTACTTTCATTTTAGCGGGTGCTTTTTTCACCATTTTAGTCGTCATGGTCTGTCCCTGGATTGAGGCCTCCATCTCAATGGTTACATCCTTTACGGCAGCTAGATCATCTTTGCCACCGATGGCAGTCAGATACTTATCAATAACGCCCTGTGCCGTGATATCTCCGGCACTAACTGCTGCTTTTACGGGTTGGCCGTAGATATCCAGCAGTTCCACATCACCAAAGCGCTGCAACTGTTCCATCACATCATCCTGATTACCTACCACAAAGATGTAGGCACCTTCGGGACGAATATATTTTTGGGCGGCGGCCTGTACTTCTTTTGGCGTAACCGCTTGCAGTCGTGTCAGGTAGCTTTCATAATGATCTTTCGCCAGCTTATAACGGATAATATTCAACGAGTAATTGGCAATAGACTGCGGAGATTCCGTTCCGCGAGCAAAAGCGCCAGCTAGTCGATTCTTGGATTCCTGAAGTATTTCTTCATCCACCATTTCGTTACGAATCCGATCCATCTCCTTTAAAATTTCGGTAATGGAGCTATCCGTTACCTCATTACGAACCGAAGCCGAAGCCGTAAAGTAGCCTACTTCCTGATCGGGAGAAAGCTGAGAATAGGCACCGTAGGTATAGCCTTTGTCCTCACGCAGGTTACGAAACAGGCGACCACGGGTACCGCTCCCCAGAATAGCATTCATTAGGCGAGCAGCCATTCGATCCTGATTAGATGTCTTCATGTAGACCGGGTAAGTCACATTGATGACCGACTGCACCGCTCCCGGTTTGTTGACCAGCACTACTTTCGTTTTTTCAGGCACCTTAGGATTAGTAAAAGCAGGCTTTTTCACTGCACCCTCCTTCCACTCTCCAAAGTATTGATTCGCTACATCTTTAGCTCGGTCGACCGAGATATCTCCGACAATCACCAGATAAGAAATGTTAGGTTTGAAGTAGGTATTGTAATAGCTACGTACATCCTCCAGAGAAATATTATCAATGGTTTTTGCCGTTTCAAACTCTCCGTAGGGATGATCAGCACCGTAGCGCAGGACGTCTGCTACTCTACCGGCAATGGCATTAGGATCTTCCTGAGCAGCTGCCAGGCCCGACTTGGTCTGTTCTTTGATTTTAGTAAATTCTTCTTCGGGGAAGCTAGGCATCAGCACTATTTCTTGCATGATTTCCAGTAAAGCATCCGCATGTTTGGTCAGGCTGGAGCCAAAAACACCCCCAGAACTGGCACCAAGGTTGGCACCTATAAAATCTACCGCTTCGTCAATTTCAGCCTTGCTACGCTTAATGGTACCGCTTCTCAATAATTGGCCGGCGATGGAGGCCGCTCCGGTCTTTTCCCCTTCCACCACCGGAGGGACGTTTACGGCTAGCTGAAAGCTCACCCTGGGTAAGCGGTCATTCTCAACGACGATAACAGTCAGGCCATTATCTAAGGTAAAGGTGGTTGATTCGCCCAGTTCAATCTTCGGTGCCGGGCCACCCTCGGGTGCGGTCTTTCGAAAATCCTCCTGAGCCGTCAGGCTAAAAGAGAAACCCAAGGCACAAATTAGTATATATAGTAACTTATTCATCTATCTAAATTTAAATTTTACGCGTTTTGAAGGGAAAAATTACTGTCCGGAAGCGGGTAGCCAGGAAATCACCAGGCGATTTTCTTTGTTAAGATATTTCTTGGCTACTCTTTGAATATCCTCTCGGGTAACGGCCAGGTAACGATCAATCTCTGTATTGATCAGGTTGGCATCCCCCTGGAAGCCCTCGTAAGTAGCCAGCGCAGAAGCAATACCCGCATTGGAAGCAAAATTAAATACAAAGCTACTTTCCTGCTGGTTGCGGATTTTCTGAAAATCCCGCTCAGAAATCAACTCCGTCTTAATCTTTTCAATTTCGGTATCAAAGGCAGCTTCCATGTCTTCCAGGGAAGCACCCATATTGGCAATTCCGAATAGGACATTCATGCCTGCCGACTCCTGAGCCAACTGAATCGATTGTGCCACCAGAGCCACTTTTTTATCATCCACTAATGATTTATAAATTCTGGAAGACTGGCCTGTCGCCAGGATAGTATTCAGCATTTCCATAGCGTAATAATCATCCGAATATTGTTCGGGCGCGGGGTAAGCCATAATTAAGGCAGGGAGTTGTACCTGATCGTAAACCGTGTCCCGCATCTCTGATGTCAGCCTTTGTACCTTCACTTCCGGGCGGAAGACGGGATCTTCGGGCGAAGGAATGGTAGCAAAGTACTTATCCACCAGCTTTTTGGTCTCTTCAATATCGATATCACCAACGATGGATAGTACGGCGTTGTCAGGACGGTAAAATTCAGCGTAAAAATCTGTGAAATCCGATTCTTTAGCAGCATTAATATCTTCCATCGTACCGATGGGAGTGGTTTGATAAGGCGTGCCTTTAAAAAAGCGCTTAACGGTTTCCTCCAGCAGGGTACCGTAAGGCTGATTATCGGTATTCTGGCGCCGTTCTTCTTTCACCACCTCCCTCTGGGTTTCGACGCCTTCGATATCCACTTTGGCGTGTAGCATTCTTTCTGATTCCAACCAAAGGCCTAACTCGAGCTGGTTGGAAGGAAGATTCTCAAAATAAAGGGTGTAATCAAAGGTGGTTCCAGCGTTATTATTTCCACCAACACCCGCCAGGTACTTATCGAATTCTCCGCGATCAATATTTTCCGATCCTTCGAACATCAGGTGTTCAAAAAAGTGAGCAAAACCCGAACGACCCGGCTTCTCATTTTTTGAACCGACATGATAAAATACATTGATCGTAACAACCGGTGCGGAATTGTTCTGGTGAAGCAGAACGGTTAAGCCGTTGTCCAGCTCAAACTTTTCAAACTCCAGAGGTTTCATTTGAGCGTTCAGGGTGGACAGCAGAAAAGAGCCCACCAATAGTGATAAGAGCAAACGTTTCATCATAAGACGATTTTTTGGTTAAATTTTGCTCCTAAATATCTACTAATCCTGATTAAAATAAAACCTTATTCTATTAAAGTACCGTTAAAAACGAAAAACGGCACGTTTTTACTAGACGACTTTATCCGCACAGGAGGAACTCGCAAAAGCATCGGGCTTCATCTTAAATTGAAAGCCCATACCGATGATGTAGCCCATCGCTTCCTTGAGGGCCACGTTGGATCTAAAGTGCGGATCCGTATTGATGTCGGCGTGGACTTCCAGGGCCACATCGTGCTCATCCAGCAGATCGCAAAGCGCATAAGCGACTTCGATGGACTTGCTCACCTCTTTGATCATGCGTTCCCGCAAGCCCATTGGCTGCGTGGAGCGATCATTACTGATAAACATAAAACCGCCTTTTTTCTCTCTCAAGAAAACAATAACGGTGGCAAATTCGGTAATTTTTCCGCGTACCTGAGAGTCTGTACCGATACATACTTTCATCTTGTTGCCTTTAGCAATTTCACGAACCAGGGTCTCCCGAACCGCATCTTGGATGGGCAGCTCAATTGGCTGACCATTTAGTCTGCGCCATTTCATCTGTTTGATTTTTGAATAGTAAGGAATGAGTCAATAATAAATTATACATCTTTACTTGTACACTTTATTAATGCCCCATTCCTAAACATAATGTTATTTTAAGATTCTTAAAAATAACAAAGCTTTTCTTGTAATAAAGAAAAAAAGCAAGATTTAAATAAAGCTTAATCTGAAATTAACAAAGAAATAAACCCGTAGGGGAGACAGATAGTTCCCTGAAATGAAGATCTCTTAGCCGACTTGTCGGCAAAATTACCTATTGCGGCGAGCCTCTGAGCAAGGATAACGGCTAGAACACAGGGCTTACGGAATAACCTTCCCGTTTCAATAGAGCCAAGACCCCTTCCTTTCCCGCCAGATGGGCCGCCCCGACTGCGGCGAAGACGGTCCGTTCAGCACTAATTTCTACAATACGGTTAGCCATCGTGTGATTGCGCTTTTTAAGCAGTACATAGCGCCACTTCCCCAAACTGCGGTACGTAGATTGATACAACTGCCAGATATTTCCTTCGCGATACCAGTTTATGGTTTTCTTGATTTGTCGGCGGCTTTTAGAAATATTTTTCACCTGATGCAAAAAGGCGGCTAATTCCTCTTTGGGGTCCATATCTTGCATAAGCTGGGCCTGGCTTTCGACCGTTTCCAAACCGTAAATATTCTTCTCTTTTGCCTTGGCTTGATTCCACAGAAAGGCATCCAGTGCTTCCGACTGGCCCGCTTTTGGCATAAAAGCCTCGTCCAGGATGTTCATCATCAACATGGGCCTAAGACGAACCAACTGATTAATATCCATATTGGTGGCTCGCTTCAGTAGGGCTCTTATTTTTTCGTATTTCTTTTCACTAAGTACGGTAGGCAAATGATTATCTGGGGTAGCGAAGACGGCAGCGGCCAGGCTAGGATGTCGGGCAGCATCTTCCAGGGATAATTCGGCGGCAAAAGCCTGGCAGCTATCCAGTGCTTGTAGCACGGGCTCCAGATTTTCAAAAGCAAAGTCAGCTTTGACGTGAATAGTGCCGAAGACAAAGGAAGGGGGCCCTCCCTTAATCGCTATCCGCCACAATAAGCTGTTTTTTCTATTATTTTTCCCCATGCTTATACTTACAACTTCACCAAATAAAAAAGGCGAGACCAGCCGGTTTCGCCTTTTAAAGAGATTCGTTTTTTCTTATTATTCGTAGCGATAAGGAAGTACCTTGGCATCCTTTACCGTAGAGAGGGTCATCAGCGTTTTCAGTCGCTCAATTTCCTCAATTTGGGAAAGGGTTTTGAATAAAAGCTGCTCGTAAGTCGGAATATCTTTACACACAATCTTGATCAGAAAGTCTGCCTCACCAGTAATGATGTAACATTCCGTAATTTCTTCAATCTCCCGAATTTTATCCAAGAAATTATTCAAAGCATTCTCCTTCTGCCAGGCTAAAGACACCAGTACAAAAGTCTTCACATTCAAACCAATTGCCTGTGGATTTACCTGGGCGTGGTAGCTTTGAATAACTTCGTTTGACTCCAGCTTTTTTACGCGCTCTAAGGTAGGTGCTGGAGACAAACCGATTCGCTTAGAGAGGTCTAGATTCGTAATTTTACTATTGTCCTGCAAAATCTTAAGAATCTTGAGGTCGATTTTATCTAATTTGTCTGACATTCCTAATTGTTGGTTGGTTCTGTTGATAAAATGAGATGGCAATATAGACAGAAAACAAATAATTTGCAAAATAAGGTAAAAAAAACCTTTGTAAATTTTACATTAACTAAGAAGTTCAAAATATTACTTGCTTTTCAAGAGGCTATCTATGATTTAACCACCCTTCTTTCAAAACACAAACTTACACCAAAAAACGCTACAAATGCAAGTAGAAACAGAATAAAATTTTGAAAAAGTGTTCACATTGGTGCCTTTCAGAAAAAACACATCAAAAAAAATCACTTACCCATAGATAATTCTAAAAACAAAATGGAGACTACCGCTTTGGCAGCCTCCATTTTTATCTATCCCGGCTTAAGAAATTAAAAAGTAAGCCTGCCCTATGGAAAGATACCCAGGGTTAGATAATCGTTACTGATCTTGCGAATAGCGGTAACAAAAGCCGCGGTTCGCAGATCCTGGATTTCCGGCTTTTCTTCCATTATTCCTCTGATCTCCCGGTAAGCCCCAACCATAGTTTCTTCCAGTCCCGAACGTACCAGATCGATCTCATCGGCTCCTTTGATAATGCTTTTCTCCCGATCGGCAATGGGTTTACCCGTTTTTGATTCGATCAGTCCAACCAGGGAGTGATACTGATTTTGATCGAAGCGCTTTTGCAAGCGGCCAAAACGAATATGTGACAGGTTTTTCAACCACTCAAAGTAGGAGACCGTCACCCCGCCCGCATTTAGATAAAGGTCTGGAATGATCATCCTCCCCTTCTTCAGTAAAATTTCTTCGGCCGGGGCGGTAACCGGACCGTTGGCCGCTTCGGCAATAATCTTCGCCTTGATGTCATGTGCATTGCTGCTGGTAATTTGATTTTCCAGTGCAGCCGGAATCAGGATATCACATTCAAACTCCAGTCCTTTGTGGCGCTTATCCTGACCCAGCACTTCTACGCCGGGATAATTAAGAATAGTTTTGTGTTCCTCCCGGTGTTTCAGTAAGTCAAAAATATCAATGCCGTCGGCTTTATAGATCGCACCTTCGGCCTCAGCGACGCCCACCATTTTTGCCTTACCTTCCTCCTGTAAAATTTTGGCTGCGTAGGAACCTACGTTACCCAGACCCTGTACGACAAAAGTTTTATCGGCTACCCCTTTCTTTAAGCCCAGGCGCTCCATATCTACTTCTACTTCGCAAGCCTCCCGAATACCGTAAAACACCCCACGACCGGTTGCTTCTTCGCGACCCCGGATACCATTTTGGCCAACTGGTTTACCCGTTACACAGCCGGCGGCATTGATGTCCGTTTCGTTAAAGGTACGGTAGGTATCATAGATCCAGGCCATTTCCCGGGCTCCCGTACCATAGTCTGGTGCCGGTACATCTACCCCGGGACCGATCAGGTTACGTTTGATCAACTCCGACGTGTAGCGACGTGTGATCCGCTCCAACTCGTCTGGTTTATAATCGCGGGGAGTGATTTTCACCCCACCCTTAGCGCCGCCGAAGGGAACGTCTACGATGGCACATTTGTAGGTCATCAGGGTAGCCAGGGCCATTACCTCTTCCTGGTTTACGTGACTGCTGTAACGAATCCCTCCTTTGGTTGGTGAACGGTGGTGGCTGTGTTGTACCCGGTAAGCTTCGATGGTTTTCACAGAATCACCAATCTTTACCGGAAAATGCATCCGGTAGACGGCATTACAGACTTTAATTTGTCTTAAGAGCCCATCCGGTAATCCCGTATGGGGAGCAGCTTTCTCGAAGTAGTGCTGCACACTATCGTAAAAGCTGGAAATAGATTTTGGTTCAGACATCGTCGTTGTTAATTTGGTTTTCTAATTTGGTTAGTTTTCTATCTAAATACATTAAGAAGGCTACAATACCGACAAAAATGGCCACAATAACGGCCACTACTACGTAAATCTTTCCGGAACTGCGCATAAAATCGCCGCCGGATTGCGCATTCAATAATGTACTGGCACTCAGCAACAACAGGGCGGTAAAAAGTAACGGACGTATCATTAATTTGATGATTAGCGTTGCTCCTCTTCGACTCTATTGGCTAACTGCCATGTGCTCAAAAGTCGCAACTTTTTTTATTATTCCAAATATCTTAGTAGACTTAATTATTTCAAGGGTCCCAGGCTGGCTTTAATCTTCTTCCAGCACTCGCTGACGCAAACGCTCGGTCCGGTAAGACAAGCTTGCCATCCAATAGCCCAGTAGAGTCCAGCCAATAATAGCGGGATAGAACACCATGCGCATCGTATTGTCCAAATCTTCACCACCCAGTGCCGGATTACCTCCGGCTCCAGGATGCAGACTATCGGTCAGACGGGGGATGACGTAGATCAATGGAATTAAAGCCACAAAGGCAAAGATATTATACACCGCAGCGATCCGGGCGCGTTTTTCCGGGTCTTCAAAACTAGAGCGCAAAATGAAATAAGCCAGATAGATCAACAGGGCGATCGCGGTCATGTTTTGCTTTACATCCCAGCTCCAAAAGGCGCCCCAGGTATATTTTGCCCAGATGGCTCCGGTGATTAGCCCCAGGATGCCCAAAAGGGTGCCGATTTGGGTCGTTGCGGCGGCCCGACGATCCAGGTCCAGGTCCTGCTTGCGCAAAAAACGAATACTAAAGACCAGCGAGCCTATGTATAAAAACAACATGGCAAACCATAAGGCCACGTGAAAGTAGGTATTGCGAATCCCCTCTTCAAGAATATTCCGAAAGGGGAAAGTCATCCCCTTTTTACTATGCAGCTCTTCAATCGGTCGATTGACCCACAACTGTTGACCCATCGAGGGGTCGAGTGAATCCTGGGTAACCACCACCGCACTGGGACGAAGTGAATAGCCGTCGATCTCATTGTCCACCACTACCGTGAAATCCTGAACCCGTCGGGAGACCGGCAAGTATTCCGGAATCTGGAAGGAAGCCAATAGCTCCCGGTCGTTTAAGACCTCGATCGATGAAGCTGCCAGCGCTTTTTCTTCATCCAGCTTTAGCCAGGCACGGAGGCTGTCTCCCGCTTTGGCGTAATGCGAGTTATAGCCCAATACCTTGACCTGTGCCGATTGCCCGGTCCGTAGACTGGCCGGTGTCACACTGAGAATTCCCGGTTTCAAAGGCACCATCATTCCCACTGTAAAAGCATAAACCAAAAGCAGTACGCCCAGTATTTTCCACCAACTTTTATAAATCATTCGAAATCCATTTATCCTTTTATCAAAGCCAAACTTGCAAAGCCGGGTTGACTGGCCAGGTGCCTAAGCTCTGCCTTTAACCTTTTTCCTTTAACCTTTGCCAAAAGCACACCTCCCCCTAATCTCTCCACAAAAAGGGATACAAAATTAACGCCATACTCAGTAATATCATATTAATAGCCACTAATATTAAAATATCATTTTGCAGGTTTTGCGCTTCTACTAATTCCATCGCTGCTCCCGACATTTTAATCAGGGTCATGATAATCGGAATGACTAATGGAAAACTTAAAATAGCCATCAAAGTTGAGTTATTATCCGCTTTTCCGGCAATAGCCGCGATAAAAGTAAAAGTCGTGGCAAAGCCCATACTACCCAAAAAGAGCGCTAACAAGAACAATCCACTATCCTGCACCGGATTTTCACTGATAAATCCAAAAGCCAGCCAGGTGAGCAAGCTCAATACCATCAGGAGTAAGGCATTATAAATGACTTTCGACAAAAAGACCGCAATCGGGTGCGCCAGACTATAGTAATACAACTGCTGCTGGCTATTTTCCTGCACAAAGCTTTTAACGATCGCGTTTACCGAAGCAAACAGAATAATAATCCAAAAGAGGATATTCCAGATGGCCGGCTCTACATCGATAAAGGCGGCGTAAACAATAAAGACCGTAGAGCAAACGTACAATAGTATGCCACTGATCGCATAGCCCATCCGGAATTCCAGAAGGAAGTCTTTTCGGAACAGAATAATGATTTGACGAAAAATATCCATAGATTGCAAAAATAATGCTCTAATTGTCTAGTACAAATGCGTCGATTGTTTCTTTTTATTTTCTTTTTGTTTCTGTCCACCTTTTTGCCCGCCGAGGCCCCGATTGGTTATCTTGAAACCCCTGCGGAGCCAGGTGACGGTATTTACCGACTGATGCGTCGTTACCAGTTGGATGAGTACTCCTGCAATTTTGAAAAATTCTACGCGCTGAACCAATTAAAGAGTAATGCGCCATTAAAAGCGGGAAAAATATATAAACTCCCCATTTTTGTCTACACCTTTAACGGAAGTACCATTCGCTCTACCATCGGGATCGATGACTGGGATCTGGCCCTTGGCATCCAGCGCTACAATGAAGATATGCTCCGCGATGGCCTGCGCCAAAAATCCTTTAAGGCAAACCGGCTGCTTTGGGTTCCATTTCACACCCTCAACTGTGGCAATCCCGATCTTGACATCCAGACCCCCGAACCCGTCAGTAGCGATGCCTATGACCAAATCAGCAATCCCGATGTGCGGACTTTTCCTATTTTTGGCGAAAGCCGGGCCTATACACCACTAAAATCCAATAAACTGCAAGGCCAAATTTTTTATATCGTTAGTGGCCACGGTGGCAAAGATAGTGGTGCCCTGGGTAAAAGAGGGGGGAATACCCTGTGCGAAGATGAGTACGCCTACGACGTGGCCCTCCGACTGTGCCGCAAGTTGATCGAGCACGGAGCCACTGCTTATATGATCATCCGGGACGAAGATGGCATTCGGGACGAAGCCTTTTTGCCCTGCGACGAAGATGAGACAGTTTGGGGTGGTGCGCCCGTTCTTCGTCCGCACAAAGGCAGATTATACCAGCGGTCGAATATTATCAATGACCTTTATAAAAAGAATAAGGATTTAGGCTTTAGCCAACAAAAGACGATTGTCATTCATGTAGATTCCCGCAGTAAAAACGAGCGGATTCACCTCTTTTTCTACCACCAAAAAGATAATGAAACCAGTCGGGAGCTCTCCAAAAAAATGCAACAATCCGTAAAAGCTAATTACGAAAAATACCGGGGAGAAGGTTATTATTCTGGCAAGCTGGCCACCAGAGATCTGCATATGCTCCGTGAGGTAGAAGCCCCAACGGTCTATATCGAACTGGCTAATATCCGCAACCCGGCGGACCAACAAAGAATAGTACTGGCCAGTAATCGGGCATTACTGGCCAGTTGGCTGTTTGAAGGTTTAACGAAGTGATGATCTAATCACTCCCTGTTTTTACTTCGCGATTACTAATCACTTTCAGTTCTACCCGCTGGTTTTTCAGTCTCCCCTCCGGCGTGTCGTTATCCGCGATGGGATCTCGCTTCCCATAGCCTTTATAGAAGACGCGATAAATGGGAATATCTCTTTTCAGTAAATAATCGGCAGTAGATTTGGCCCGGGCCCGGGAGATCCGATCACAATACTCGTCCGGCGGCAGGTTATTGGTATGTCCGCCCAGTTCTATACTCACGCCCGGCTTGTAAGTCAAGAACTTGTATAATTGCGCCATCACCGGATGGTATTCTTCCTCCAGGTCCGTACTATCCGGCGCGAATTTGATATTGGTCAGGGGAATTCGCTTATCCAATTCAATATTGGTAATGGATAGACCCGGAATCAGGGTCTCCGCCAGGGTATCCCGGTCACTCACCGTACAGCCGTTGGCATCCGTCACGGATACCTGGTGTACCCCGGTGCGCAGTTGGACTGCCTCCTGGGTGGTCTCCCCGTTATCCCATTTGAACTGATAGGGCTCTCCTCCCCCCTCCACTTCTACCATCGCGTAGCCATCGGCTTGATTAGCACCAGAGGAAGGGAATGTACGGGTAATCTCTACCAACAGAGGGGAAGGATCAGGTAGGGTAATTGAGGCACTACTGGTTTGACCAACGGCGTCCGTTACGGTTACACTGTACTCACCACCACTTAATCCGGTGGCAGATTTAGCATCCCCCCCGGTAGCAGACCAATCGTAACTAAAGGGGCCTTTTCCGCCTTCCAGCGCTACGGTCAAAACCCCGTCGGCATCGCCGGAGCAAGTGACTTGTTTTTCAATCTCCAGGGTGCTACTCAGCGGCAGCACGTTTTCATCCAGCTCAAAATTAACTTCTGCTGTACACCCAATCGAATCTCTAACCAGAACCATTAGTTCGCCTGGAGCCAGTTGCTCCGCGGAAGTTCCTTTCTCTCCACTTGACCATTCCACTTCATATGGGGCCGTCCCGCCCTCAATTTGAATCGTTGCTTTCCCGTCCTGCTGATTGGTACTGGCGGGTACTTTATCTACCACCGTAGCTTTTAAAGCCGGCGGTGCTTCTAACCTAATACGGGTCGCATAATCATTATTGAGTACATCGGTAATGGTAAGGTAATAAGTCCCGGCTGGTAGTTCCGTTCTGCGCTGCCCCTCCTGATCATCACTCCAACGCACCTGATAAGGCGATTTGCCACCAATGGGTTCAATACTAACGATGCCGGTAGAAACTCCACCACATTTCACTTCTTGTTCAATATTGATATTTGCCGATAATTCCAGGATATTTTCGGTGACTTCCACTCGTACGGTCGTTTTACAAGAATTGGCATCGGTCACGGTGATCGTGTACATACCTGCACTAAGTCCTTCCGCCGTGGCTTCCGAATTGCCGTTGTTCCAGGCATAAGTGTAGGGCGCCGTCCCGCCGGTCACATTAACCCTGGCGACGCCATCATTGCCATTAGCCGAGGCCGGCTGGGTGACTTGTCCTCCTGCCTTTAAGGCTTCCGGTTGCGGAATCGTAAAGCTTTTGACGTAAGTCTGTCCAACACCATCGGTTATGGTCACGCTATAGTCTCCAGCGAACTGATTTAAGCCCTGATTACCGGAGATCGTATTGGTTGACCAGGCAAATTGATAAGGTCCTTTCCCGCCTTTGGGCTCGATGGTAAAGGAAGCGGCCGGCTGCCCGAAACAATTAATTTCTTTTGAGTAATTCACCTCCGCATTTAATTCCAGGATATTTTCTTGAAGTACCGCCTCAGCCTGTGCTACACAGGCGGTTATATCGGTAACCGTAACACTTACCGGGCCCGGGGCTAATTGTCGGGCCGTATCGCGATCCGATTCATTACTCCAGTTGTAAATATAGGGGCCTTTTCCGCCTTCAATTCCTACAATAGCCACTCCATCTCTGGCACCTACCGAGGGCGGCGTAAGTATTTCAATACTAGCAGAAAAGGCTTCGGGTTGGGTAATCTCGATATCGGCCGCGGTTTGGTTACCCAGAACATCAGAAACGGTTACCGCATAAGTTCCCGCTCCCAGCTCAGACAGGGCCTCTGTGCTCGCCCCGTTACTCCACTCGTAGGTGTAGGGGCCTTTTCCGCCTGCGGTTTCTACCTGCAGGCTGACGGCTTCTTCTCCATAACATTTAATCTCTCCCGATTGCTGAATTTGAGCACTTAGGGCCCCAATAATCCGCTCCATCCGGACCTGGGCTACCGTCTGACATCCGTTCTTATCGGTCACCGTTACCTGATGATCCCCTTCGCTGAGCTGGACGGCCGTCTGGGTACGTTCCCCGTTATCCCACTGGTAAGTATAAGGGGCTAAGCCCTGGGTAACGGTTACTTCGGCCCGACCGTCGTTTTCGTTCAGGCCGGATTCTTTTTCGAGCATGGTGGCTTCCGCCAAAACCCGCGGATCCGTAATCTCTGCCGTGGCGATCTTCTCCGTACCCCGACTATCCGTTACCGTGACGATATAGGTTCCTTCTCCCAGTCCAGTGGGGTTTGGACCACTGGCTTTGTCTTCTGCCCACTGGTATTCGAAGGGCTCTACCCCGCCGGTTATCCGAACCGAAAGAGCGGCAGTATTTCCGGCTTGCTCACAGTCCAGTCCCTTTTCCAGCATGACATTTACCGTCATTGCCGTAGCGGATTCGATCAGGAACAATCCTTTATCATCGGTAGCCACCCAAATCGCACCATCCAGATCCGCTTCGATACTATTCGCGAACTGGCTGGTATAATACTGCGCGGGTCCATAAATGGTGTAGTCTTCCGATTCCAGATCAATCCGGGTGACGATTTCAGTCACAATCCAAAGGAAACCTTCGTTATCAAAGGTAAAATCAATGATGGGGCCATCCAGTGCTGCCTCCGGCAAATCAACCGGCGTCCAGACATCTTTTCGGTTCATATAGCCCAATAAGTCGTCGGCCAGTAACCAAATACGGTTATTCAGGTCGATATCGATTTTGGTGAAATTAAAATAGCGTTCCTCCAGATCCCACTTGTTTTCCTTCCCGAAGAAGATACCATCATTAGTGCCGATCCAGGTATTACCAAAGGGGTCTACAAAAATAGTATTGACCTGATCTGTTTTTAGCTTACTATTCTTAGAGGTATAACTATCCAGGAGGCTTAGCGTATTCTCATCCGCACGGAGGCGGAAAGCACCACTACTACGTGTACCTAACCATAATTCTTTTCGCGTTGCCCGATAATAAGCAGCCGTCAAGGGGTTATCTGCGCTTATGGTCACGCCTATTTCCCGCTCTAACTTTGCTTTATCCAGGAGTAAGGGGGCATTCCCTCCGGGAATAGCGTACAGGGCTATTTTACCCTCTCCGACGGGAACCTCTTGCCCCAGGGCCTGATCCAGCACCTCAAAGACACCTTCTTCATTTCCGACCCAGGTACGATTCTCTTCATCGACAAATATATTTTGGATGCTGGCCCGATCACTAACCGCATCGCAACGTACGACACGCATTTCTTTTTGAGCCCTTAAGCCAGTACTCCACAAAACCAGTAGCAGTATTAAGTAATTTCTCATCATGTTTCTTAAATCTTCTTTATAGACTATAAAGTGGTCTACACCCCTTCCTAAACTCCAAAAACGGCAACAAAATTATATCTTTCAGGTGATTATTACCGATTAATACCCCCGAAAATATACGAGCAATCTGACAACCTATACCCGTCTGCTCTGTTACTCGTGCAGAAAGTAAAATAATTAATTCAATAAAAACCGAGAATGATGTTTGGACTTTTCAAAAAAGACCCGATCAAGCAGTTAGAGAAAAAATACCAAAAGCTGATGGAAGAGGCGATGCAAATCCAGCGCGGAGGCGATATTAAAGGCTACGCCGCCAAAATGGCCGAAGCCGAAGAAGTACAAAAAGAAATTGACCGTCTTCAAGAAGAAAAGAAATAGCAGCCCTCTGAGCCGACTTAGGAATGAGTCAATAATAAACTACACATCTTTACTTGTTCTTTTACCGCCCAGTTTCGTTAAAAAGCCTCGTCGATGCGCTGCATCGCCTGCATTTTTCGCCTCACTGAGCAGCAAAATATCTTCGTAAATCTTGTACACTTTATTAATGCCCCATTCCTAAATAATCTCATCAAATTCATCCAGGTGTCGCTCCTGGGCCTGGGCCAGGGCCTGTACACTGGCATTACGCATTTGCTCAAAGGCCTGATCGACCAGGTCCATAAATGCCTTATCCATTAGTGCGTAAACGTCTTTTAGGGACTGGACAATCGCGCCCTCCCGGAATTTATAGGTCTGCTCCAGGTCGCGGTCTTCAAATTTTACTGAATAACGCGTATCCATTTTAAAAAGGGTAATCTTGTAGACGGGATGCTTGATTTCTCCTACTATGCGCATTTTATTTAGCGATTTGTTGGTTTGTTGAATTGGTGGATTTTATCTGCTGCGTAATAAGCTGATAAACTGCTCTGGCCGCAGGATTAGTATCCAATAAAGCCAGGTGTTTCTCAATCGTTACACTATCTCCGCGGATGGCCGGTCCGGTTTGGGCTGAGTCTGCATCTTGCTGCTCCAGCTTCTCAATAGTCTCCCGAATCAAATTAAAAAGGATGGGTTTAGGAATATTGGCTTTCGCCAAAAGGTCATGACTTTGTCCAATCAGGTGATTAACAAAGTTATTGGCAAATACGCCGGCAACGTGTAGTTGGGCCCTTTGTTGATCATCCAGACGGTACACCTGCCGACTTAACTTTTCGGCGACAGCCCGCAAAAGCGCCAGTAATTCTTGGTCCTGGGAATAAATACTGAGTGGAATTTGCTCAAAGTCGATTTTTCTTCCCGGACTAAAGGACTGAAAAGGATAAAAGACACCGTAGCGCGAGCTGGCTATCCGGAGAACCTCGGAGGGCGTTGCTCCGGAGGTATGTACGAGAGGCAGATTAGGCCCTAAGTGACCAGAAAGTTGTCGTGCCAGTTCCGCAATAGCCTGATCGGCTACTGCCAGCAAATAAAAATCAGCATCTTTGGGTAGCTCAAACAAGCGGTCGGTGACCATTACATCCCCCCCCAGGCGCGGCGCTAATTGCCGGGCCCGGTCCAGACTACGATTGTAAACAGCCACTATCTCTATACCCTTTTCGACGAAGGCCGGCCCCAAATGATGGGCCAGCTTCCCGGCACCCAGTAGAACGATCTTCATCAGCTTACCGTTGCTTCTTCCGGAACAATGGGCTGACTCTTTTCCATTTTATTGAGTTTGCGCTTTTCCCCCATCCGGATGAACATAGCCCAGCCCAGGCCGACCATCATCAGAATGGTGCCCAGCCAAAAGATATTTATCCCCGGGAATTCAATTGCCTGCAAGACGATCCAGTTGGAAGAAAAACTATCGGTCGCTAGCTGGAAAGGTACTTCAAAGGCATTTTCCGCCTTGGCAATCCAAACGATCGCGGATTCTTTTTGTGGATCCAGCTTGATGAAGCGTAAGTGCAGCCCCTCCGCAGGAATCTCATCTTTCAAATTATAGGGCTTGTTATCGCGGATAAAGAACAGCGGACTGGCCATATAGTTTTGTCCGGAAGGAGCCTTAATACTAATCATAGAACTAACGGCAATGTCGCCTTCCTCTGGATCGTAATTCACGTGTTCGGCTTTCTTATTAAAGCCGGCAAACTGCATTTGGTAGCCTGCGTACTCAAAGGTTTGCCCCTGTTTGAGTTCAAACTCCTCGTAATCCAGCTCATCTTCGGGCACCAATAAGCGCTCAAAAATCGACTCGCCTACCCGCAAACGCGCGCTTAGGGGATCCACCTGGCTGGGATAGGTATAGAGCAACTGTCCACGCAGTACAATGACCGGCTCAACGGTAAACACACTGTCTTTGTCCAGACGACGTACCTGCATTTTCACCCCGATCGGAATATCTCCTTTTTCACGGTGGTAATCCGGATTCTGTGGATTGCGGTTGATCGCCACGGGTCTGACCTGATAGGTACGTATCGTCGTGCTATCCTTATCTTTTACCTGGGCCGTATCCTGAATAAAAATGGTTTCTCCCAGCGCTGCGGAAAAAGTGCGATAATTCAGGCTATCCTCGCGCTCCTGCCGTAATTGGAAGTTCATCTCCACCTCAGGCAACCCACTAATGTAGGTAAAGATATCGCGGTCCCAGTAATGGCGGGTCGAAGGATTCGAGGCCGCAATTTTGGTATACTCCTTATTATATTGGACCATCGGATAGATGTCAAATTCTTCAACAACTTCTCCGTTTTTATTTTTGCGTTTGAAATTAACGGTATAGGTCCGATTATAATTCACCAGCGTATCGGAGACGTAGGTCAACTCATAGTCTTCCATCAGCATGGGATTATCCTTAAAAAGCAGCATATTTTTGCGCCAGCCTTCCTGATCTTCCATATTGGTCAGCAGACCTTCCATAACAAAGGGACTGGAAGAAATGATCTGCTTATTCAAACCGGACGTTATCAGACCAATCAGCATCAGACCGAAGCCCATGTGGGCAAAGGAAGTACCCACCAATTTGCGGCTACCCTTTCCGACGCGCACCAGGTAGTCCAGGTTCAGTACGGTCGCAAACACACCGGAGATTAGCAGGATTGTGTACTGCCAGTTGTAAGTCGGGGTCCAGGAAGCAATCAGCCAGGTCAGTGGAATGGTAATGGCGGCGCTAATGGCCATTGCCGTACCAAATTTACGCAGGTGTTTTTTCCAATTCCGCTCGCGGTAACGCATCAATTGCGCTACGCTGGAAAGCAGGGCGATAAATACCGCCACCCATAAATTGTATTTATTGTAAAACGGTACCGGATCAGTGATCACCCAGCCCTCGAATACCGGATCAAAATACTTGATAATTTTATTGAATACCGGAAGTGACGTGGCAATGGTGATAATTACCGCGGAGAAGAGTAGTACCAACGTACCGATCAACATCCAGAATTCCCGCGAGGTAGTGGACTCTTCCGTCTTGGGCTTAGGTATAGATTTGTAAGCGCGGGCAATCATAAAGGCCGTAAAACCTAAAAAGAAAACAATAAAAGCAATTAATTGCCATTCCAGCCCCATTTCGGTAAAGGCGTGTACGGAGGTCTCCCCCAACACCCCGGAGCGCGTCAGGAAAGTTGAATAGATAATCAAAACAAAGGATAAGCCATAATAAATATAGGTGCTCCGAATGGCTCGGCCGGTGGCTCTGGCAATCAAATGGGTGTGAATACCCGCAATCAGGGTCAACCAGGGAACTAGTGACATATTCTCTACCGGATCCCAGGCCCAATACCCTCCAAAACTCAAGGCCTCGTAGGCCCAGGCGCCTCCCATCAGGATACCCGTACCCAGAATCGAACCACTAAACAGTGCCCAGGGTAAGGCCGGTCGCAACCAGGCCTTATGTTCACCGGTCCACAGCCCCGCAATAGCAAAAAGGAAGGGTATCGTAACCGAAGCAAAACCCAAAAATAAAGTGGGTGGGTGAATGGTCATCCAGTAATTCTGCAGCAAGGGATTAAGTCCATTCCCCTGGATGAGGCTGAGGTAATCGGCTTGCGCAAAAATGGGCGCATCCATGGTATCTCGTAAAAGTAGTAATGGATTGGCACCAATCTTATTCGCCCCAATGTAAATCCCTAGTATCATGGAGACTAAGAAGAACTGTACCACGTTCAGCATCGACAAGGTGGGGGCTTCCCATTTTTTGGCCGAAAACATCAGGATCAAACCCAGAACGGCGTGCCAAAACATCCAAAGCAGAAAACTACCCTCCTGGCCTTCCCAGAAGGCAGAGAAGATATAGCGCATAGGCAATTCTTCCGAAACGTGTGACCAGACGTACTGGTATTCGAAGTATTGATTCACCATCAAATAAAACAGAATACCAATCACTGAAAATATGGACGCACTGTGGACCACAAAAGCACCACGCCCCAACCGCTTCCAGGCTTGTGCTTTGCTAAAATCTCCACGGAACTTAGTCGCCATGAAGTAAGCGTAAGCGCCCAGAATACTGGTTACAAATGCCGTAATGATCGACAGGTGTCCCAGTCTGCCAGGTAATAAATGCTCGCCTATATATTGGATTTCTCCCATTCTTGTTGCTTATTATTGTCGAGTTGTGGAGTCATAGATCTTATCCGCGTTCGCTGCGAATAGTAACCTCTTCGTCTTTGTATTTGGATGGACACTTCATCAGCAGATCCGTCGCGACGAAGGTATCATCCTGCATTTTTCCGGTGACCACAATTTGCTCGGATAGTTCAAAATCCTGAGGCTTGGCGGCCAGTAATACTACTTTTTTCTCAATACCTTCGGCATCTTTAATGAAAAAGCTAAAGTAATTCGGATCCTTTTCCGGGTTGTATTCCATTGCTTTATCTTTGGCCAACTGGCCCGCAATCTTAACCTTGCGGCTGCTATGGCTGGCTTCCGCAAAAGTAGTGTAAGTACTCATGTCTCCGGTTGCAGAGACCAATACTCCGATGGCAACGGCCAGCATCACGCCGGCGATAATATAAATTCTTTTCATTGTTCTATTTTTTTAATCACGCAGTCATACGTGGGTGCTTTGTCATTTACCAAAAGGTAACCAACCAAAGCTTTTACAAAATAACCTCTTATGTTGCTTTTCAGCTAGCAAAGGTCGGTCATATACCTGTAAAATTAAATAGTAGAGCCGGTAATTTTAATCAACGTTCTTTATTTACTTTCAGTTCAAAGACATCGGGCCTTTGATAGTGCCCGCTAACATCCAGACGTATACGACCGCGCTGCGTTGCATCCAGGTCGGTGATTTCCTGAAAAATAAGCTCATCTTTCTCAAATTGAGGCGGCAAGACGTAGGAAGTATCCGGGGCAATAACGGCACTTCCGCCGTTTAGCAAATAACGATCTGGACTGACAGCCAAGTCTTCCGGCAATACCAAAGCATCCGTCAAATCCTTCACTTGCAAGATTTGACCGACGGCTACCACGTAGCATTGTCCTTCAAAAGCATAGTGCCGGCTGGCCAGTTGATGTAGCTCGTTTACTGCCGGCCAGAGGGCAATGTGAATGTGCTCACCGGCATTGTGTAGCGTCTGGCGACTGAGGGGCATCCAGTGTTCCCAGCAGATCAGCCCCCCCATTTTGCCGAAAGGCGTATCAACCGTCTTCAGACCATTACCGTCGCCCGGACCGTAGAGCAACTTTTCGCTAAAAGTAGGCATGAGCTTACGGTGGTGCACCACCATTTCACCCTGCGGATTAAAGATCAGCAGGGTATTATACAGGGTGCCTTGCCCAGGACCTTCCCCTACCCGCTCGGTGCAGCCCAGAACAATGTGCAGTTTTCCCGAACGGGCTAACCGACGAAACTGCTCCGTCTCCGGGCCGGAAACCAGAAGGGCATTATCCATCATCTGACTGAATAATTGATCGGTTTGGGGCTGCTGCCAAAGTGCCGCACCTGGCAGATGATCCAGCCAGGCCGGATAGCCGCAGAGCCACGTTTCGCCAAAAACCAGCAGATCCGCCTTTTCCCGAATAGCCTTCTGCCCCAGGTCCATGGCCAGATCCAGGCTGCGGGGTAAATCCAAATACACGGGGCGTTGCTGTACAATGGCTATTTTTACTTGCTCACTTTGCTGCATTTCTTCCTCGATTGTTTTATGGTTTCTGCAAACATGCTTATTTTTCGGACATGGACCAAATGATCGTACGCCTACAGGGCGCAAATATCCAACAGGGAGCACAAATTATCCTGGAGCAGGTAAACCTTAGAATCGCCCCCGGTGAATTCACCTACCTGATCGGAAAAACGGGAAGCGGAAAAACTTCTTTACTCAAAACCCTTTACGGAGCGCTACCCTTGCAAACCGGGGAAGGCACGGTGGCCGGCTTCAAACTGAAAAAACTCAATCGAAAAAGCCTGGCCCTGCTGCGGCGCGAAATGGGTATCGTCTTCCAGGATTTCAACCTGCTCTCCGACCGCTCGGTTTACGACAACCTGGCCTTTGTACTTAGGGCGACTGGTCAGTCTAATAAAAAACAAGTCAATCAACGCATCCAGGAAGTACTCGAACAGGTAGGCCTGCCCGAAAAGATTCAGGTCATGCCCCACCAACTCTCAGGGGGGGAGCAACAGCGGATAGTCATTGCCCGTGCTCTGCTCAACAACCCAAAGATTATCATTGCGGATGAGCCCACTGGTAATCTGGACCCGGAAACCTCCGACGATATTTTACTCCTGCTGCGCAAGGTATCCAAAGCCCATCAGGCGGCGGTATTATTTGCGACCCACGACTACCGCATCCTGGAGCACTTTCCGGCCCGCATCATCCGCTGTATGAATCAGCGTATTTTTGACGACGAGGAGATCGAGTTATTGTAAGGCTTCCTCCAGCGCATAAATCGTGTTCTGCACCGACCCTTCGAAAGGCGTTCCCGCTTTTCCTTTAAGGCTGTATTTAATTTCCATCACCCAGGTAGGAGCGATCTCTGGCAAATGAATAAGCACCCTGCGATTATCTTTGGAAAGACTTATTTTTTCAATTTGTAGTGCTTTAAGATTATGGCGATCGGAACCGTAGCGACGCGAACGCTCCAAATCCCAGGTATTGATCTCGTAATTGGTCGGATCGGTAGCTACTTCCCTGTCCAATGGGTCGCTAAAGGTCAGCTCCACCCCGGCGGATAAAGCCTTCAGCCCCGTTGGAAGGTGTAGCGGTTTGCCCGTATAGCGTACCCGATAAAGCCCGCCCACCTGGATCATTTGGTTGGTGGCCCAGGCCGACATGCCGCAGGTATACAACTGCCCGTCGGCGGGATTAAAGCGCCCACGCATAATGCCCGTAGGGAATTGGGGTACGGGTAGTTCCACCATACCTCCCTGGCGGGTGTCACCGACTTGCTGGGTCATCACCCCGAATATCTTACCATTGCCGTAGGAGAGATTCAATAAATGTCCGTTGAGGGGTCCCCAGCGATCGCTATCGGCCCAGAGTAATTCCGCCGGAGACCGGTCGTATTTACTATCGATCCAGCAAAGCGGCGATTCCATCGCCGCATCGGAAGAATCCCGGGGAGCACCGTAGCCCCACATATTCCCGTAAAAGCCGTCTTCTTCTACCCAGTTGATGCGATTCATGGGGTTCCAGTAGCCCTCCTGATCCGTCACAATGAAGGAGCCGTCTGGATTTAAGCAGACGCCATTGGCCGCCCGGAAGCCATTGGCAAGGATCTCAGATTGTTTGCCGTCGGGACTTACCCGGATCAGGGTACCGTGCTGCGGCACCAGCGATTTCCGAGCGTGGCGACCACTCTTGGCGTAGTAGAAGTTGCCTTCCTCGTCGGTCTGTAGGCCCATGGCAAATTCGTGAAAGTGCTCCGTTACCTGGTGATCGCTATTAAAGCTTTCGTAATAATCCGTTTCGCCATCACCGTTAAGGTCACGCAGGATCGCAATTTGATCGCGGCAGCTCACGTAGATAGCCCCCTCCTGATATTTGATGCCCAGTGGCTGAAATAACCCCGTGGCGATACGCTTCCAGCTCACGTTTCCTTCCCTTTGGGTAATGCCTTTCAGGTGAAACACCTCACCGTCAATGGTACAGAGCACCGCCTCGTCTCCACCGGGAAGAAAGTCAATACCCGTGGGTCGCATGCGGCTATTCCAGGGATTCTGCTGTGGCAGCGTGAAGACATCCACCTCGTAAGCATCACCAGTGTCCCCCGGGATAATGGGAGAGCGTAAAACCTGGGGATCGTGTGCCGGACCACCTTTGGTAAAGGTGGTCAGATCCAGGGGCGCTGCACTCTCCGACACCCGTTTAGTCAGTTGTGAACTGGGAGATTTACTCAGAAATAATTTCACCTTAACATCGGCACCCGGAGGTACAGCCAACAAGTGGAAGCCATCTGATTTTTCCAACTTTCCATCCCCAAGCTTACGTACGGTAGCCATCTCGGGTGCTACTCTTAGAATCAATTCCTGATCCGCGCCACTAATATTTAAGGTACGGCTCATCACGGGTACTTCATCCAGGGTTTCCAAATCGTAGGTTTCCAATACCCGGGCCTGCCCAAGGGTATAATGCAGCACTACCCGCTGACCGTGATAGTAGAGTCCTTTATAATGTGCCCATTCGCGCGGCAAGGGTCCGAAGGGTCGCCCGTCTACCGCTACGAAACGGGGATCTTCGAAGCCCCCCGTTGCCGGATTTGCCCAGCCGGGTGCTACCGGATTTTCGACCTGGATACTTCCTACCGTCCTGGGAAAGATGTTATGCACGTCGTTGAGTAGTATGTCTTCGTAATCAATAAAGCCTTGCCCGGTCCAGAAGCCTGAAAAACGCAGCAGGTCGTGGTCAAAAAGCGCAAAGGCCTGACCCTCAGCCACGCCTCCCTCTCCCTGATCCAGACGCATAGCGATCCCCTTATAGGAAAAATTGACGTCCCGAAAATCTTCGTTGGCCAGGGGGCTACGACCTCCGGAAATGCCCCGCGGTGGCGCATCCGTATTGGATAGATCATAGGTATGGATAAAGAAATCACCGTAATCCATTTCCGCCCAGGGCTGGTAAGGCTGGGGGTCCGGCCCCAGGGTATCGCCGGGCGGCAGGGACTCGATGTAGGCCTTCGTCACTTCCACATACTGTTCCGGATTATTATCTTTGATAAACTCCTCGCGAATAAAGTGGATCACTTCGTATTTTTCTTTTGGCGTCAGGCGCATCTGTGGAGGCATACGGCCAAAACCACGGGTAAGCGTCTGGTACATAGAATAGGGATCCGCACCGTTCCTAAAGGCCTCGTTCCAAAACTGTCGGGAATTTGGAATAGAGCCCGGCTGCTCCAGGTTCCCGTGACAACTATAGCATTGTGTGCGATAGATCTGCATTCCTTTGTGGTAGAACTCCGGCGTCCAATTGGCCAGGAAGCCCGCGTGATCCAGGTTTTTCTCGTAGTCCGGCAGATCCGAGGGAGCTAATAAATATTCGGCGGGGGCTTCCACGGTTGGCTCCGTTTCGGCAGGCTGACAAGCAGAGACAAAGAATAAGAGTCCCATCAGTAAGGGCCCCAAAGATTGAAATTTGATATGCATAGCTGGTTTGTATTTTTACTCCGTGATTATTGTGCCAGGTCGGCCACTTCCAAATCCTTTTTTATCCAATACTCATCGTCGTGGAAATTAAAAGCGGAGGGATCGTACTCCCCGACTAGTTCCACCTTTGCCTCCTGGGGAACATCCATCCCCAGAAGATGGTAAACTGAATTCACCAGCAAGCGCCGGACCCCCTCATTCACCATATCCGTCGATGAGCCGATGGTGGAAGTAAAGGCCTTGCCGGGCGATCCTCCGGGTAAGAGGTAGGATTTTGTCCAGGCAATCGGCATCATGGGCTCATTCGGATTATAAGGTTCCTTGCTGGCGGGATTCACGGTAGCCACCGCACTGTCGGTAGGTTTCAAACCGTAGAAGGGATCCGTCTCGTCAAAGGCTTCGGCACGATCGATTACCTGACCCAAAACAATGGGCTGGGCATCTCCCGGCAGGGGCAATCGGACGCCGTACACATCCGTAGGACCCCAGATATCTCCATCTTCCAGGCCATTAGTGATCGGATGATTTTTAGCATCGGTAGCGATCAGGCCACGGGTACTTTGCTGTTTGTGGTGACCGTGGTGGGTATGCCAGCGCTCGCCCAGGACCAGGCGCCCAAAGCCGCCTTCCCAGGGACTCCCTTCAACATTATGAGAATTCGACCAGTGTTTATATGGACTTTCTTTATCGCCAAACTCAAAGGCGTGCGTAGCCGTTCGCAGGGCCACGACCGGTTTGCCCGCTTTGAAATACTTTTCAAATTGCGCCATTTGCTCATCCGGAAGTGCCCGAAAGCGCGTAAACAAAACCATGAGATCGGCTTCTTCCAAAGCTTCCAGGCCTGGTATATTTTCTCCGTAATTGGGATTAATGATTCCGGGTTTTTCTGGATCCTGGGCGAATAGCACCGTACAATCAAAGCCGTGCTGTTCCGCCAGGATTTTGGCGAGTTGTGGCAAAGCTTCCTCCGATCGATACTCTTCATCCCCACTTACCAAAACAATACGCTTATTTTTGGCCAGGTCTTTGTCTCCCTCGTACGCGACCCATCGGGCAGGCTCAGTATCGGCAATTGCCTCGGTTTGATCTGCTCTGGGAGAACAAGCAGTAAGGAATACGAGTAAGAAAAAATATACGCTGGTAAGTTTTTTCATGATCGGCATGATTTTACAGGTAAAATAATTCATGAAAAATAAGAATTTTAAATGAAATGCCCTCAATTAAGCAGTCCTCCTACCTTCAAAACCCAACTTTTGTTCGCATCTGCTCCAAAGCAAGATCTACCTCTTGCACCGGCAGGCGGCAGACCTTATCCTTACAGACGTAAATGTACGTCTCCTCCCCACGTAATTTCTGCTGTAGCAGTTCCAGTTTGCCTTCCTCCGCCCCACCCAGGAAGAGCGCATTGGGCAGATAATTTCGCATCATAGCTGATTGCAGCGCCTTGTAATCCGGTCCGACGATGGCCACTTCGTAGGGTGCTTCGGTCATGTGCAGATATAGTTGTAGCCAATTCGAATAAGCGAAAGGCTCCTTTTCGGCGAGGACGCGCTGCCAGACGGCGCTTAGCATTTGCATGGAGCGCTCCTGGTAATCTTCCCGGTAGCGCAGTAAAGACAGGTCGCAGAGCACCTCCGCCATCACAGAATTGGCCGCCGGCCGCACGTTATCCATCAGGCTACGCTGCCGGGTAATCAGTTCGGGATCGAGGTCGGAGGTGTAGAAGTAAAACTCCGTATCGGCGTCCCAAAAGTGCAAATTCGCATAATCGACCAGTAGCTGTGCTTTATCCAGCCACCGGGTATCGAAGGTGTTTTCGTAGAGGCGGATTAAGGCTTGCGCCAAAAAGGCGTAATCATCCAAAAAGGCATTGATACTGACTCTTCCATCCTTGTAGGAACGGTACAACTGACCATCCTCCTGCAGGAAGTTTTGGACTAGAAAATCCGCATTTTCCAGCGCGGTACTCAGGTAGGCTTCTTCGCCCAGGTAGCGATAAGCATCCAGGTAGCCCCGGAGCATCAGGGCGTTCCAGCTAAGCAGGATCTTATCGTCCAGGCCCGGTGCGGGTCGCTGCTGGCGGGCAGTCAGTAAGGTAGCTTCCATTTCCCGGAAGTTTTCTTCCAGCTCCTTCCCTGTCACCTGCTGCCTTTCGGCAAAAGCCGGTAGCGATTCGGTACGATAGAGGATATTCTTAGCCTCCTCCCAATTACCTTCCGGCTTTATTTGGTAAAAATCGAAAAACAGATCCCGCCACTGGTCATCGGGCAGGAGATTTTCCAGTTCTGCCTCGGTCCAGACGTAGTACTGGCCCTCCTCCCCTTCCGAATCGGCATCCAGCGAGGAGTAGAAGCCACCCGCCGGGTCCCAGAAGGTCTTTTCGACGAAGGTTAGGGTTTCCTTTACCGTTCGGGCGTAGCGCTCTTTACCCGTCAGGGCGTAGGCCTGCGCGTAAAGCGAGACCAATTGTGCATTATCGTAGAGCATCTTCTCGAAGTGGGGCACCTTCCATTGCTTATCCACCGAATAGCGGGCAAAGCCGCCGCCCAGCTGATCGTAGATGCCGCCGCAGGCCATCTGCCGCAGGCTGGTTTCCACCACCTGTAAAGCTTGAATATCGCCAGTATAAAAATACCACTGCAGCAGCAATTCCTGCAGATTTGGGCTGGGAAATTTGGGGGCGCCGCGGCGTCCGCCGTAGACGGTATCCATTTGGGCCAAGATGCTTCCCATAGCGGGTTGCAGTTCCGCCAGCCCCATGTTCGTACCCACTTCCTCCTCTACCGTCAGCGAATCTAGCGCCCGGATGCCCCGCAGCAGCTGGGCCGCGTAGGTATCCAGTTTTTCGGGTTCATCCTGATAGATCTGCGCAAAGTAGTCGAGGATCTCCAACCAGTTTTTTTGCGGAAAGTAGGTTCCCGCCCAGACGGGTCGACCATCCGGCAGTGCAAAAACGTTCAGCGGCCAGCCGCAGGCCTGACCGGTTGCCAGTTGGCAGGCATCCATATAGATGGCATCAATATCCGGTCGCTCCTCCCGATCTACCTTGATCGACACAAAATGTCGGTTCATAACATTCGCCACGGCGGTATCCTCGAAGGATTCACGTTCCATCACGTGACACCAATGGCAAGAGGAGTAGCCAATACTGATGAGTAGGAGTTTGTCTTCCGCCTGCGCTTTCTCCAGCGCCTCCTCGCCCCAGGGATACCAGTTGACTGGATTGTGCGCGTGTTGCAGCAGGTAGGGGCTGGTTTCCTTAGCCAGGGCATTGGTATGGGGGGCTGGACTTTGGCAAGTAAGCAACGAAAGGAAAATAATAGAGCAAATCAGATACAAAGACACCTGGTAGTGGAGCAATTTCATCATGGTCTAATATAACCATTCGTCACCAAAATAACTACCCCTATCCCATCAACCATTGACCCAAAAAGTACATCAATGGGAAAAAGGTTATACAGGCAATAGCAATGGCTATTTTTTTAATAGAGGAATGTGAGTTTTCGGATAAAGGAGTAGATAAGCTTCGAACTTCTCCGAAAATAGACTTAGGACTGGTAGTTTCCATGGATTTAGGTTTTTATCTAATAAAAGTAAACAAAATACCTAAAACTCACTTGTCCTTTCATTGAAAAATTAAATTTTAAGTAGTTTCTTTAGTAAATCTCCTTTATCAACTAGTTACTTTAACCTTGGAAACTATGCCCAGGGCATCACCTTCTTCCACCTATCCATTCGCCCGCAGAGAACGCAAAAAGGTCAAATGAGTGGGATTGTTTTCCAGGTAGTGGAGGTAATTACCGCTCTCAATGAGGGGTAGATCATTGGTAGACTGATTATAGAGGTACATCCAGCAGTGGTAGGGCTGATCGGAAATTTTTACTTGGGCTATTTCCCGGCGGTATTCACTTAGCTCGGGTTGTTCGGGGATTAGTCCTTCGTACTCATCCAGAAAAGGCAATAGCGTATCTTTATTCAAAAGTCGGAAGACGTGCCCCTGAACGTAGTGCTCTTCCGCACTAAGTATCAGACCGGGATACTGACCCAGATCGTATAGTATTCCCTGTATCTGCCCTGCTCCGACGAATTCGGCCTGCTCGTGGAAAGTCCGGGCCACGCGCGAACGCACCGTGGCCATCAAGGAGCCGTAGACAAATATATAATCGCTCTGGGCTGATTGCTTCATGATTTAATCGCTGCCTTTTTTAGCTCCTCAAATTCGCGGGCCAGCTGCTCGGCATTGACGGGTACTACCCCTACCCTTTCGCAGACCTGCCCGCCCGCCAGATTGGATAATAAGGCCATATGGCTTGCGTCGAGCTCCAGAGCCATGGCCAGGGTGGCTACGCTAATAACACTATCGCCCGCACCACATACGTCGACGATGTCCCGGGGCGGTACCGGAAAGATGGTCCCCGACTGCTTACCAGCGATAAAGAGACCGTGCTCAGAAAGCGTAATCAGCGTAAACTGGTTGCCCAGCTTATTACGGATCAAATCGTTGGCCCGCAGCAAATCTTCCAGATTGGGATGAATGGGGAAATCTGCCTGGGCCCGTATTTCTTTTAAATTGGGTTTGAAAAGTGTACTGTGTTTGTAGGCCCAAAAATTGCGGGCCTTGGGATCCACCGCCGTGGGTATATCTCTTTTCACGGCTTCCAGTAAGACCTCCGAGATGGTTTTTTGCGAAAGCACCCCCTTATTATAATCCTGAAAGAGGATGGCATCAATAGCCCGGTTATCGAGAATATCGCGCACTTTAGACAAGAGGGTGTCCCCCTCCGTCTCGTTCAGGTCGAAGGTATCTTCGGTATCGACCCGGAGTAACTGCTGACTCTGCGCCAACACCCGGGTCTTGATCGTAGTCCGACGGTCTTCTGATTGAATGATACCACGGTTACTGATCCCCGCTGCTGGTAATAGCTCCAACAGTTGATCCGCCGCTTCGTCTTTCCCCACCATACTCACCAGATAGGGTTTAGCGCCCAGCGCGGCCAAATTGAGGGCCACATTGGCGGCTCCCCCCAATCGATTTTCGGACTTTTGCAGACGCACCACGGGTACCGGCGCCTCAGGAGAGATCCGATCAACGGCTCCTTCCAAATAGCGATCAACCATAACATCACCCAGAACCAGGATGTTGAGCTTTTTAAACGCGGCTAAAAGGGCGGCACTACTCTCCATAAATCACTTTACCAGGAATTCTTAAACATTTTCAATAAAAAACGAAGTAAATGTACAAAATGCAGCTTGCTTTTGTAAGACTAATCCGGTAAAAATCCTCGGGACCGTAAGGAAGTAAATATTTTTTGGGTAGCATGACGGCTTTCCTGCAAATAGTTCTGGACCACTTCTCGGCTCTGCTCGTATCGATCCGCTTGCAGTAGTGCTGCAAAAGCCGTTTTCAATTGCTGTACATCCTGAATAACATAAGCCCCTCCCCGCTCGACCGTCTGCCGGGCTTCTTCAAACTTCTCGTGCTTTGGTCCAAAGATCAACGGCAAGCCAAATGCCATGGGTTCCAGGGTGTTGTGAATACCGGCCCCAAACCCTCCGCCGACGTAAGCGATCCGGGCGTATTGATACAGGCCGGACAACATCCCAATATTGTCGATGATCAGTACCCGCGAAGAACCGGGTTGATTTTCAGACCAGTCAGAATACTTTTCGTAGGGTAAGGGCAGGTTCTCCTCTATCTGCTGGATGTGGCGCGCGCCAATATCGTGGGGAGCCAGAATAACGCACCAGTCGGCGGGTAGTGCTTCCGCAAAAAACGTAACTAACCGTCTTTCGTCCGGTGGCCAGCTACTTCCGACCACCAGAGTGGGTCTTTCCGTCCGCCAAGCTTCAATCTTTGGAAAACTTCGGACTTCTTTGGCAATTTGCAGCACCCGGTCGACGCGCGGATCACCCACTACTGTCATCTCAGAAATCCCGGCCCGACGTAAAACCCGGGCAGAACTTTCGTTTTGCAGGTAAAAATGAGCAAAAGAAGCCAGTTGGCGCCGAAACCAGCCACCGTAAAGGCTGAAAAAATATTGTTGTGGACGAAAAAGTCCGGCAATCAGCACCAGCGGTATGGCTCGCTTTTTTGCGCAAGCAATATAATTCCACCAAAACTCGTACTTCACAAAAACCCCCAGGTCAGGCTGTAGAATCTCCAGAAAATCCCGGGCATTCGCGGGACGATCCAGGGGTAAGTACATGACCTGATCGGCCAGGGGGTAATCCTTGCGCACGGAATATCCGGAGGGCGAGAAAAAAGTAAGTAACACCCGAATCGACGGCTGTTCTTGCTTCATCTCTTCGATCAGGGGTCGGCCCTGCTCGAATTCGCCCAGCGAGGCACAGTGTATCCAAATTCGTGGCTGATCCGATGGCCAGCCGGCCACCACCTCCCGGAGCTGCTGCCGCCACTCCTGCCTACCCATCCACCACTGCCGGGCTTTGGGTACAAAAATGGTCGCCAGACGGTAGAGCCCGCCCAATAAGTAGATACCCAGATTATAGAAATAACGCATTGGCTTACCGGTTTAATAAAAAATCTGATCGGAGGATTCCAGGTAAAAAGGTAATATCCAGCCCACCCGCAGACCGAAAAGTAAATCGAGGCGCTCCGTCTGGTTGCGGGACTGCAAATCGTAGTCGTAGCTACGCCGATTCTGAGTAAAGGCCTGCGTAAACTCCAGTCCCGCGTAAAAGTTGATCCGGCGGTCATTCGCCAGGTAGCGGTAGCCGATAAGCTCCGTTAAGTACGGGCCGTTGCTCAGTCGGTCGTAGCCTTTTTTTAGTTCCCCACTAAGTTGAGGGACGGAACTAACCGGATCATCCTGAATACGGATGCGATGCTGTAAAAGTCCGGAACTCAGGCTAAGCAGGAGACCAGAGCGCGAGGCGCTACCCAGGCGCAATAAACGGGATACCCCGGCGCCGAAGAACCAGCCCCGCTGGCGCAGTGGGATATCCGCCGGCGCGCGATCGTTTCCAATGATGTTGCCCTCCAGAGTCCGCAGGCCGGCCAATACATCCTCTTTAACCTGATTACCAAACAAATAGCCCCCTTCCAAGCGAAAGCCCCAATCACTTTTGTTGAGCCACTCCGCTTGTAGATTGAGCGAGAAATTAGGTCCAAAGCGATCGGCCAAATCTGCTCCCGGTCCCTGGTAGGCGTAGCCCAGGCTAGAGAGCAGCACCGGGCTTTCGGTCGCTTCTTCCTGGGCCCCTAATCCCAGACTGGTGACCAATATTAAAATGGTTATCCCACTCAGCAAACGCAGCTTTACAGCGTAAGCTGACTGCTTAAGCTTCGCCTTATTCCGTTCTCCATCTGACATATTCTTCATTTATTCCCGCTGATTTGGCGCTAATTTAGTAAACTTGTGCTGGTAATATTTAATCTATGAAGCAATACTTATTTTTTTGGCTATGCTGCTGCCTGAGTACCAGCCTTTTAATGGCTCAGGAGGAGAAACCCAGCTACGAATTAGGAGAATTTCTGACGGCTGGCGGTGGTGGTTCTTTCATTAAGTTGCGTGACCATGGGGTCTCCCCCCTTTATTACGAGGGCTATCTGGCACTGGGTCATTTTTCCTCTACCACCGCAAAGAAACGGTACTCCTATACCATTTTTGGCACCTACGGCTACGGCGTACCCAAGGCAACTCGTCTGAGTACTTACCAGATGAGTATTCACAACATTAATTACGGTGGTGATTATCTGCATCAATTGCGCGAATTACGCCCGGATATCCAGCTAAAGGTAGGTGGTGCGCTGCAGGGGGTGACTAATATCCGCTTTAACCCTTCATTTCGCAATGCCGGTTCGACCGTGGAAAGCATCAACTCGCTGGCGGCTTCCGCAAAAGTAGAATGGTTGATTGATAAAGAGGGGGCGCGGCGCTTCTTGTGGTTGATCCCCGTACCCGGTGGCAGGCGGGTACACAAACTGAGCTACCAGCTCAATGTCCCCTTTCTGACGGCGATCTGGAGTCCGGCCTTTCCTTATCTGGATGACTTCACGGAGGGCACCATTGATTACAACCGGAAGAACGAATTCAAATTTGGCGGATTCCGGCTCAGCAATCGCTTTGATTATCACTATTACCTCAAAAACGGAAATGCCCTGCAGCTGACTTACAACTGGGAAGTATTCAAAGGCCCTAATGATTTCGGCCGCATTGAATACGGACAGCATCAGCTCCTATTTGGGTTGCAGATTCGATTAAATGAATTATAGGCTATGAAAAATAAATGGATTATTTTTATACTGTTGATTGGTCTTAGCCTTTCGGCAAATAGTTGTGAGGAGTTGATCCTCGATGAGGAACCCGGCAACGATCCGGTGGAGAACTTTGATTACCTCTGGCAGGTAGCCCAGGAAAAATATTCCTTTTTCGATTACAAAAGTATAGACTGGGATGAAGTTTACGATAAGTACCGCTCGCGCGTCAATAGTGAGACGGGTAGCATTGAATTATTCGATATTTTATTTGAGATGCTGGGCGAACTGCGAGACGGACACGTCAATCTGGTCTCTCCCTTCAACGTGGCGCGTTTCAATATCGATCTGTTGGGTCCGGAGAATATTGATTTTCGACTGATCCGGGAGAACTACCTGAATGAAAATTATTATATAACCGGTCCTTTCCAGCACGATTTCCTGGAAGGGAACAGCGTGGCGTATGTTCGTTATTCCTCCTTTAGTAATCGGGTCAATAATTTTGATATGGACTTTCTGCTTTTGCGCTACGAGGAGACGGACGGGATGATTATCGACTTACGTCAAAACGGCGGCGGCAGCTTATCGAATGTCTTCCGCATCCTCAATCGCTTTGTAGACGAAGAAACACTGGTCTATAATTCCTTCATCAAGAATGGGCCGGGGCCGGAGGATTTCTCCGATGCCCAACCTGCCTTCCTCGAACCCGCAGAAACCGACGACGGAGAAGAACGCCGGCGCTACCTCGACAAACCGGTCATTGTACTGGTCGACCGTGGTACCTACAGTGCCGCTTCCTTTTTTGCTTTGGCGACCCTGCAACTCGACAACTTTACCCTGATCGGTGACACGACCGGTGGTGGCCTGGGTATCCCCAATGGTGGTCAGCTACCCAACGGCTGGACTTACCGCTTTTCGATTTCCAGGACCCTTACGCCCGATGGCCGTAATTTCGAGAACGGCGTACCCGTAGACGAGAAGGTCATTCTTACACCCAACGCCCGCCTACAGGGAAGGGACCCTGTCCTGGAACGGGCCATGGAATTGATTACGGGGTAAGTGCCGGGCTTTAGTCCGGTAAGACGCATTGAGAATCGGCCTTCAGTTGAATTGTCTACTCATTAGGCTTTAGGAAGTCAAAACTTCGCAAGCCTACACGGCTTCGCAAGTTTGGTTTGATGGTTTAAATACTCAATAGATAAACCAGTACAAACTGCAGAATCATGGTGCCATCGAGCCAGCCCGAGAAGTACTGATCGGATTGATCCGGACGGGCCCGATAAATGAGTAAGAGGGCTATTCCTGCGGTAATGATCAGGGCCAGGGCATCCCAAAGGCTGTACCAATCCCAATAGGTACTGAGAATAATCATGCCCAGCATAATGGAGAGCAGTACGGTAGCTAAGCGCCGGGTAGCGGGCATCCCGATCAAACCCGGCAGGGTTTTTACTGACTGCTGGGTATCCAGCAACAAATCCCGAATATCAAAGGGCAAGGTAATGGCAAATATAAAACAGAGGCGCTCGACCGTCATGGGTCCAATCAGCCACTGCTGAGCCAGGTGTAGATCAAAAGCAGGAATCAAAACCGTCAGCCAGGCCCAGACCAACGCAATTAGAAAGATCTTAACAAAATGTATATCTCGTACCCGGCGACCACCACGCAAGACGGGGAAAACGTAAGCCAGGGATAATACCCCGGGGAGGAGGAGGAGTAATTTAACTTTTGGCGAAAGCCAAATATAAAAAGCCAATGCGACCAACAAAGAAAAAAGAGCATAGGCATACAGCCACTTTTGCCCCCGGGCGATGTAAAAGAAACGCTCCTGCCAATCTGCTCGCTGTATCCTTTTGAGCGAAACTAATCGGTGGGTAGCGTAAATAAAAACGGTACCAAAAAAAATAAATCCGTGTAGTGGGCGCAGCGATAGCTTACCTACGAGCAGAAACTCGGTCTGAAAAGACAAAGACAGGGCGGCGATTGCTATCCAGCAATTGCTGTATAATAAAAAACGAAAAACCGCTTCCCCGGTCTGCTTAATAAGTTGCCACATCCATAACTGATCAAAAATCTTCTTTTACCATGTACTTGAAGTTATGGTTTGCTTTGATATTTTTCAAGGTTTCGAAGATTAATTGAATCACGCCCTCCACATCATCTTTATGCGCCATCTCGACGGTGGTATGCATATAGCGCAGGGGTAGCGAGATCAGGGCAGCAGGCACTCCGCCATTGGAGTAAGCAAAGGCGTCGGTATCGGTACCCGTACGTCGAGAAGCCGCTTCGCGCTGAATATCAATCTCATTCTGCTCTGCTGTATCCAGGATTAAGTCCAGCAACTTATTTTGCACGGCGGGCGCATAAGTGATGGAAGGCCCTTTTCCACATTTCACATCCCCGTGCTTTTGGGTTTTCACCAGCGGAGTATGGGTGTCGTGCGTCACATCGGTCACGATGGCCACGTCGGGCTTAATGGTCTGAGCGATCATCTCTGCGCCTCTCAGTCCGATCTCTTCCTGGACGGAATTTACGATATACAGGCTAAAAGGCAAATCGATATTTTGTTCTTTTATCAGGCGAGCCACCTCGGCAATACAAAAACCGCCCATACGATTATCCAGAGCCCGACCCACGTAAAAGCGGTCATTGAGCACCATAAACTGGTCTTCGAAGGTGATCAGACACCCCACGTGGATGCCCATCTCCTCTACTTCTTTTTTATCCTTGGCTCCGACGTCGATAAAGAGATTGTCTTCCTTGGGAGCTAGTTTGGCATCATCGCCCCGGCGGGTATGAATGGCTGGCCAGCCAAATACGCCCTTAACGATTCCCTTCCGAGTATGGATATTCACCCTTTTAGCCGGAGCGATCAGGTGATCCGAACCACCGTTGCGGATCACATTTATGAAGCCTTCTTTGGTAATATGATGCACCATCCAACCAATTTCGTCGGCGTGGCCTTCAATGACCACTTTGTAAGGCTTACCGGGATTAATTACGCCATAAACGGTGCCGTAGTTATCAATATCCCAATCGTCAATATAGGGCCGGAGGTATTCCAACCACAGTTTTTGACCATTAACTTCATTACCGGTAGGAGAAGCATTATTCAAATATACTTCCAGGAACTCTTCTGATTTCGGTGTTAAAATTGACATCCTTTTCGCGATTTATTAAGTAGGGATATTTAAGCCGGGCGCCAGGATTCAGGTGCCTCCCTCCATTTTTTTAATAAGGTTAATTCACTTTCGTTAATGTACTGATCCCTGAGTGCTTGCTCAACCAGGACTCCGTAGTTAGTCAGGGTATCCAGAGGACAATTGGCCTGTTCGAAGGCGTCGGCGGCCTTTTGGAATCCGTAGGTGAAGATGGCCATAGTACCCAGCACTTCTACCCCATAATCCCGCAGCGCTTTTACTGCTTGTAAAGAGCTACCTCCCGTAGAGATCAGATCTTCGATGACCAGTACTTTTGCGCCTTTGGCCAATTGCCCTTCAATTAAATTTTGTCGGCCGTGGGCTTTCGCCTTCGAGCGTACATAAGCAAAAGGTAAGCCCAATCGATCGGCCAGTAAGGCGCCGTGGGCAATACCCGCCGTGGCTACGCCCGCAATTGCGGTGGCCTCCTCGTATGCTTTGCTATGGAGTACAAAGGCATCAATAATGAAATCCCGCACCTCCGGAAAGGAGAGCGCAATGCGATTATCACAATAGATGGGAGATTGCATACCCGAAGCCCAGGTAAATGGTTTTTGCGGACTCAGCTTTATTGCCTTAATTTGTAGCAGTTTTTTGGCTATCTCGGTTTGTACGCCCATTATTTTTGGTTATTTTTTAAGCCTTAATTAGCTGAAAACTGATTGTTTTATTCGTTCTATATCAACCAGAAACGCAAATGTACAAAATCTACATTAATGAAACGCCCTTAATCCTGGCAAAGCTAAATAAGCAGGAAGATCTTCCCCCGTCAGGCCCTAATAAATTGGTGAATCGCTATCCGGGCTTAGCGAAAATGATCCTGAATTATGTGGATATGCTCGAAAAGAACCGGCAGTTCGACTACGTTTATCTGTACAGTGAGGATTATGATCAACTCGTCGCCGACTTTAAAAGTCATTTCCGCCTGATCGAAGCCGCCGGGGGGCTGGTATTCAATCAGGACGAGGAGATTTTAGCCATCTTTCGGCGGGGCTCCTGGGATTTGCCAAAAGGAAAAATCGATCCAGGCGAGACGCCGCCCGTAGCCGCCGTACGGGAGGTACAGGAGGAAACGGGTTTACAAAAAGTCAGCCTCGGCGAACACCTGATCGACACCTACCATACCTATCGTTTAAAAAGCGGGAAACGGGTCTTAAAGCGGACATACTGGTATCTCATGCGCTCCAGCAAACAAGATTTGATACCACAGACGGAAGAAGATATCGAAAAGGCACTTTGGATTGGGCCCGAGGCCTTTTTAAAAGAAGAGCATCCGATGTATAATACCATTCGCCACGTAGTCGAGGCCGGACTGAAAGATGCCTAAAGTCACTATTTTTCCCGAAATTGGGCATAAGCCTCCTGAATGTCGGCCAGGATAGCTTCCACTGGATAATTTTCCTCGGTGAAGTTAATTCGCTCCTCATTCTCTAGTTCGATAACCAGTACCTTTAGCCGCTGCTGGATGGCCTGCGGGTTGATTAGAGAGGCTTGCTCTTCGGTGTAGAGGTAAGCGTCCCGAAAAGATTTAAATTCGTAGGTACCAACACCGGTAACAACCCCGCGTTCATAAATCTCGAAAGTGGCAATCGGGCCGCGGGTCATTTTCATAAAAAAGCCGTTCCCCAGAGCAATGGTGCCCATGAAAAAGAATAACATGGCGACCAGGGTTCGGTAATTATAAGCCATCGACTTAGCCTTCCAGAGGATAAACCCGGCGGCGACAAAAGCAGTAATTGCGATGAAAAACATCGCATTGATACTCTGAAAAAAGTTAATTGAAATCGGTTCGTAACGGCTAAGAAGTGCGCCCATTATTTTATGATTAAATCCTTTAATTGTACAGAATCACTTCGGAAGTACCTTCCGGTGAATTGATTGGAACGAATAACAAACGGCAAGTCCAATCGGTTCGAATCCGCAAAGGCTTCTAAGCGGATTGTGCCCTGGTTGGCTAAATAAAAATCTAATGCCAGGAAGGGCACTGGCCTTTTTTCCACCTCGTTAAATTGATCCGCATAGTGCTTCCCTTTCAAATTAGACAGGTGTTTTAACCAGGTCCGAACCTTTTGGTCAGGGAGTACTTGCCCCAGGCTATCCTGCCATACGCTATCTGCTAATCGAAACCGCTGGGCCAGGGTATCTGTCCAGATCGTAAAACCGCGAACCAGGGTCGGATCAAAGGATAAAAGTTGCTGCTCGCGGTACAACTGAAAGGGTTGTAACCAGGCCCGGCCCACGGCCGCCGGAATGCGATAAATCACTTCCGACCTGGGAAGGCGCAAATACACCTCCTCTTGCTCCAGGCTGTCCGGTTGCGAGCCCGGGGCCAGATAAAAGCTCTCCAATAATTTATTCTTTGCATAAATACGCACCCAGGTCATCTCCGGTAGATCGCCGGGTAGCTGGCGGCGCCAGTCCTCCATGGACTGAGCGGCAATACCTAGGGAAGATACCCGCCTGGTTGGTCCCAGTAAGTCTCGGATTCGCTGCTCTTCGACGGGATTACTCCACTGCCCGTTGGTGGCCAACCACTGATTACCTTCTTTGGTCAATAGTAGCTCCTGTTCCCCTCTTTCTATGGAAATCGTCTGCACCTGATCCGCAGAGACAGCCAAAACCGGTACAGACAGCTGGTCAATGGGTTGCTGAAAGTAAGGATGGTGACGTAAAGCCAGTCCGCCTGCTACAAACAAAAACGCAGCAATAAAAAATAGTGTTCTTAAGCGCATAAATTAATACTTTTGCAAAAGCATAAAACATCCCCTGGGCCTACCGGCTAAACCCAGAAAATTAAAATTATCAATTACTTTTGATGCTCCGCTAAAAAATCAAAAAAATATGAGACATCTTTTATTTATCAGCTTTTCTACCCTGATTTTGTTCGCTTGTCAGCCCAGTTCTGATAATGGTAAGGCCGTGCCCAGTGATCTGGCAGATTACGAAATAACGGATATCCCCGGCTCACCGATGAAAAAGGCAGTAAAAAAATACGTCGATGGTACCGTGCTGGAAGAAGGGAGACTACTCAATGGTTTACGTTCGGGCACCTGGTTCACCTACCCCGTCGCCGGCACCTTTCCGGAGAAGATCATGACCTATGCCCAGGGTATGGCAAACGGCCCTTATTTTGAGCTCAACGAACGCGGACAGATTGAAATCGAAGCTTATTATAAAAATAATCAACTACACGGCGACTGGGCCGAGTATAAATTTGGTCGCCCCATTAAGGAAGCTTCTTACAATGAAGGCCAATTAAACGGCGTCTACCGTGAATATAAAACGGGAACCGGGAAAGTACAGAAAGAGATCGAATACAAGAATGGTAAAATGGACGGACGTTATTTATTCTACGATGATGACGAGAACGTCGTTTTGGACTATCAGTATAAGAATGGTGAAAAAGTAGAATAAACACCTAAGGTCTAAAAAACAGGGAGTAGCCCTTAGGTGGGCTGCTCCTTTTCTGTGGCTTTAGGAGCGGCGCCGGGTTGGGTAGCTTCGTCGGTCTCCTTAGAAGAGATGAACCGGGGTTGGCTATATTGAAGAATATCTCGTTTTTGACTGGAGAGGTTACGCTGTCCGCTGGATACAGCTTTCATGGTAGACAATGCGTCATTGTCCATCCAAAAAAGGAGCCCCACTAATTCTTTTATTGCACTCATGGTAGGTAAGATCTTTTACTATCATTGTGTCTATATTAGAATAAAGTCTATTGTTGAAATCATTTCTCTCCGTAAGGCACAAAAACCGGAAAGTCATGAAAAATTTTAAAAGCTGGCTACATTCACCTGACCTATTCAAGGTCTGCTAATTCTAAAGAAAAAGCAATGAATAGCATCCGAATGCAGTCCTAACTTAAGAATAATAACTTTTGATTTGACTGAAAATCAGCTTGGTAGGCCGCTAAGCTTCCTGAAGCATGTAGTCTCGGGGAGTCATCCCTTCGGTTTCTTTGAATACCTTGTAAAAGGTAGACTTGTTTTTAAATCCGCACTGTAAAGCGATACCAAAGAGGGTAAGATTTTCGTATTCCTTACTGGCTAGTTTTTCCTTTACGACCTCCACCCGGTAATTATTTACAAACTGCTGAAAGTTACAGCCTCCCTGGTTATTGACCACCTGCGATAAATATTTGGTATTTGTCCCCAGTAGATCAGCTACGGTCTTCAGGGTCAGGTTGGGATCGAGAAAGTGCTCGTCTTTCTCCATCAGGGTGCGCAGCTGAGCGTAGATTTTCACTTCTTCCACCCCTTTAAGGCTGCTGGAGCGGTATTTTTCGCCTAGCTGTAACAAAGAAATATCCACCTCTCCGTTTTCTTTATCACCATCGACTTCGAAGGCAATAAAGTTGGTGAGTTCATGCTCTTTATTAAATATAGGATGAATAACCAGCTTACAGATGTATTCTTCGCCGTTTTTGCGGTAGTTGGTAATCTCTTCTTTAAGAGGAGAATGATTGTCCAGTGAACGACGCATTTTCAGCACTGTTTCTTTTTCTGACTTTGGCCCCTGTAATAGATCGCCGGGCTTCTTACCTAGCGCCTCACTCATGGTATAACCCGTTATAAAAGTAAAATCATCATTAACCCAAATGATATTTTTTGTGGCGTCGGTGAGTATGACTGCGATATTAGGTATCATAAAAGCTTAGTAGTTTTGTTTAAGCTTTTGCCCGCTTTTCGAATGAATCGTTAAACAAACATAACTTATTGATTGTCAATACTTAAATATACGAAAATAAGCAGTACTCAACCAGTATTTAACGTATTCTATGACTTATTTTTCACCAGCGAGAATATCCCGTTTAAGCCTGTTTTCATACCTTACCACGAAGCCATAGTCTGCTTATCACATTAAATCAGAGGGCTGGGCCCCGGTAATGCATAATTTTTCGTATAATTATTTTTCAAATAATCAAAGAAGGGTTAAGCGCCTGAAATCTGCGCTGCCAAATGATCACTTTATGGTACAAATGGAGGCTAATAAATTGAAAAATAGCAACTACACGCAAGCTTTTCCCAAAGCCCTTTCCTGTTGTGACTGGACACCAATCGGAGAAAAAAACTGGATGGCAAAATTATTGCGAGACGAAGAAATAGACATTAGCGTCGAAGCGGAGCAGGTGGCAAACCCAACCATACATCACCTTTTCTTTGAGCAACAAAATCAGCGCCAGAGTAGCCGGACAAGCGAGATAGCACTGGGATTTCCATTAGTGTTTCGATTGCAGAATAAAGTACTTGAAGCCCTGCCCGTTTTTATCTGGCCTCTGAAACTTCGTCCGGCGCCACGCGACAGTAAGCAATGGCGGGTAAAAACCACGCCAGATTCCAGACCAATTTTAAATCCGGTCCTGCAGGAGCAGTTCGAGGCACAGCTGGCAGGTCTCCAGCCAGACGAATGGTTATCCAGCGAGGAGCCCTTTGCGGAATTGGCCGACCTGCTGTCCCTGGAGCACCTGGCCCCGGAATCCGATGCGTGGCAGGCCTATCCCGATTTCTCGAAACTACAAGACTTGGAAACTCCCGGTCTGCTGTATCCGACGGCTATACTGGGGCTTTTCCCCGCGAAATACTCTTTTCATCAGGACTTACCACGCATTGACGGCCCGCCTTTGGGAAAAGCGGATATCACCTGGCGACACCACATCAGCCACCTGGATCTGGATCCTAGCCAGCAGGCGGCATTGAACCACTTTTACGAAAGTGAAACGACCCTGGTAACCGGAGCCGCCGGCACGGGCAAAACCCATCTGGTGAAAAGCCTGGTCGTCAATGCCTTGAGTAATCAAAAGAAAATATTACTGATTAGCAACCGACCGACCACCATCCAAAAAATTCAGGAAGAACTGGAGCAACTCGGCCTCAGTCACCTCAGCTATTGGTTGCGAAACCCCCAAAGTGACGCCGGTATCCTGCTGCGACTACTACAATTCCCAATACAGCCCAAACAGCTTTGGTCGGGCGACCCGTCCCTACGGGCCTGGTTGCGCAGAGCAGACGAATATCAACAATTCAAAGACCGCCAGGATAACGCTTTCCGGGCGGCCAGAACCCCTATCTTTGGCCCCATGGACTGGGCCCAAACCCTGGGCTTGTATCTCAAAACGGCGGAGCAGGGTGGACGCGCACTTTTAGGCATCCAGCTTCAGGCACAAGATTTCAGATTAAACATCGAAGAGTTTACGGCCATTTCTAAACAACTAGAAACGGGACAGCAACTTTTTCAGCAGATTGGTAGTATCCGACATCCCCTAAAGCGACTACACCCCGATATTTTTTCTCGCCATAACCAAAAAGAAGCCCTGCAGTTTGTCCGCTCAAAACTGGATTTCTTCCTCCATCGACTCGAACAACTGCAACGGGAACACATCAGCCTGATCAATCAGTACGAACGCCAACTAAAAGCTTATTTTGAAGGGTTTTACAAAAAGTACAGTGAGCAAATTACCAGCATCGGGCAACAAATCGAGAACAATACGACTGCCTACGGTAACGATTTTTTACTCACCTCCTCCACCTCACTAAAATTATACGCGCCTTTTTCCAGGCGGATAAAAGCTATAAAAAGCGAAAAGGAAAACATCATTCAGCAAAGCCAACAGCTAGCTAATCAAATGCCGGATATGCCCGAGCTGGAATATCCTCTACTGCCCAGTCCGGTAAGCAGACTAAAACAATTACAAAACTGGCTACTAGAAATGCGCCAAAGCCTCGAGCAATGGCATGCCCAAATCCCCGAGCTACTGCAGGATCATCTACGCCGCTTCAACTATCAGACCACCTACGAAAAACTCGGTATGAAACCCGAGATCCTCAATCTGGAAGCAGCCCTGGATCAGACCATCGAAGCGCTAAACGATACGCAGCTACTGGAGGAAAAGCAGACCCAACCCATGCTCACCCTCCCCAAACGCCAGCAACGCATTGAATCGCTGGTCGAATACCTGGAAACCATTCAGATCAATCTGCGCGACTTTCCGGTCTTCTACGATTGGCAGCGCTTTTGGCTGGAACAAGACGCGCGTATCCAGGAAATTATACAAGCAATTATCCGCAGTAAATCCGACCATTGGCAACAAACCTTTGAAGCCTGGTACTTACAACAATTGCTGGAGTCCCGGCAAAGTACTCATCTACCGGAGCACAGTTATGCTCCGGCCGAACAAATAGAAAGTTTACGGAGCTTACGAGACGCCCTCACAGAACAAATCAATTACCAGTGGGAAGCAAAACGCCAGGAAAGTGCCCGTCAGCTAAAGAAAACCCTCCATGTTAAGCCCAAAGGAGGCGGACTGGACTTTTTGCAAAAGCTGATGGCCCAATCAGGTAAGGCTCTCACGCAGTCGCTACCGCTTTTAATATCGACCCCAGAGCAAGCTGTAGCCCTGCTAAAAGCAACCGAACAGCCGTTTTTTGATTTAGTCATCTTTGAGTCGGCCCAATTTATTGACGCCGACCAGGGCGCCTTTCTCCAGCAGTTCGCCAAGCAGTCTTTTATCATCGGCAATAATCGTTTTGTGATCGGCGATGACCAGGCAGACCTTCTGGAGGCAGAGCTGACGGGCGGACGACAAGGCTTCGAGCTAGCTTATTTCCATCAGTATTATCCCGGACATCTTTGGCAATTGATGCGGGGTCTACATATCACCGAGAAAGCGGTACGGCCCTTCTCCATCGGTATACACCCCATACGCGGCACGTACAACGAAGGGCTGGGTATCAATACCGATGAGGTGTACCACGTGATGGAATATGTCAAAAGCCGGAAAAAAAATAAAGGGCGGATTTATTCCAGCCTGGCTATTGTCTGCAATACCATTGCCCAACGCAACTTCATCAGTAAAGCCATCCTGGATATCAAAAGAAAAGGCAGTGAGGAAGAACGCAACAATATACTACAGATGGAGCGCAACGGGCTGATGGTCCTGCACCTCGATGAACTGGCGGCCTACCGCTTTGAAGAATTATTATACAGCTTTACTTACGCAGTAGATCCGAACACCTCTGAAATCACGGGCCACGCCGCCCGTTTGAACCAGCCTGCGGGCCTGCGACAGCTTAATGAGTTGATGGCGATCGCCAAGTCCAATTTGCAAATCGTGCATTCCCTTTCACAAGACTGGTTGGATCAGCAAATAGACCATAAAGAGCAAAGTGGTTATTTCTTATTTTCCAATTACCTCCGTATGCTCCAGGCCATTCGCCAGGGAGATGCCGAGCGACAGGGCCTCGTAAGTCAGCGGGTAAGTGATTACTTCCAGCACCCCCTGCCCCAATTACCACCTACCCCCCTCTATGATGAAATAGCCACGCGGCTGGCTTACTTTTTACCCGATGTGCAGATACAACGACACTATCGGGAGGCCGATTTACGTTTTCCCATGTTGGTTCGTCACAAAGACTACCCTGAACAGCAGATCGCCGTCATTGCCGATTACTTTGTATCGAACTACCGGGCTACCCAAATGGTTTGGGAAGATGAACAGCGGAATAAATACGCCCAAAGAAACATTTATTGCCTGCCCACCTTTAGTTTATCCTGGTGGCAGGACCCGGACCGGGCCGCACAGACACTGGCCAATTTAATTATAGAGACATGGGAAAAGGAAAAGTAAGCATAGCGGATCTCGAAGAAAAAGACAAGTATAGCCTGATTGAAGAGCTCGACCACCAGGATATGGTGCCTTTCATCATGAAAGAATTTCAAAATCGTAATTTGATCATCCACCTCTACGTCATTATCAATATCAGTATTGTCACGGCGGGAATCATTTTCGCCATTAATCAACAACAGCTGGGAACTATCTCTTTTTTTTCCATGTTCTTATGGTGGATCGGTGGTGCCGTAGCGGGTTCCACCCTGGTTATTCCCTTTCATGAATTATTACACGGTATTACCTATTACCTGCTTGGCGCAAAAAAGGTGAGCTACGGCGGAAATCTGCGCGACTTTTATTTCTTCGCCACCGCAGATCACTTTATTGTAACGGGAAAAACGATTTGGCCGCTGGCGCTGGCTCCTTTCCTGGTGGTGGGTAGCCTATGTGTCTGGGCCTTGCAATCGGATCTCTCGACCGGGATAAAATGCCTTTTCTGGGGCATGCTGACTCTGCACAGCTTAAACTGCCTGGGGGATTTTGGCATCCTCAGTTATTTTTGGGAGCGCCGAGAAAAAAAAATATACACCTACGACCGGGTTAAAGAAGCAAAATCTTATATTTATCAGGAACAGGATTAGATACCCGATACGCTGAGCTCGAAACTAAGCAACACCCCGATGAACAAATTGGTAAGAATATGGCCTCTCCTTCTGCTTGTACTCCTCTTCAATGGCTGTCGCCAGGATGAGCCCTTTCGTATTGACTCTACGGTACCTTACATTAGCACGTATACTTACCTGTGGGCCGACTCCCTATTAACGACATTAAGCCCCGAAGAAAAGATAGGACAGCTGTTAATCTGGCAATACGAGGGCAATCAAATAGCCCTACTTCGCCAGGAATTAGCCAGTCGGCACATCGGAGGCGTGGTCATGGAACAACGGCCTTTACTTGAACATTTTGAGCTCGTCACCCTGCTTTCCCAGGAAAGTTACTTGCCCCCCATTATTGCCAGTACCGCATCTACCCTCTTTAATAATCAGTTGACCGGCGTGGAAGATCTGGTCCCCGAAAGCCTGATCAACGCCACGGGCAACGATACCCTCTTCGATCACCTGAATGAGCTGGCCGCCAAACAGGCACTGGCCCTGCAGGTCAACCTCAACATCAGCCAACCCGTCAACGCCCAGCAGATCGCCGGCGATCGCCTGCAGTCCAAACGCATTGAAGCCCTGCGGGAGCGCCGCATTGCCAGTGTGGCCTATGACTTTACCGATTTTCACCCGCAGTTGGCCGACAGCAGCCTACGCCTGCGGACCTTGCTCAAACCCGCTCGTTTACTGGCAGAAAAAGGCATTGGCGGTTTTGCCCTGAGCACACAATTACCCTCCCGGATTCCGGAGCGCTTTGCTTACCAAAACTACCGGGATTATTTTCAGGAACAACTGGAGTTTGACGGTTTGCTGCTGCGTAAGACCGCCAATGCCGAGATGGCCATCCGGCACCTGCAAGCCGGCGTGGATCTGCTCTGGCTAACGAATGACTTTCCAGAGGCCGTATACCGCCGCATTGCCGAAGCCCTGAATAGTGGCGAGTTGAGTATGGCGGATATAGATCGCAAAGTGCACAAAATATTGATGCTGAAGAAGTGGATGCACAATGGCTTTGACAGCCGCAGAGGGCCGAACCGGGAGATCGTCTATAAACCCATTCAGGCCGCCCTGCCCAGTAGTCCCGATCGTGAACTACGCCTGCCCATTCCCAGTAATAAGATCTACGAGCACTTCTTTGACACCAAGTGGTCGCTCTTCAACTATGATATCGCCACCCGGGGCATCACCCTGCTCTCCAACCCGGATGAGCTGATTCCGCTGGCGAAGCTTTTGGAGTCTAATATTCGACTGGTGCACTATGGCGAAGCTACTTACCGCGACTTTCGTCAAAAAATGGCTGCTTATACCGATTTCAGCCAACGGGGGGGCGAAATTGACGAACAAGGAAACTGGTCTCCCCTAATCAGTGGTCAGACCAACTACCTGAACCTTCTGCTTTTAGGCCCCGACCAAAGGATCAATCCACAGGATGAAGCATTTTTAAGCGGCCTGGCTGCCGCCAAAAAAAGAAACAAACTCATCATTGTCAATTTTGGTGCACCACAACAAGTGGCCGCCCTGGACTCCACCTATACGGTTCTGCAGGCCTATACCCAAAGTCCGGAAACCGAGTCCGTCGCTGCGCAAATCATCACCGGTGGCCTGCCCAGTCGCGGTAAAAGTCCCCTGGACATTAATGCGCACTGGAAAAATGGACATCAGAAGCACAGCGCCAAGATCAGGGTTGCCTACGCTCCTTCCGAGCTGGTTGGTATCCGTCCAGAAAAACTAGTGAGTATGTACGCGATCGCCAACGGTGCCGTACGCAGCAAAGCTACCCCCGGCGGACAGATTGCCGTGATTAAGGACGGTAATATGATCTTTAACGAAGCCTTTGGTTACCATACTTACCGTAAAAAACAAAGGGTAGCCGAAGAAGACCTTTACGACGTAGCTTCGCTGACCAAAATATCCGCCACTACCCTGGTGGCCATGCGCCTGCAGGAAGCGGGTTTATTTGATATTAATGACCGCGTCCGTAAACACCTGCCAGAGTACAAGAAAGCGCCCTTCCGCAATGTGCGTATCAAAGAACTGATGACGCACCGCTCCGGTATTCAGCCACACATGCCAGTGATCCCTTACCTGCAATACCGGGGCGCGAGTAATACCGCCTGTGACAGCTTTTTCTGTAAAACGGCTTCCGACAACTTCAATATTCAGGTGGCTGATCAGTTTTACTTCCAACAGCGACTGCAGGACCAAATCTGGGAGGACATGAACGAGGTAGACATGCGTCGTTTTGATAATTACCGCTACAGTGATGCGAATATGATCCTCGTACAAAGAATCCTGGAACGCCTCCAAAACCAATCGCTCGATCAACTGGCCCAGCGCTATTTTTACCAACCCATGGGCTTAAGACACATCACCTATCGACCATTGGATAAGTTTGACGCCAGCCAAATCGTTCCGACCGAAAGGGACGACCGCTGGCGGCGACAGCTCCTCCGGGGGTACGTACACGACGAGACGGCCGCGCTGCTCGGTGGCGTCGCCGGCCACGCCGGACTCTTTTCGAATGCCACCGACCTGGCCATCTTATTGCAGATGCTACTCGAGAACGGCCGCTACGCCAATACCCGCTATCTACAACCAGAAACAATTGAGCTCTTCACCGACGATCGGCACGGCAACCACCGCGGGCTGGGCTTCGACAAGCGCTACCGCTCCAACCGGACCGGCCGCGCCTACGATATGACGCCCAATGCCTACGGCCATACGGGCTTTACCGGTACCTGCGCCTGGGTGGATCCCGATCACAATCTGGTTTTTGTTTTCCTATCGAATCGTTTGCATCCCAGTGTACGCAACCGCAAGCTCTTTTCCGATCGGATACGTACGCGCATCCACCAGGTGGTCTACGATGCGCTGGATAGCTATGAGGGCGGGTGGCCAGAGTTGGAGATATGAAGGATAAAGTAAAAAGGGTAAAGGTTAAAGTATGATTTTGTATTAGTGATAGATAAAAGCTTCACAAGCCTGGCAGGCTTCGGAAGCTGGAATTGATACCAACTACATTAAACCGATGTAGGTAACTACCCTTCATTGCTTGAGCGAACCATTAAGATATTAAGGTCCATTAAGTCCAAATCAAATCACTTCGCCTTAACTATCCTTAACTCCTTAATGGTTCCAATAAAAAATTAATCTGAGCAATTAATAGCTTTGCAAAAGATGGTCAATGGCAGGAGATATTGCGTACCTAAGCGCAAGTGCAAGGGGAGTATTTCAACTTAGACACTTTAACCTTTCTACTTTCTCCTTTAACCTTTAACCTTTAACCTTTACCCTTCAACTCCGCACTCCGAAATACCGGATCGGCCGCCATCAGTACCTTATTCTTCAGGCGATAAGAGAAGTCCGGGTTTTCGGCCAGAAAGTCGCGGACAATCTGAGCGGCTTCCGGAGAATGATGCCCACTCAGCGTCGCTCCGATCCAGGATCGAGGGAAGAAGATATCGCCCGTGGCTTGAATTTCTTCCATCATTTCCAGGCTGGGCCGGATATATTTCAGCGCCGACTCTGCCCGCAGGGGATGGTGCAAATACCCCAGCGCCTCCCCTACCCAGGGCTCTACCGCCCGGTTTTCGGGGTCTTTCAGGGATTCGAAGAAGGCATCGCGCTCGGAGACATCACTCGACAGGGCCGGCCGCACAAAGTCCAGGCGACGCAGACGGTCCGGATTCTCAATGCGATCTGGTAGTTCGGCCAGAATGGTATTACTTTGCTCCGGCCGCTTGATGGCCAGGCTATGTGCCAGACTACTGAGTCGACTCTCCGTCAAGCGTACCGGTGCTTCCCGGGTACTGGCCCAAATCGCTTCCAGGCGATCCAAAGCCTCCGGACTCATAGCAATACTCAGGTAAGTGCTCCAGTAAGCCGATTTTGCGGAAGCATCACTCGTATTCGTCAGCAAGCCCCAGATACTGGACTCTAATACAGGAGCCCTTTCCCGGCGTTGCTGATCGGTAGAATAGCGCCAGTATAGACCTGAGAGACGCCCCAGCAAGTGCTGGCGATTCAGCGGTTCGGTTTCTTGTTCCAGAGCGGCTAAGAAGGTATTAAAGAGGATATCGGGGTCCAGGTCGCCCCGCAACATGGCTTCTTCCAGGGCCATCCAGCTGGCTCCGCGCAACAGCGGATCCTCCAGCGAAGCCGCATTGGCCAGCAGGTACTCCTGACTTGCTTCATCCAACTGAAAATAGCCATAAGCAATGGCCGAAGCATTGGGCAGGATAGCCGCTGGGCTGTCAGCCTTATCTGGAAAATCTACGGCGGTTTCCTCCCCCCCCAGCGTCACCGTCTTACGAATAATTTCATCCGGATAAATAAAAGCCACTTGTGTCTGCTGACTCCAGTACTGCCCGGTAGCCGGATTCGGCTGGGCCTTGAGCAGTAACTGAGGGCTGGTCTCCCCGTCCCCTTCCAGTAATTGCGATTCGTAGACGGGCATACTAGCGGCCTTGACCCAGACTTCACTCCAGGTCTTTAGGTCTAGCTCCGATTTGGCGTCCAGGATATTGATCAAATCGTCCCAGGTAGCGTTGCCATAAGCAAATTCTTGCAGGTATTCCCGTAGGCCTTCCCGGAAGATCTGCTCCCCCACCAACGTCTCTAACTGGCGCATCACCACCGGTGCTTTTTGGTAAATGATTCTGCCGTAGAGGGTGCCGGCGTTCTTGAGATTATCCAGTTCCTGCTGGATCGGATGACTGCCTTCGGAACGATCCTCGCTATAAGCGGAAGGTTGGTGCGCAAAGAGAAAACGCAATTCATGGTTGATTTCCGGAAAGGAAGGATTCACGATCTTGGCGGCCATAAAGTTGGCAAAGACCTCCTTTAGCCAGACGTCGTTGAACCACTGCATGGTCACCATATCGCCGAACCACATGTGCGCCGTCTCGTGGGCGATCAGGCTGGCCCGACCCAGTTGCTGATTTTTAGTAGCATCTTCCTCCAGCATCAGGCTGGCCTCCCGGTAGAAGATAGCGCCAATGTGCTCCATACCGCCGTACTGAAAACCGGGCAGCAGGGCAAAATCAAACTTTTGAAAGGGCATGTCGATGTCGGTATAGTCCTCCATCCAGGCAATGGACGCAGCGTGTAGATCGAAAATTTCATCGGCATTGCGTTCTACCTTTTCGGTATCGCTTTCGCGAAAAAGCATGGTCATTTCGCGACCGGCGCGGGTAGCTGTTTTTTTCTTAAAGTCACCGGCCGTAAAGGCCAGTACGTAGGTACTGAAGGGTTTAGTCTCGGCGAATTGTAAGTGCTTGCGGCCCTCCTTTATTTCCGAGCTTTCCAGCGGACCGTTGGCCATTCCCTCCCAATTTTCCGGGATATCCAGGGCAAGCCGATACTTCGCCTT
>DATFKA010000073.1:0-89385 GCA_035268885.1 Saprospiraceae bacterium
AGCAATAATCTGCGTCTTTTTGGGGCGATTTCTTCGTTGCAAAAAGCCTTGGATAGCTAGGCTATCCGCGATTTTTGCGCCTCGAACTAGCCCAAAAAAGCCAGCACCTTATTACAGACTCAATATGGGCAACCTACTTAGAAGTAAAAAAATAATAAATTACCTTTAAACGAAAAATGAAAAGAGCCAATCGACAGCTATCCCTAATCGGATTATTACCCCTGGTCTTAATACTGTGCCATTGTACGCCGCAAGCCCCCAAAGAAGCCACCTCCGCAAAGGCTGAAATCCTGGGAAAAGAAGGCTTCTCCCTGACCTGGCAGGATCACTTCGATGAATTCAACTCCGAGTATTGGACTATTGGCTTAAGAGATACGACTAGCGGCGATGAGGTACCCGGCGCGGCGGGCCGCTACCTGCTCAATGATCGCTACGATGCCTACTACACCGAAGAAGATGTATTTATTGAGGACGGCAGCCTGGTGCTGCAAAATCAAAAACGGAGGATACAGGGTGCCGATCCGGTGGGTACCTTCGAATATACTTCGGGTTGGGTGATGTCTATGCACAAGGTATCCTTTACGGAAGGCTATCTGGAAGTACGGGCGCAATTTCCCCCAGGCGATAAAGTCTGGCCAGCTATCTGGTTGATCCCCGAAGACCTTACCTGGTGTCCGGAGTGGGACCTATTTGAGTATTTTGGTTATCGCGAAGGGCGCTACGACCGGATGGGGATGCACTTCTGCTACGCAGCTTATCCGAATCAGCAGTGGTCTGATTACTATATCGAAGGTTTTGACGAGCAATATGATGCCGACGCCTGGCATACCTATGGCTTTGTCTGGACTACTGATTATGCGGCCTGGTATATCGATGGGCAGCAGGTACGGTACCTGTCTTCCGAAGGAATATCGGACTGGCCCGCAAAAGATATGTATATTGTACTCAATAATGGTACCCGCACGGAGTCACCCGACGAAAGGACGCAGTGGCCCAATGCGCTGCGGGTCGATTATATTGAATTATATACCCAATAGTTTTTTCATCAGACTTTAGTATTATGCCTAGCATCCAGGATATCGCCCAAATGATTGATCATTCTCTTCTACATCCCACCATGACCGATGCCGATATTAAAGACGGCTGCGAACTGGCTAAGCAATATCAGGTCGCCACCGTCTGTATAAAGCCCTACGCTATACCGATGGTTAGAGATCTGATGGAGGGCTCGAGCGTGGGTATCTGTCCCGTTATTGGCTTTCCGCAGGGGAACAGTACTACCCTCATTAAAGTCAACGAAGCGGAAGCCGCCGCGGCGGCGGGAGGAGATGAGATCGATATGGTGGTAAATATCGGTAAAGTCCTGGGGGGCGACTGGGATTATGTAGCTAAAGAAATCCAACAAATCAATCAGGCGGTAGGGGCGCAGGGAGCGATCCTGAAAGTGATCTTTGAGAACGACTTCCTACAGGATGAGCATATTATCCGACTTTGCGAGATCTGCTCGGAGCATCAGGTCGCCTTCGTTAAAACCTCTACGGGCTACGGCATGGTGAAGCAAAGTAATGGGATGTATACTTATCAGGGGGCTACGGATTATCATCTACGGCTCATGCGCCAGCACAGTGCCGACACGGTACAAATCAAAGCCGCAGGTGGGCTGCGTAGCCTCGATGATGTACTGCGCGTGCGTAAACTGGGCGTAAGTCGGATTGGTGCTACGGCCACGGAGCAGATATTGCAAGAGGCTGCCGAGCGGGGTTTTCAGTAATAAATCCTTATCTTCCGGAGTAAACAATTCATCTGTCTATGCCTGCTTTTTTTTCACTGATTTGTAAGCTGTTTTGCATCGGTTTATTCCTCCTTGCTTTTTTACCGAAAGGGGAATCCCAAAACAGCCCTAATGTACTCTTCATCATCTCGGACGATCTCAATACCCGTATTGGGCCTTATATGGATATCGAGACCCATACCCCTAACCTGAATCGGCTGGTAAAGGAGGGCGTAGCCTTTTCGCGAGCTTACTGCCAGTATCCGCTTTGTGGTCCTTCGCGGGCTTCGATTATGAGTGGTCTTTATCCTGAAACGAACGGTGTAAAGGGAAACCAGCACGTACGGGGTAGCTATCGCGGCTCTAATCCAGCTCTGGCCGATCATCCTACGCTGGCTGGTTTTTTCCGGGAGCAGGGCTACTTTACCGCGCGGGTATCCAAGATCTTTCACATGGGGGTGCCGGGTGGTATTGAGCGTGGCGAAGCCGGAGATGACGATCCTGATTCCTGGGATTATGCCTATAATGTGATGGGTCCGGAGACGCTGAGTCCCGGTCCGCTGGAGCTGCTTTCTCCTGGTAATCTACACTACGGATCGAATTTTGCCCGTATGATCTTGCCAAACGGCACCGAGGGTACCCAGACGGATTACCTGGCTACCAATCAGGCCATTGCCCTTTTAGAAAGCCGGGCGGCAGCGGTGGCGAAGGGGGCTATCAACAAAGTAAAAATTAAACCGGCCGCTCCTTTTTTTATGGCCGTAGGGCTGGTACGGCCACACGTACCCTTCATCGCGCCGGAGCGTTGCTTTACGCCTTACTCAGAGGAGGAAATGGAAGTGCCCGATTCTGCTGTAGCCAGTAATGTGCCAGAAGCCGCTTTGCGGCGGCGAAATGGCCAGATATGGGAGATGGATGAACAGCAGAAACGGCAAACCATTGCTGCTTATATGGCCAGTGTACAGTTTATGGACGAGCAGGTGGGCCGTTTATTGGAGACTTTAGATCGGCTGGACTTACGTCAAAATACCATCGTCGTTTTTATGTCGGACCACGGTTATAATCTGGGGGAGCACGACTGCTGGTCGAAAGTCAGCCTCTGGGAGGGTAGCGTGCGGGTGCCTATGATCATTGCCGCTCCGGAAGCCAATACCAGCCGAGATGTAAGCTATTCAGAGCTAACGGAATTGATTGATTTGTACCCTACGCTGGTCGATTTATGTGGCCTTTCGGCAAAAGCACCATCGATCTTGCAGGGGCAGAGCCACGCTGAATTTATCCGATCCGGTAAGGTGAACGAGCAAACCCGTTATGCCTACACTATCACCCGGGGCGGGGCGAGTATACGCTCCGAACGCTGGCGTTATACCCGCTGGGGCGAAAAAGCGGAAGGCGAAAACGAAGAGCTTTACGACCATCAAAGTGATCCGGAAGAAAAGATCAATCTGATAGGTAATCCTGCTTATCGTACCAGGCTGGTAGACTTGCGTCAAAGATGGGCGCAGAAACGTAAGCAGGCGCGCAGCGATCAATAGTTTGTATTTTGGCGAAAGCCGATAAAAAAAAGACTCATGGGACTCAGAGAAGTTAAATCAGAATTAAAAAAGCTGGATAAAGAGCAATTAATCAAACACATAGCCGAGCTATACAAAAAGTACCAACCCGTAAAAGAGTACTTCGATTTTTACGTCGAGCCCGACGAAGAAAAACTACTTGAGAAGTATAAGCAAAAGGTCCACGAAGCCTTTTTCCCCAAAAGGGGATACCGCCTCAAGCTAGGGGAGGCTAGAAAAGCGATTAATGATTTTAAAAAACTTGGGCCATCGGCCGGGCATTTATCGGATCTGTTACTTTGTTATGTGGAAAATGGAGTAGCATTTACCAATACCTACGGTGATATTGATGAGCGGTTTTATATCAGCGTCGAAAACACCTACGGCAAAGCATTGGAGTTGATGCAAAAAAATGATCTACTGAAAAGCTTTCAGCACAGAGCCTACCGAATTGTCACCGATTCTGATAGAATTGGGTGGGGTTTTCATGACGAATTGAGTGATTTATACCATCAAACCTTCGAAGCATAGTTCATACTTTAACCATTTCATCTTATGCAACGCACAAAATATTTTACACTCTTTCTCCTTGTTCTTCTTTCCGGCTGTAGCCAAAAAACGGACGTTCCCGCTGATATTCCAGCCAATTCCGTTGTGCCTTCCCCACAACAACTGGCCTACCAGCAACTCGAATTTGTGGGTTTTATCCACTTTACCGTTAATACTTTTACGGATAAGGAATGGGGCTACGGCGACGAAAGCCCGGAAATCTTTAACCCCGTCGAACTAGACGCCGAACAGTGGGCCCGCACCGCTAAGGCCGCGGGTATGCAGGAACTCATCCTCACGGCAAAACACCACGACGGCTTCTGTCTATGGCCCAGCGCCTACACCGAGCACAGCGTAAAGAACAGCCCTTACAAAAATGGCGAAGGGGACATCGTGCAGGAACTGGTAGATGCCTGCCGGAAGCATGACCTGAAGGTCGGACTCTACCTCTCACCCTGGGACCGCAATCATCCCGATTATGGTAAACCGGAGTACATTACCTACTATCGCAATCAACTGCGCGAACTATTGACGAATTACGGTGAGATTAACGAGATTTGGTTCGACGGAGCCAACGGTGGGGATGGCTATTACGGAGGTGCTAACGAAGTACGTAAGATCGACCGGGCCACTTACTACGACTGGCCAACCACCTTTGCCCTGGTTAAAGAGCTACAACCCAATATTAAGATATTCTCCGATGCCGGCCCCGATCTACACTGGATCGGCAATGAGCATGGCTTTGCCGGGGAGACCTTTTGGTCTACCATTGAGGCCGATAGCCTGGTCATCGGGGCCTCTGATCCCGCCTACCTGAATACCGGTGATCCCGAAGGGGAAGATTGGATCGTCGGACAGTGTGATGTCTCGATCCGACCCGGTTGGTTCTACCACGCCGCGCAGGACGATCAGGTAAAGTCACCACAGGAATTACTGGATATCTATTACAAGTCCATTGGACGTAATGCGGTATTACTGATCAATTTACCCCCCAATAAAAAAGGATTACTCCACGCAAACGATATCGATTCCCTGCTGGCCTTTCGGGAAATCCTGGACGAAACCTTTACCCATAATCTGGCCGAAGACGCTACGGCGACCGCCAATAATTTCCGTCAGCAACATCCGAAGTTCGATCCCGCAAGAGTGCTGGATGGTGTGGATAGTAGCTACTGGGCGACGGATGAGGGTATCCTGCCTGCCGAAATCAGCATCCAATTTCGGGAAGCCCAGACTTTCGACCGCCTGCTCATTCAGGAGCCGATTCGCTTCGGGCAGCGCATTAGTGCTTTTCGGGTAGAAGCCAAAGCGGAGGGACGGTGGCAGATTGTACACCGCGGGACTACTATTGGGTATAAGCGCTTACTCAGGATGAACCCTGTCACTGCCAACGAAATACGCTTAGTGATAGAAGACACGAATAATACCGTGGCTATCTCCAATATCGAGGTCTATAAAGCAAGTGATCGCGAATAAGTAGCAGAAGATGTGCGCAGGATTTTTTATCTTATGGGAAAGTAAATTACGATATGAAAAAACTTTTCCTACTTCTTTGTCTTTGCTCTTTTCATTATCTCTGTGCACAGCAGCCGGAATTAGCACAGCGTTACGAAAGGGCCATCTCGCACCTGAACTCACAGTTAGTGGGGAAGCAGGTTTTTAATCAGCACATTGATATACATTGGTTCCCGGATCATGATGGCGCCTGGTACCTACACGAATCGCCGGGTAAGAAGGAGTATTTAAAATTCACTTTTCCTGATCCAACGCCTGCTGTGCTGTTTGATCATGCACAGCTGGCCAGTTTGCTTTCCGATGTATTGGGCGAGGAAGTCGACGCTGACGATCTGCCCATCAGTCGTCTTGATTATGAATCCGACGGAGAATTATCCTTTTGGGTGCAGGGCAAATCCTATCAGCTGGATGTGAAAAAAATGGAGCTAAGACCTCAGGTATCCGATGAGACATCAGGTGATCGTCGGCAGCGTAAATCACCGGATGATAAATGGATGGCTTATTCAAAGAACTACAATCTATACCTGAAAAATCTGGAGACGGGAAAAGAACGACAAATGACCACCGACGGAGCGCGATTATACACTTATGGTTCCTGGTACGGCTGGGGGGATATCCTGGAGGGAGAGAACGCCGAACGTCCGGAGAACTTCCGGGTGAACTGGTCGCCCGATGGTAAGTGGATACATGCCGAAATCTGTGATTTACGCAATGCCAATAAAATGTACCTGCTCGACTGGAGCGTGGATAGCCTGTACCGCCCCCGTTTGCTGTCTTACTATCGCGGCTCACCGGGAGATACCGGGATGGTCTATCAGATTCCTGCCTTTATCAATATCAAAACGGGTAAGCAGCTACGGCCAGATATTCCGAATCCTACGCACATCAATGGGGTTTCGGTGCGTTGGGGCGAGGAGTCGGATAAGGTATACCTGATTTACGCCAGTCGTGGCTACCAAAATCAATATATTCAGTCTTATGATCTGAATACGGGAGATTTAGAAATGGTTTATCAGGAGTCCAGTCTCACCAATATCGATAATTTTTGGTATCGCTTTGATAGCAAAAAAGAGTACCTGTATTTCCTGTCGGAGAAAAGTGGTTGGCGACAATTGTATCGCTTACATCTGGAGACGAGAGAGGAAGAAGCACTTACCCAGGGCGACTATTACATCCACGAGGTGGAGCATATTGACGAAGCGGGTGGGGAGGTCCTTTTTCAGGCGGCCGGTAAAGAAGCTGGTGCTAATCCTTACCATCGCTACTTGTATCGGCTGAAAATAGGGAGCGCTGGACCCGAGTTGCTGACTCCCGAGACGGCGAATCACGAAATAGCCGTTTCAGCAGATGGGAAATACTTTGTAGATAATATTTCTACCATTGAGCAAGCCACTAGAACGGTACTGCGCAGCACCGAAGAAGGGGAAATCTTAATGGAATTGGGAAAAGCTTTACTGGTAGACATGGCCCACTGGGTGGCCCCCGAGACCTTTACCGCCATTGCACGCGATGGGGAAACCACCATTTACGGTGCTTTATGGCGACCTACGCACTTTGATCCAAATCAAAAGTATCCGGTAATTGACGCGACTTATACGGGGCCACATACCCAGCGCTATCCCCGTAGCTTCCGTTCGGCCTTTTACGAACAGGCAATGGCGGAGCTGGGCTTTATCGTGGTTCGGGTAGATGGACTAGGCTCCTCGGGTCGATCAAAGGCTTTTCATGATTATTCCTATAAAAATCTGGGTGGCAACCTGGAAGATCACGTGCGGGCTATTATTCAGTTGGGAGAAAAGTACGACTGGGTGGATACCAGTCGGGTAGGTATCTTCGGGCACTCGGCCGGTGGTTACGATGCCGCTCACGCTTTATTGGCCTTCCCTGACTTTTACAAAGTGGGGGTAGCGAGCTCGGCCGATCACGATCACCGGATGGAGAAAGCCTGGTGGCCCGAAATGTATATGGGCTGGCCCGTTGATGAGGCCTACGAAGAGCAATCAAATATTACCATGGCCGAAAACCTCCAGGGGAAATTACTGATTACCCACGGCGGAATCGACGAGAACGTTAATCCCTCCGCCACCTTTAAACTGGCCGAGGCCCTGGTGCAGGCGGATAAACAGTTTGACATGAAAATCTTCCCGAGTCAGCGGCACGGCTACCGGGGGCAGGTGAATCAATACTTCACCAAATTGCGCTGGAACTATTTTGTGGAGCATCTGCTCGGCGAGCCGCCGCTCTGGGATATTGACATTCCATAGTTTTTTCACTTTTACTAAAACTTAAGACCTATGCAAAAGTATCGAATCGAACTGAAATGGGCAATCATCTTTATGGCCACCACGCTGGTCTGGATGATTTTGGAGAAGTTGGTGGGGCTGCACAGTACCCACATCGACAAACACATGATCTACACGAATTTCTTCGCGATTCCGGCCATCATTATTTACGTTTTGGCCTTATTGGATAAGCGAAAAAATTTCTACGGCGGACAAATGACCTACCAGCAAGGTTTTCTGACGGGACTCTGGATTACCCTGATCGTAACGATCTTTAGTCCGCTTACCCAATATATTATCTCGACGGTGATTACACCAGACTATTTCTCGACGGTAATTGATTATGTCATAACGCATGATATGATGACTGAAGAAGCGGCTCGTAAACAATTCAATCTAAAAAATTACATTATACAGGCCACCATCGGTGCTTTAATAATGGGGGTCGTAACCTCCGCCATTGTGGCCATTTTTACGCGTAAGCGTGCCAATCCATAATATTATGCGTACATCTATCTACCTACTACTACTTAGCTTTTGGAGTCTAACGGCCTGTACCCAAAGTCTGGATCGCTCGGTACAGGTCTGGTTTTCCTCCGAGATAAATACGGATCGGCAGGACTGGTTCGCGGCAGATTATCCGCGGCCTACCTATGCCTTGAGCCAGCAGGAAGATCAGCCCCTCCTGGATGGCAAAGCGAATAAGGGCCTAATCCTGAACCTTGATCCCACTCAACGATATCAGCCCATCGAGGGGATTGGATACTCGCTAGAGGAATCGACGATCTATAATCTGCGCCAGATGTCGGCACCCGTTCGTGAAAGGCTATTGCGGCAATTACTGGATCCAGAAGAAGGGATTGGTTTGAATATGATGCGTATTTGTATTGGGGCCTCTGATTTTACGGGGCGGGAGTTTTACACGTATGACGATCCACCCGAGGGGCAACCCGACCCGGAGCTACAGTATTTTTCGATTCAAAAGGATATAGCATTTGGGATTATTGAAGTAATTAAAGAAGCCTTAAGCTATAATCCGGACTTACGGCTGGTCGCTACGCCCTGGTCACCACCGGCCTGGATGAAAACCAGTGGTAATGTGGTTGGAGGTAGTCTAAAGGCAGAGTATCAGGAGGTCTACGCGCGCTATTTAGCCGAAGCCGTGGCCGCTTACCGGGAAGAGGGCATACCGATCTGGGCGATTACCTTGCAAAACGAGCCACTCTACGTTCCACCTGATTACCCCGGTAGCCGTATGGAAGCGGATCAGGCCCGGGAGCTGGCGATTTTAGTAGCGGAGGCCTTTCGGCAAAAAGAGCTGGATACGAAGATCCTGGTTTACGATCACAATTACGACGAAGCCTTTAATTACGCTGATGAGATCTTTCAGGATGATACTGCTTACGGACTTGTACACGGTACCGCGGTACATGGTTATTCCGGGGGCATTGAAAACCTGGATCGACTGCAGCAAAAGTATCCGGAAAAGGGCATCTATTTCACGGAAAAAGCTTACTGGCGAACTAGCGGTATGCGGGAGATTGCGCAGATCTTTCAGCACTGGTCCCGCTCTTATCTGGGGTGGGTGACTATGCTGGACGACGAGCTGCAGCCGGAGCAATGGACGGGCACTCCTGGTCCGACCATGATTATTCAAAACGCAGAACAGCGCGACCAATATCTGTTGCAACCTACCTACTATATGCTGGGACAGTTCTCCAAATTTGTGGAGCGAGGCGCGTTTCGGATTGCTTCCGCAAAAAACAAAGTAGATAAGCAGCTGACTCAGGTAGCTTTCCTGAATCCGGACGGGTCGGTCATACTGGTGCTGATCAACGAATCGAAGATGGCGAAACAGCTAGAGGTAGAAATAGGTGATTATCACTTCGCTGCCCGGGTGCCAGGGCTTACAGTAGCAACTTTTCGCCTGGAAAACTGATCTGTTTTATGAAAGACATCAAGAAAAAACTGGCTTTTTTGGGTACCCCGCTTTTGGAGGAAATAGAAAAAGTAGCCGTGCTTAAGGACATTCCCCGAGGTACAAATATCTTAGAAATGGGGCAATATGTAAAAGTATTACCCATCGTAGTGGACGGGCTGGTGAAAGTCTATTCTCACTTTAAAGATCGAGAACTTCTACTTTATTATATGGTACCCGGTGATAGCTGTGTGATGTCTTTTTCTGCCAGTTTACATAACGAGACCAGTAAAGTGGCCGCCCGCACCGAGGAAGACAGCAAAATACTTTTATTGCCAGTAGACCGGCTGCCCGGTTGGTTGAGGAGCTACCCTCGTTTCAATGAGTTATTCTATGAGCAGTATAATGCCCGCTACGTCGATTTGTTAGACACCATCCAGCATGTACTTTTGGATAAAATGGATAAGCGACTATACGATTATTTAAAGGAAAAAACGAAGTTGACGGGGCAGGAATACCTGCAGATTACGCATGGCCGCATTGCTAACGAACTGGGTACGGTACGAGAGGTGGTAAGCCGGGTTATTAAAAAGTTGGAGGTAGAGGGGCGCGTTCTCCAGAGTGGGAAAGGTATAAAAATACGAGATTGGTGACTATGGTTACTGCCTGCCAATTTTTGATCCTATATATTTGTTAATGTTATGGATAAGCAAAAACTACTAAAGCTGCTATTGGTCTGCCTGATTTGTGTCGGCAGTATCTATGGTATGGTAGTAATTATCCAGCAATTCATTCATTTTAAAAACATTTGACTATGAAAAAGAATATGGGATCTACGGACCGGATTGTCCGCACCGTTATAGCTGTTGTTATCGCCGCCTTGTATTTCACGAATACCATTACGGGCACCCTGGGTATTGTACTGTTGGTACTAGCCGGCGTATTTCTGCTGACCAGTCTGGTGAGCTTTTGCCCGCTTTATGCCCCTTTTGGCCTTAAGACTTGTGCGACGGAATCGTAGCTTGATTCCTTTAAAGAGCAGTGGGTCGAAGCTTCGACCCACTGTTATGGAGGCGCTATCCCAAAGCCGCTCGTCCGAAGCTCCTGCTTCGGACCAACCCCTCCTATGAATCAGCAATTCTCATTTTAAACGATCTCAACTAAGATTTCCTTGAAAAAAGGCCTGTTTCTCCTGAATTAAACCTAGGAAGTTTTCAAAACTTACCAGGTTTTTACCTTTCCTTAGCCAAAATGAGAATTACTGCCTATGAATAGCCTCCCTACAAAGGCTTCAATACCAAATTCCGCCAGCGCACTTTGATGCCGCCGCCGTCGTGGATCTGCAGGGCCACCTGCCCTTCGGCGTCACCAATTTTCTCATCGATCAATTGGATCATCTGTTGGCCGTTGAGATAGGTCGTCACGGTATCTTCGTTGACGCGGACGCGGTATTTATTCCATTTGCCCATTTTTAGGACACCATCTAGTTCTTCGTCGGGTTGGATGAGCCAGCCGCGGCCGTAGGATTCGTAGATACCACCTGTGTTTGATCCCGGGGGAGCCACTTCGGCCTGCCAGCCGGCGATTTTGGTACCTTCAATGGAGGAGCGGAAAAAGACCCCGCTGTTTCCTTCGGCCTCCTGCTTAAACTCCAGGCTCAGGTCCATATTTTTAAAAGTGTCGACGGTGGCCAGGTAGCCGTAGGCGGCGTCGGGCCCGCTTTCGCAGATGAGATCGCCGTCTTCGACGTACCATTCTTCAGTGCCGTGGATGCGCCAGCCGTCGAGGTTCTTACCATTAAAAAGCACGATGGGATCTTGCCCACCGTTTTTCATTTGGGTATTCGTTGTTTTTTGGCTACAGCCGAAAACAAAAAGGGTACTTAGGGCTAGAATACTGCCCAGGAAATAAATGCCATACTTCATTATAATGTTCGAATTTTAATGTTTCTAAACCAGATTTGATTACCGTGATCCTGGAGTGCAATGTGCCCGCTTTTGGCCTGGCCGTACATTGGATAGTCTTTCCACTTGCCCTGCTTAGTCAACTCCAGCCACTCGTCGGTCCACAGTTCGTATTCCAGGAGCTTTTCGCCGTTGAGCCAATGCTCCACCTGGCCATTGTTGACCTTGATTTTTGAGGTGTTGTATGTGCCTACCGGATTGGGCTTAGCCGTTGGCGCGGGATGCATAGCGTAGTTGGCACCCGTCATTTGCCAGTCGGCCAGATCAGCGGGGAAGCCTTCGTCGTCGATCAATTGGTATTCAGGGCCGGACTGGGACACGCCATTTAGGTTTTCGGCTTCGACGACGTTGAAGAAGATGCCACTATTGCCGGCTTCGGAGATTTTCCAGTCGACGCTTAGCTCGAAGTTTTCGTAGGTATCCTTGGTGATGATATCGGCGCTGAGGCCTTCTTTGCCCAGTGCCTGCATTTGTCCGTCGACGATGGCCCAGCCCGCCAGGCTGTCGCGCTTGTAGAGGCGCCATTGGTCCATGGACTGACCGTCGAAAAGTAAGGTCCAGCCTGCGGCCTTTTCGGCTTCGCTTAGGGTATTGTGTTGGATGTCGGCTGCTTCGACGCTGGCCGTATCTACACTATCTGCCGGCTCAGCGATATTGCCACAACTACTGAAGAGTCCGGCCAGGATTAACAGCCCCAGAAGAAATTGATTTTTCATGATGCCATAAGTTTGTATTAAAAAAATATAGGTGCAGAAAATTGATTCGATGGCGTTCAGCTTCAAAAACTATGGGCTTATCCATCTCTTTAACCCCCTTGTCTAAGGGGGACAGGTTTATTTTAGTCCAACACCTTCAATCGAATATCTTTATAGTGCACCTCGCAACCCGGATCGTGGGCTTGCAGCGCAACGGTGCCTGCATCAATTCGCCGGCCTTCGGGCGCCCAGTCTTCCGGTTGCGTCCATTGGGTCTGGATGATACCATCGACCCGAATAGTGACGGTATTATCCAATACGGTGATGTGATAATCGAACCACTTCCCATCTTCGGAAGGCGCTTTTTTCTTGTAGGCGAAAACCTCTTCGTTATCACTGACTTGTACTACGAAGGGCTCAACCTGCGACCCCGGGCTGTAGATGTTAACGATCCCGTAGAGGCTGCCCGTTTTCCGTGGATCGCTGTGGGAGGAGTTGACCTGGGCTTCGAAGCCTTTTTCCGGCCAGCCAGACTTCTGGTACTGGGTGTGGAAATAGACGCCGGAGTTAGATTCTTTCAGGGTTTTGACCTTGAGTCGCAGTTCAAAGTTTTTGAAGCTGAGCTCTTCATCGGATCCGGTGAAGTAGAGGTGGGCGCGGCCCCCTCTTAGGACCAGGTTGCCGTCTTCTACGAAGAACGAATTGGCATTTTCCGTACTGGCGGTCCAGCCCTCTAGATTTTCCCCGTTGAATAAGGGCATCCATTGGGCATCGCTTTGGGCGAAAGCCGAAGTGCTTAAAAAAGTAAAGATGATCATGTAAAATAAAGTACGCATGCGGCTAATGTTTTTATTAAAGGTAAACCAATGATAAGCATTTTTACGCTATTATCTATATAAAAAGGGCTGCCTTAGCAAAGCCAGGGCAGCCCTTTGTGGTAAAAAAGCAAGGATCTAAATTTCTGCTAATTTACCTTCTGCAGCCAGGGTAGAGGCTGTTTTGCGCCCTTTTACCCAGAAATAGAGGATCGTGAACAGTATAATCAGGATACCCGGAAAAAAGAGCATATTCGTAATGGTACCCGTACCGGTGAATAATTCTAAGGCTTCTCCCGTCAGGCCCTGTGCTTCTCCTTTTGCTTCGTAGCCATCGATCCAGCTCCCGATGATGGGTTGCATAAAGAAAGAAGAAAGCATACCAATTGCACCAATCAGTGACATACCCAGTGCACCACTCTTAGGAATATAATCGGCTACGAAGCCAATCATATTTGGCCAGAAATAGGCCACCCCAAGGGCAAATAAAACAGCTACGCCGTAGACGGCGGGCCCCGTTACCTGGGTGAAGAGAAAGAGTCCCAGGGTAGCCAGGACCGCCGAGCCAAGGAGTACCCCCGTGGTGTCAAAGCGGTGTACCACTTCTCCACCGAAGTAACGTGCTACGGCCATGGTTCCGGTAATCAGTGCCAGGACCAACATCGGCGTCGCCCCACTGGATTTTAAGATTAGTTCTACCCACTGGGTCGGTCCAAATTCGGATTGTGCCGTAAACCACATACAGACCAACATAAAGATAAACAGTGGCGTAGCCACGGCTTTTAGGTTGCCCAGTAATTTTCCGGCTTCCCGTACCTGGGGTTTAGGCCAACTCTGCCCCCAGAATAGGTAAGCATAGATCAAAGTTGGAATCATAATGACCCAAATTTGGGCCTGCCAGCCCAGTCCTAAATTTGTCATAAATAGTGAAACCAAACTACCAATGACAATACCGCCGGGGAACCACATGTGGAAGCGGTTCAGCATGCTATTCATACGTTTCCCTTCGTAGGCGTCGGCAATCATCGGATTACAGGCGGCTTCCGTACAGCCGTTACCCAGGCCAATCAAAAAGGTAGAAATTAGTAAAATACTGTAGCTCCCTGCATAAATGGTGAGTAGGATACCTACTGCATGCGCAAAAAAAGCAAATTGCATAATAATCTTTCCACCCACCTGATGGTAGATGAGTCCACCAATCACCATTGAAATAGGAAAGCCAAAGAACCACATGGAGTTGATTACTCCGAGTTGTGTGGCGCTTAGTGCTAATTCTTCTCCCAATTCCGGGAGGATCCCCGCCCGGATACTAAAGGACAGGGCCGTAGTGATCAATGCGAAACAACTCGCATAAAACAACCGATTCTGATTAATATTTTCCATACGTTTATTTAGTTGTGAATGTTAAGGATTTCGGTACATCCGCCGAGGGCGGTTAACGGTTTATCTTGTGTTTCGAATAGTTGGTTGTGCATTACATAGGATTCAGTTTTTTGACCATGATGTTGCGGAACCAAACGGGGTCACCGTGGTCTTGCAAAGCGATTTTTCCTTTTTTGACGGTGCCGAACAGGGGCATGTCCTTAAATTTAGAATTGGCGATCATCTCTTTCCACTCGGGTGTCCACATCTCGGTCTCAACGATTTTGACCCCATTTTGCCATTGCTCCAGATGACCGTCATTGACGATCAGACGGATGCTGTTCCACTCACCGGCTGGTTTGACCGTTACTTCTGATGACTCAATCAGGTCGTAGAGGTCGCCTGCTTTGTGGGTGGTGATTTTGGCATCGGGGTGACAGGTGTTGTCGAGGATCTGCATCTCCGGTCCGGTATGCCAGGGGTAAGGGATATCAGACGATTCCCTGACGTTGAAGATGATTCCGCTGTTGCCGCATTCACCGATCTTCCAATCCAGGCGTAGCTCGTAGTTTTCAAATGCTTCTTCGTAGACAATGTCGCCACCATCGGCCGCTTGCCAATCGCCTTCTTCTTTGTTTTCGGCATTTAAATGGATAGCCTGCTGGTCGATCACCCAGTTTTTACCAATAGATTCTTTATTGTAATTCGACCAGCCGTCGAGGTCCTCCCCATCGAAGAGTAATATCCAACCCTCAGCTTTTTCTGCTGCCGTCAGCTGGTTGTGCTCCGTATTAGTTTCCTGTTCTGAAACTTGCTTTTCTGCCGAGTCGGCCTCTGCATTGGCTTTTTCGCCTTCGGTACAGCCCTGTAAACATAAAGCTGCTGAAATTAAAACCAAGCTAAGTGTTTTAGTTACTCGTTTCATACCTTTGATTCAATTAGTTTGCCCGGGAACAAAGAAACAAAATTGAAAATTATTTTAAAAGAATACACCAAAACAAAATTTTATTTTAATTACTTAACTAAAGCTCCTGCTTCGGACAGTATCATTCCTTAACCAACTCCTGAAAAGCCTTGATCTTATCATTAGGCACGGCCAGCGATAGCTGATAGTGGGTGATCTTCCAACCTGTCGGCGTCTTCTGTAGTACACCAGTGGCCATACAGGTGCCCATCCAGGTATCCAGTTTTTCGTCCCACCAGGCCTGGCGGCGATCATCGGCTACGGTAATATGCCGATAAACCGTCTTGAAGTCCCAGGCGGTTTCTTTCTGGAAAGCCGATTCTGCGTAGGTCATGAATTCGTCTTTAGTCCAGCGTTCGGAAGCGTCGGTGCCGATAAAAATGCTACCCGGCGCCATGAGGCCAAAGTAAATATCTTCGTCGGCATCGGTAGCGGCCTGGTGCCAGCTGCTGATTAAGCCTTCGAGTTTTCTTTGTACACCATCGGGCTTCATTTGGCATTCTTCCTGTTGGCGCGTATCCATGATATGGATAATTTTCCAGCCCTCGGTACTTTTATACAATTGAAAAGCATTGACCCCACAGTGGCTGAAGTCTTCGCCCCGGAAGAAGGTATAAGGGGTCCATACGCTAGCCATACTCTGGTCGATCTGCACATCGTAGCTCCAGATGCGTTCGTCCCATACTTTTTCGTGGGGGGTACCGATGGCCTTTAGAAAGTTGGCAAGCGAACCCTCGCGTAATTGAGGGTTTCCTTCCTGGTCGTAAAAGGTCGTATACATAGTGGCGTTCCGGTCAAATACGCTACTGACCATGCTGCTGTCACCAGCGCGCATACCATCGAAGAGTTGCTGAATGGTCTGCACGACTTCGGTCCGCTGGGTGGTTTGGGCAGTCGCCAGCCCCGTAGGGATGCCTATGACAAAAGGAAGGATAAGTAGGAAGAGTAATAGTGATTTTTTCATAGTCGAAAGTGATCTTTTTCTCAAGATAAGTAATTCAGGTAAGAAATGCTTATCGCCTGAGTAGGACTACGCTCCACTTTTCGTAAGCGGGATAAGCAAGTTGGAAGGATTCAAAAAAGAAAGACGAATTTTGGCGGAAGCCGCAAGAAAAAAAACTGCTTTCTTAACAGAAATATAAAAAATGTGCGTTATCTATGTCAGGTAGCCTATCTAAAAGGGGGCTTTTACACTTACTATGGATTTGTACGATAAGAAATCAAGGTGGAAAATATATCTGGCCATCGCCGGGGTGATCATTCTGTTGGTCTCACTGTTTTATACGCGTTTTTTGGTCCGACAACTGGCTGCCGAGGCACGCTACAAAGTGGAGGTGACTCTTTTAGCTTATAATAAGCTCCTGGAAGATAATCCCAATGACCTGTGCTATAATTGCCGAGATATCGATTTCTTACTGAATATTATTGATAAAAATACGACTATCCCGCTTATCCTGGCTGAAAATGGTAAAGCCCAGGGTACAGATTACGTCAGAAACCTGGAAGTAAAGGATTTGGATGAGCTCAATGCAGAGCTACAGCGAATGATCAGCAAGGGGGCAGAACCCATCGTGGACCCTAATTCGGGTATCGAGATTTATTATAAAGAACCCGCTATACTCAATCAACTTCGTTTGTTTCCCATTATTCAGCTACTGTTGATTGCCGCTTTTATTTTCTTCGGATATGTCTCTTTCAGTTCCGCCCGCCGCGCCGAACAAAACCGCGTTTGGGTAGGGATGGCTAAAGAAACCGCCCACCAGTTGGGTACACCCATTTCGGGGATTGTCGCCTGGATCGAGCACCTGCGTGCGATTAAGGAAGGAGATGAAGAAGTTAATGAAATCCTGGATGAATTGGGCAAGGACGTCAGCCGACTCGACCTGATTGCGGATCGGTTCTCTAAAATTGGCTCCGAACCCAAATTGGAGACGGTGAACATCTTTGATGAATTAGAAAACTCCCGCGCTTATATGCAACGTCGCGCGCCGCGCAAGGTGGACTTTCATTTCCCCGATCCAGGTACCTCAAAAGTATTGCACGTTAAACTCAACTCTCACCTCTTCAATTGGGTAGTGGAAAATCTACTGCGCAATGCACTGGATGCGATGGGCCCCAGAGGGACCATCAGTGCTGAGGTGTACGAGGATGATCAGTACGTAAATATTGATCTGAGCGATACGGGTAAGGGGATTCCCAGTGCAAAGTTCAGGGCCGTCTTCCAACCGGGCTTTACAACTAAGAAACGTGGTTGGGGATTAGGGCTCTCGCTGGCTAAACGCATTATTGAAGAGTATCACAACGGGAAAATCTTCGTTAAGAAATCGGAAGAGAATGTAGGGACCACCTTTACGATTCGCTTGCCTAAATAAGGTCGGTCTTTTCCTTAATCCGCTCATTCTTAAAGAAAATACCAAACAGCACAAAGACCGCTGCCGCAAAAATGGCCGGAAAAACCCAGACATCCTGCCAGGCGTGCGTATCGTCGGGAAGTAGATTGGCATCCGTAATTTTACCCGCTACCCAAAAACCAACGAGCATACCTACACCGTAGGTGGCCAGCGTAATCATACCCTGTGCCGCACTCTTGATCTTGGGACCCGCCTTGGAGTCGGTGTAGATCTGGCCGGAGACAAAAAAGAAGTCGTAGCAGATCCCATGCAGGGCGATACCAATCAACAGCATGAAGGATAACTCCCCGACGTCACCAAAGGCAAAGAGTAAATAGCGGATCGTCCAGGCCGCCATACCGACCAATAAGGTAGCTTTGAGACCAAAGCGCTTTAGAAAAATGGGTAAAAGTAACATGAAAATCACCTCCGAAGCCTGTCCGATGGTCATTTTACCGGTCACATTCGCCATGCCAATTTCTACCAGAAATGGATTCGTAACCTGATAGTAGAAGGCGAGAGGGATACAAATCAGGACGGAAGAGATGAAAAAGATCAGATAGTTGCGATTGCTCAGCAGTCGGATAGCTTCCAGCCCCAGTAAATCGCCAATGCTTACTTTTTCTCCTTTCTCCACTTTAGGGGGTGTCCTGGGTAAGAAAAAACTAAAGATACCCAGGATTAGCGAAGCACCACCGGCCAGGTAGAAGGTATTCTTGAGCGCTCCCTCGGCAATGGCCGACTGGGCATCCCAGCTAAAGATATAACTAATGGAAAGCCCCGCTACGATCCAGCCGACCGTTCCCCAGACGCGAATCGGAGAGAACTCCTTCGCCGTGTCCGTCATTTGATTAAAAGAGACGGAGTTGACCAACGCCAGCGTCGGCATATAAAGGATCATATAACCCAGTACCAATGGGTAAAACAGCGAAAAATCGGTGGTATTGGCCATTCGGTACATCAGGAAAGCCCCGGTAAGGTGCAAAATCCCCAGGATTCGTTCCGCATTAAAGAAACGATCCGCAATCAGTCCAATGATAAATGGCGCGATAATGGCCCCCCAGGATTGGGTCGAAAAGGCCAGGCCCGTCTGGACTCCCGTGGCGTTTAGGTTATTCCCCAGGAAAGTACCCAGGGTGACAAACCAGGCGCCCCAGATGAAGAACTCCAGGAACATCATCACGGATAGCTGAATGCGGATCGCTTTATTCATGTGTTATGTGTTATGTGTCATGTGCTATGTGCTATGTGTCAAGTGCTATGTGTCAAGTGCTATGTGTTGCAATACATGATACACGACACATGATACACGACACATGACTTACATCTTGGTCCATTTCTGATCAGACTGATTGGATTCGATCAGTTTTGCGATGAATTCCATGCCGCGTACCCCGTCGCTGACGCCAGGGAAATCTTCGTAGATGGAATCCACTTTTTCACCAGCGAGACGCGCCTGTACGCACTTAGCAAAATTGTGATAGATATTGCCAAAAGCTTCCAGGTAACCCTCGGGATGACCGGCCGGGATGCGGGTAGCGGCCTGGGTTTCGGGATAGAGGTCGCCCACCCCGGTCCGGCGTATTTCTACAGGTTTGTCCAGCCATTTCACCACCAGGGTGTTGGGCTCCATTTGTCGCCAGTGGATACCGGCTTTGGTACCGTAGACCCGGATATTCAGATCGTTTTCTTCACCGGCGGAAATTTGACTGGCGTGTAAAACACCTTTCGCGCCATTGTTGAAGTGCAGTAGTACATTGCCATCGTCGTCGAGTTGGCGACCTTCCACGAAGGTAGACAGATCGGCACAAAGCTCGGTGATTTTCAGGCCAGTCATGTATTCGGCCAGGTTCTCGGCGTGGGTGCCGATATCGCCCATGGCACCGGCCGCTCCCGATTTACTGGGATCCGTTCGCCAGGAAGCTTGTTTTTGCTCCGAGTCCTCGAGTTTGGTACTCAACCAACCCTGCGGATATTCGACCACCACTTTCCGGATGTCGCCCAGCTCGCCGTTTTTGATCATCATTTTGGCCTGCTTGACCATGGGGTAACCCGTATAGTTATGAGTAAGGGCAAAGATCAGGCCCGTTTCTTTGACAAGCTTTTCCAGCGCCAGAGCCTGTTCCATATTGAAAGCCAGGGGCTTGTCACAGACCACGTGGAAGCCATTCTCCAGGGCCATTTTAGCAGGGCCAAAGTGTACGTGGTTAGGCGTCACAATGGAGACAAAGTCCATCCGCTCTCCTTCCGGAAGCGTTTTTTCCTTTTTAATCATTTCTTCGTAAGAACCGTAAACCCGATCTTCGGGCAGATAGAGATCTGCTCCCGAAGCTTTTGATTTTTCGGGGGTGCTACTGAAAGCCCCACAAACTAATTCTATTTGTCCGTCAATTGCTGCGGCCATGCGGTGTACGGCACCAATAAAGGCACCACGACCACCCCCGACCATACCCATTCTTATTTTACGCATAGTTCAAGTGTTGTTTTATTTTGCTTGAATTTAAGCAAAAAACAAAAAGATGTAAAATCCAGTGGCTATTAGAATTTTTTTTAAATTTCCGAGGCACATAAAATTGAGAATCTATGATCATGAACATCATCATTTATTTGATAGTCGGCGGTATTGCCGGTTGGTTAGCCGGACAGCTGATGAAAGGAAAGAGTCTGGGCCTGGTGGCCAATATTGCGGTGGGTATCGTTGGCGGCCTCATCGGGGGTTGGCTTTTTGAAGTATTCGGCGTGGATGTAGGCTACAAATTGGGAGGCTCCTTGATTACCGCCACGGTCGGCGCAATTGTCTTATTATGGTTGATTCGAATTATCAAAAAATAAATTTTGGACGAACAGCAGCTAAAAAAGTGGAAACTGATTCTGGGGGATAAATCCGATCCGGAAGAGCAGCTTAGTCTCGACGAGGTTGAGCAGGGGATGAGTGATGTGCTGGATGCGCTTTACGATAGTGAAAAAGATCGGGGCCTCGGTGCTTCCTCCCCCAATGTTAACCGTTGGTTGGGGGATATCCGTAAATATTTCCCCGCTACTTCGGTACAGCTTTTGCAAAAAGATGCCCTCGATCGACTTGGCCTGGAAGAAATGCTGATGGAGCCCGAGCTGCTGGAGACCATTGATGCTGATGTAGAGCTGGCCTCCACCTTGCTCAGTTTGAATAAGGTCATGCCCATCAAAACCCGTGAAAGTGCCCGCATCGTTGTACAAAAAGTAGTGGATGCGCTTTTGCGTAAGCTGCGCAGCCCCCTACAAACGGCCCTGCGCGGCAGCCTGAATAAAGCCAGTCGAAAGCTGCGCCCCAAAATGCACGAAGTGGACTGGCCCCGTACCATCCTGGCTAACCTCAAACATTATCAGAAAGAATATCAGTCGATTGTACCTGAGAAACTGATTGGCTTCGGTAAGCGTCGGCGTCAACTCAAGCACATTATCCTATTGGTGGATCAAAGTGGCTCGATGGCCAGCTCCATGGTTTACGCAGCGGTTAGTGGGGCCGTAATTGCCTCTTTGCCTAGCCTGCGTACTAATATGGTTGTTTTTGATACCAGCGTGGTCGATCTGACGGATTACTTGCACGATCCGGTGGAACTATTGTTTGCTACTCAGTTGGGGGGTGGTACGCACATCGACAAAGCGCTGCAGTACACCCAGGGGCTGATCGTCAATCCCCAGGAAACCATCCTGGTGCTGATTTCTGATTTGATGGAGGGGGGCAACGAGCAGTCGCTCCTGAAAAACGTGGCGAGTTTGAAGACCAGCGGGGTGCAAATGATTAGCCTCCTGGCACTAAGTGATAAAGGTACGCCGGTCTACGATCGTTCGATTGCCAGTAAAGTCAATGCGCTGGATGTGCCCGTCTTTGGGTGCACTCCCGACCTCTTTCCAGAACTCATGGCGGCTGCCATCAATCAGGAAGATCTCCGTAATTGGGCCAGCCGCCATGGTTTGGCAACCAAATCTTAGGCCTTTTCCACCAGTACCTTCGCTTCGGCATCGTCTGGCAGTTCCAGTTTTTCGCCTTGGCTCAGCTGATCTACCAGTTTTAGCTCCTTGGCCAGTACCTCGCTCTTGATATAATCACCAAATTGCTCGACGGCGGGTTCCACGGCTGCATTCTGTTCCAGTTGTACTTTGATCTTGTCCGTTACGTTGAAGTCCTTGTCTTTACGGATATTCTGGATGCGATTGACCAGTTCACGGGCCATACCCTCGGCCAGTAAGCTATCGTTTAGGTTTACGTCCAGGGCAACGGTCAGAGGGCCGTCGTTGGCCACTAACCAACCGGGAATGTCTTCGGTCATGATTTCGAAGTCTTCCAGACCAAGCTCGTAAGTGTTATCCTCTGCTTCCAGGGTGAAGCTGCCCGTTTTTTCGAGCTGGCTGATATCGGCCTGGCTAAAGCTGTTGATCACTTTGGCGGCGGTTTTCATATCCTTGCCCAGTCGGCGTCCCAGCGTTTTGAAGTTGGGTTTCACCTTTTTCTTGATTACCCCTTCGGTATCCGTTACGTATTCAATATCCTTTACGTTGACTTCGGCCAGGATGAGGTCTTTCACTCCTTCTACCTGCGCCCGGAAGGAGCTGTCCAGTACGGGCAGTAGTATTTTTTGCAGGGGCTGACGCACTCTGATCTTTTCTTTTTTCCGTAAGGAAAGGACTAAAGAGGAGATGCGCTGTGCATAACTCATGCGCTGTTCCAGGGCTTCGTCAATAAAAGAATCGTCGGCCGTTGGGAAGTTCGCCAGGTGAACGGAGATCGACTTTTCTTGTTCAGTCGCCTCGTTCAGGTTTTGGTACAACCAATCCGCAAAGAAAGGTGCTACCGGTGCCATTAACTTACTGATGGTTTTCAGACAAGTGTACAGGGTCTGGTAAGCGGCAATCTTATCCTGGGTGTAGTCTCCTTTCCAGAAACGGCGACGGCATAAACGCACATACCAGTTACTCAATTCCTGGTCCACAAAATCCATTACCTTACGCGTCGCATTGGTCGGCTCGTAATCGGCATAGTCTTGTTCTACTCCTTTGATCAGGGTGTTTAGCGCTGAGAGTATCCAGCGATCGATCTCCGGCCTTTCGGCTAAAGGTACTTCCGTTTCCTCGTAGGTGAAGCCATCAATATTGGCGTATAGCGCAAAGAAAGAATAAGTATTGTAAAGGGTGCCGAAGAATTTGCGACGCACCTCATCCACTCCGTCCAGATCAAATTTTAGGTTGTCCCAGGGTTGTGCGTTGGAGATCATGTACCAGCGTACGGCATCGGCCCCTTTCTCACCAATGGCTTCAAAGGGGTCAATGGCATTGCCCAGTCGCTTCGACATTTTTACGCCGTTCTTATCCAGGACCAGCCCATTAGAAACCACGTTCTTAAAGGCTACGCTGTCAAAGACTATGGAGGCGATGGCATGTAAAGTGTAGAACCAACCGCGGGTTTGATCTACGCCTTCGGCAATAAAATCGGCCGGGAAGTTATGCTTGAATTTTTCCTTGTTCTCGAAGGGGTAGTGCAGCTGCGCATATGGTACCGAACCAGAATCAAACCATACGTCAATCAGATCCAGTTCGCGACGCATCTCCTGCCCGTCTTCACTGACGAGAACGATCTCATCGATGTACGGACGGTGTAGATCTTTAGGCAGAGATTGCTCCAGCCCTAGTTTTTTATTGGCTTCGTCGATCGCACTTTGCAGCTCCTCCATGGAGCCGATACATAGCTCTTGCTTACCATCTTCGGTACGCCAGATGGGCAGCGGGATACCCCAGTAGCGCGAACGCGACAGGTTCCAGTCCTGCAGGTTCTCCAGCCATTTACCAAAGCGGCCTTCGCCAGTAGAGGCCGGCTTCCAGTTGATCGTCTGGTTAAGCTCGTACATGCGCTCTTTCATAGAAGCCGCTTTGACGAACCAGCTATCCAGTGGATAGTAAAGTACGGGTCGGTCGGTACGCCAGCAGTGCGGATAGGAGTGATCGTATTTTTCGGAGTGAAAGAGCTTATTTTCTTCTTTTAGTTTAATCACGATATCCACGTCGACGGGTCGCTCTTCTTCCTGTCCGTAATCTTTCACGTAGCGACCCGCAAAATCGCTTACTTCCTCCACAAATCGTCCCTGCTTGTCGACCAGGGGCATAGGATTACCGTATTCATCCTTAACCATCAGGGGCGGGATGTCGTATTCCTTGGCAATCTTGAAGTCATCGGCACCAAAAGTGGGAGAGATGTGTACAATTCCGGTACCATCCTCGGTAGAGACAAAGTCGCCCAATAGTGCCTTGAAAGCAGGCTTGTCGGGCTTGACGTAAGGCAGTAGCTGTTCGTATTCCAGTCCTTCCAGCTCGGCACCCGTCACTTCTTCTACGATTTCGATGTAGGGATAGGGTTTATTACCGGGCTTGACATCTGCGGGTTGCAAATCTGGATTCGCCTCGGAGAAATAAGCCGAGAGCCGATCTTTAGCCAGCAGTACCACGATGGGCTCCTGCGTATACCGATTATAGGTACGTACTTTTACGTAAGTGATCTTTTTACCCAGGGCCACGGCCGTGTTGGAGGGCAAAGTCCAGGGCGTAGTGGTCCAGGCCAGGAAGTACTCATTCTCGGTACCCTTAATCTTGAACTGCGCTACGGCCGAGATGTCTTTAATCTCCTTGTAGGCACCGGGCATGTTCAGCTCGTGGGAGCTCAGGCCTGTACCGGCGGCGGGGGAATAGGGCTGAATGGTGTAGCCTTTGTACAGCAGGTCCTTATTGTGCATCTGCTTGAGTAGCCACCATACAGTTTCGATGTATTCGTTTTCGTAAGTGATGTAGGGATTGTCGAGGTCGACCCAATAACCCATTTTTCGGGTGATGTCGTCCCAGATATCTTTATAGCGCATCACCGTTTTGCGGCAAGCAGCATTGTATTCGTCGACGGAGATCTTTTTACCGATATCTTCTTTAGTGATCCCCAGTTCCTTTTCTACCTGCAGCTCTACGGGCAGGCCGTGCGTATCCCAGCCTCCCTTGCGCTCTACGCGGTGTCCTTTCATGGTCTGGAAGCGGCAAAAGAGGTCTTTAATGGTACGGGCCATAACGTGGTGAATCCCCGGTTTACCATTCGCGGAGGGCGGTCCTTCGTAGAAAACAAAGCTGTTTTCTGGATCGCGTTCTTCCACGCTTTTTTCAAAAACCTTATTATCTTCCCAGAAGTGGGCAATTTGTGCATCTATTTCGGGCAGATTGAGCCCTTGATACTCCTTATACATAGATCTCTGTCGTTTTAAGGCTGCAAAAATACGGAACCCTTGCGGCAATTCGTAGTTTAGCCAACAAAAAAGGCGTGTCTAAAGTTTCTAAGCGCCTGTGAATCATCAGATATGGCCGAAAAGATCAGTATTCTCATGCCGGTGTATAATGCTGCTCCCTACCTGGAGGAATGTTTGGAGAGTATCCTTTCCCAGACTTTTCCCGATTGGGTGCTCTGGGCAGTCGATGACTTTTCTACGGATAACAGTGCGTCTATTTTGGAGGCTTTCGCCAAAAAAGATTCACGAATACGTCCGCTGCCGAATACCGATAAAGGCATCATTCCGGCTTTACGGACGGCTTTCGCCAAAAGTACAGGGCAACTCCTTACCCGTATGGATGCCGATGACAAGATGCCCGTCCAGAAATTGGCCTTGATGCAAGCAGCTATGAGAAAGGCCGGACGGGGGCACCTCGCTACCGGACGGGTACAGTATTTTTCCCAAAAGGGGATACAGGACGGCTACCGTCGCTACGAGCAATGGCTGAATCACCTGGTCCACGAAGACCGGCATTACGAAGAGATCTATCGGGAATGTGTCATTCCTTCTCCGGCCTGGATGGTGTATCGGGAAGACTTGCTTCGCTGCGAAGCTTTTAAACCGAATCGTTATCCGGAAGATTACGATCTGGTTTTTCGTTTTTATCAATACGGACTAAAGGTTATACCTATACCGGAATTATTGCATTACTGGCGGGATCATCGGGACCGGAGTAGTCGTACTATGGCACAATACGCCAACCAGTCTTATTTTAAATTGAAGATTCCCTGGTTCTTGACATTGGATCGGGAGGCAGGTCGTCCTCTGGTGCTATGGGGAGCGGGTAATAAAGGGAAGCAAGTTGCAAAAATGCTACTGCAGACAGAAGAAGACTTTCGATGGGTATGCGATAATCAAGCCAAGATTGGCCTGGATATTTACGGGCTGCGTATGCAGCATTATCAAGCCATAACACAAATGGATGATCCGCAGGTACTGGTACTCGTCTCGAATCCAGAGGATCAGGTGCTTATTCGGGAGCAGTTAGAGGCCTGGCGGGTGGATTATTTTTTTATGGTCTGAGTGAATAAATTACGAATTGTTGGTTTGGAGAGTTGTTGGGTTTACTGTGAAGTTGTTTAAGAATTGCTGAGTGATAGTCTTTAGCCTGGCTGAGACCGCATGGGTTCTGTTTTCATCATCAATTAATTGACTGAATCTACTCCCTTCTGGGGTGTAGTAAGAAGAATAGTCGGCAAAGAACCAGGTGGCATTTGTTGATGTATTGAGGGACAGAAAACGGATTGTACTTTCAGAATCATAAATTAGGTATTTTAAAAATGCCCATCTTGCGAACAGGCAGAAGCAAATCTGGTGGGCATAAGGTTCTGTCTGCCTTCATATTCCTCCTGGAGAAGGGTTATACCTCTTCCGCTTCCCGTGGCAGGGGATTCTTCTCATACAAATTATGAATGTAGAGGATCAGCACGCCAAAGGTAACCGCCGCTACCACTAGCAGGGTATTGAGTAGCCCATCGGTGCTAAAAGAAATCTTGATCAGGATAGTAGAGATGACAAAGCCCGAATTCCGCATGATCTTTCGGAACTCATCCGAATAAATAAAGGAGAAGAGTAGGAGGATCACGTCCGTCATGATCATGACGGTAAAGAAATCATCGTAAAAGACCTTATTGACGTCCCGGATTTGGTTAACCATTTCGGGCAGGGAGAAATAAGTTTCCCAGATCCAGCCCCCCAGGCTATAAATAGACAGAATAACAAAAATGGGAATCAGGAGTACGCTGACCAGCTTTTTGATAAAAACGAATTGGTGTTTACTATCGGGATCATCGGAAGTGTCCGGTTTGAATTCCTGTCGAAGTTCATTCAGCCGGTAGAAGAAAAAGATAAACAAGAATAGAATGAGGGTGCCGACAATATCATAGGTGAATTGTAGATCAAAAGGATCCGAAAACCAATTGGCAGTGAGGTCGAGATTTGCCAGATCTTTGAAAATACGGCGGATGATAATCAGGGTGATGATCTCGTATTGCTTACCAATGTAGAAGGTAATCGACTTGGGTAAGTAATACACCAGCAGATACACCTCATAGAACAGAATAATGGAGAAGGGCGTATAAATGGCGGCGATCGGACTGGTTAGGAGTTTGGAGGGATCAGTGATTTCAAATAGGTTGATTTGAACCATCCCAATGATGGCCAGGTGGATCAGGAAACTGACCACGGCCACCCATACGACAATGCGTTCACCTACTTCTTTCGTTTTTTCCGAAAGTAAGCGATTGGATAGATCCTCGATAGTTTTCCGTATTCCCATGATGATAGGTAAACGGGTTTTTGGCAAAAGTGTTCTGGGCCCAGCTTTTAGCAGGCCTGGCAAGGGATCAATCAGTATAAGCACTAGGCTTTATACTAATAAAAGCCCCCCGGAGTATTATTCCGGAGGGCTTTTGGTTTATAGCTTAGAGCAGATGTGCTTTTATTTTTTAGCTTTCTCCTCTTCTTTTTCCTTTTTCGCTTGCCCATTGGTGGGCTGAAGATTGAGTAACTTCGTTTTGATCTTTTGTTCGATCTCATTGGCTACCCCTGGATTGTCTTCCAGGAACTGCTTGGCGGCTTCCCGACCCTGAGCAATTTTGGCATCGCCGTAGCTGTACCAGGCACCACTCTTATTGATGAAATCCATATCTACCCCCAGATCAAGGATTTCTCCACTCTTGGAAATTCCCTGTCCATAAATGATGTCAAACATGGCAATACGGAAGGGAGGGGCTACCTTGTTCTTAGCCACTTTCACTTTGACGTGGTTACCCACTACATTACCTTCTTTGTCTTTAATGGCTGAGCCAGTTTTGCGAATATCCAGTCGGATCGAAGCATAGAACTTCAGGGCGTTACCCCCCGTCGTGGTTTCTGGATTACCGAACATCACACCAATCTTTTCCCGCAGCTGGTTGATAAAGACACAGCAGCAGCTGGTGCGACCAATGGTACCCGTTAGTTTACGCATGGCCTGAGACATGAGTCGGGCCTGTAATCCCATCTTAGAATCACCCATCTCTCCTTCAATCTCTCCGCGCGGTACCAGTGCCGCTACCGAATCCACCACAATGATATCAATGGCACCCGAGCGGATGAGGTTTTCGGTGATTTCGAGTGCTTGCTCCCCGTTATCTGGTTGGGAAATCAAAAGATTTTCGACATCTACACCCAGCTTTTCCGCGTAAAAGCGGTCAAAGGCGTGCTCCGCGTCGATAAAGGCGGCAATCCCCCCCTGCTTTTGGGCTTCGGCAATGGCATGAATTGCTAAGGTGGTTTTACCAGAGGATTCAGGTCCGTAAATTTCGACGATCCTGCCCTTGGGTAATCCATTTACCCCCAGTGCAATATCAAGGCTCAATGAGCCCGTTGGAATAGTGGGTACACGCTCTACCTGCTTATCTCCCAGGCGCATGATCGTTCCTTTACCATAAGATTTTTCAATGCGATCCACGGTGGATTGTAAAGCCTTTAGCTTTGCACTTTTATCTTGATTAGTTGCCATTTTAATTGTTGTTTAAGTGGTTAACAGCCGAAGCTTAGGGAAAGTGTTTTAAATACAAAACAAATTTAAATTTTTTGTTTTAAAAATCAAAGCCTTTTCCGTTTTTTGTTTGAAAAAAGCGAAAATTAATCTATTTTCGGCCACAAGATTATTCCCATCCGTGCTCGGCCATCATGGGGTCCTGGCGCCATTTGACCAGTCCTTTGGCGCTGTGATCCCCTATCTGGATATGAACCTGATACTTACCGGCCGGTGCCGTGATCCAGTCCAGTTTTTGACCGAAGAGTTGGCGTCCGTCGGCGTACAGGCCAAACTGTTCGACCATTTTAGCGCGAACCTCATTTAGTACGCGAAAACTTTTTTCGCCCCTTATTTCCCTGGTTAAGTTATTGAGTTCCGTTTGGAGTGCGGCCCCGTTTAATTCGCCTTTCAAAGTATTGATGGCATCCAATAAGACCTGCTCGTAGGCAGCTACATCTGCGGTATTGGGCTCAAAACGTCCCCGCCAGTACCCGCGATTGAGTCCCGGGTTGACCGGTACTTTTTGGCTGTGCACATAGGTTTCGTCAATATTTTTTACCGTAAGGGTAGCTGTATCTCCCAGGCCTTTCTGCACGTGGAAGCTGATCCCCGCCCCCGCTGGTGGGTTCTGTCCCCGAAACATAAAGGCCGGCTGTTTACGCCCCGTATTGATGCGCCGCCAGTCGGTGCCCGGCTTACCCCGGAAAACGTGCACGGGCTTATTCATGACCTCCGGTGTTATTTGCCGCAAAGGCCGGATATCATCCAGTATCCAAATGCTGCGACCGTGGGTGCCGGCAACGAGGTCGCCATCCCTAGGGTGAATCACCAGATCGTGGACGGCCACGGTAGGCATATTATTCATCAGCGGTGTCCAGTTGGCTCCGTCGTCGTAGGAAGCATACACGGCATTCTCTGTCCCCACAAAGAGCAATCCTTCTTTTTCTACATCTTCTTTGATCACGTAAGCACTATAGCCATCCTCAATCCCATTGGTGATTGTGGTCCAGCTTTCGCCAAAATCGTCTGTTTTATACACGTAAGCCTTAAAATCATCGTATCGGTGGTTGTCAAAAGTGACGTAGCAGGTGCCCTCGCGGAAACGGGAGGCTTCCACCCGACTTACCCAGGCATCAGCGGGTACGCCCGGTACTTTAGCCTTGACATTGGTCCAGGTGTCTCCGCCGTTGCGCGTGACTTGTAGATTGCCATCGTCGGTACCCGCCCAGACCACGGCTTCGTTCATGGGGGATTCACTGATGGTAATAATAGTGTAGTGATTTTCACCACCGGTTACACTACGTGTCAGGTATCCGCTGTTGCTGGGATTGCGGCGCTCGGGATCATTTTTGGTGAGGTCCGGGCTGATGAGGCGCCAGCTTTTACCCTTGTCGATCGATTTGAAGAGATAATTACCACCGAAGTAGATGGTCTCCGGATTACTTTTTGACATTACCAGCGGACTACTCCAGTTGAAGCGGAACTGAGGGGGTAACTGCGGACGATCCGCATATTCATAGAAGAACCAGTGCTCGCCAGGATTGATTGTATAATCGATGGGCTCCTCGTCAAAATCGGGATCGACGTAATCGCCGAAATTAATTACCGTCTCCGGGCTGGGGGTAATATACGCGTACTCCCGCGTCTCGAAATTCACCCGGCAGGCAAAACCCACGTGATTGACCAGGTAGATGGTCCGGTAGTCGGTCGGGTCCACCTGGGCGTGGAATCCATCGCCCTCTCCCAGCCAGGTGCTGTGCATATTCAGGATGCCCCGGTATTCGCGGCTGTTGGATGGGGTGATCCACAAACCATTATCCTGCAAACCACCGACGACCCAGTAAGGGTCGCGCATATCTACGCCAATGGCGTAGTACTGCCCAATGGCGGTATTATTGAGGGATAGCCAGGTCTGCCCGCGATCGACACTGAGCTTTAGCCCCTGATCGGTGGCGAGGTACATGATATGGCTGTCATTAGGAGAGATCCACATATCGTGATCGTCGCCGCCATCGGCTCGCCAGCGGCGTTCCTGAAAGCTCTGACCGCCGTCGGTAGAGCGCACAGGCCCCCGGGAGACCATGTAGATATAGTTGTCGTCCAGCGGATCGATACAGATTTGTCCGTGGTAAAAAGGCCGTACGGCGTGTTTATACAAATAACGCCAGCTTTCGCCCCCGTCGTCGGAGCGATAAATGCCGGTGCCGGGAACGCCTTCCGGCAAATTTTCATCCGCTTCGACGGCGGCTACCATAATATCGGGATTTTTACGATGGATAGAGAGGTCGATCATACCCGTCTCTCCGGTAGGTAAGCCGTCGGTCAGTTTGCGCCAGCTCTTTCCCCCGTCGGTCGATTTGAACATTCCACCCTGCTCCCCACCACTCGTATAATGGTAGGGCGTACGCAGACGATGATAGAAACCGGCAAACAGGACATCCGCATTTTCAGGATGCATGATGATTTCGGTGCAACCTGTCTTGCCATCATCAGGTAGTCCATTGGTCAGCTTTTCCCAGCTTTTGCCCCCATCGGTGGTTTTGTAGAGTCCGCGTTCGCCCTCGTAACCCCAAAGGTGACCGACCGCCGCCACGTAGACAATGTCCGGATTGCTGGGATGGGTAGCGATCTCCGCAATGTGATGGGTGTTCTGTAGTCCCACGTATTCGAAGCTCTCCCCTCCGTCGGTCGATTTGAACAGGCCATTGCCCCAGCCGCTACTATTGCGGTTGGCAGATTCGCCGGTGCCCACCCAGATGATATCGGGGTTGGGAACAAACATGGCGACGGATCCGATAGAGTTCGCACCGTATTTGTCGAAAATGATATCCCAGGTCATCCCCCCGTTGAGGGATTGATAGACCCCACCCGAGGCCGAGGCCATCAATACGTGTCGGTAATTATCGGGATGGGCTTCTACCGCGGCGATCCGTCCCATCATATTGGCGGGGCCGATATTTCGCCAGGGGAGTGCCTGGGAGAGGGCGTTATTCTCGAAGTTTTGGGCGTAGCTTTCGCTAAAAAAAAGGAAGAGCGTGGCAAAGAAGAGTAGCCTGAATCTCATAAGTGTTGGTTGTGTATTATCTTTTCTAATCTGGTCTTCCGATCAAAATAAGAAAGTCTTTTGAAAAATCCGTAATTTGAACCAGAGGCAGTTGAATCTTTGCCATTCTCAAAATCATTTAATAATTCAAGTATCGTTGAGCAAAAGAAACCGGGGAAAAAAATCCAGAGACGACGAAATTTTTGGTCCCAAGTGGCAAGCTGTTTTTAAGGATGCGGTAGACGACTGCTGCTTCTTACTTACGCGGGGCTATGCCATGAATTCGGTGCATCAGTTGGTCGGTAACCGATACCGACTGAATAGCCGCCAGCGGCATGCCTTGAGAAGGATGAGTAGTAGTGACCAGGCCATCCGTTTACGCCAGTCCAAAAGCTGTCGGCCCAGGGAGCTGGATGGTGCCCCCGTCGAAATTGACGGATTCAACCTGTTGATCTTACTGGAAAATGTATTATCGGGAGCCTATGTATTTAAATGTAGGGATAGCACTTATCGCGATATTTCTAGTGTACATGGTTCGTACAAACGAGTAGAGAAGACCGAAGCAGCCATTATCCTGGTGGGAGAAGCACTGGCCGATTTACAGCCCGCATCGGTAAAATGGTATTTTGATCGTCCGGTTTCCAATAGCGGCCGCTTAAAAACCTGGTTACTTAAAATAAGCGGGGAGCAAGCCTGGGAATGGCAGGTCGAGACCGTTTTTAATCCGGACAAGCAATTGGCGGATTCCGAGGCCATTGTGATTACCTCCGATGCCGTGATCCTGGACGAGGCTCGCCGCTGGTTTAATTTTGGGGCTTACCTGATCGAAAGGGGTTATCCCGATGCCAATATAATTGATGTGTGAGACCAACTGTGGGCTTAAAAACGGACCTGGGATTGTTGCAGTACAAAAATCCGTATTACCTTTGTGGAAAATTAGCCATTCTGTAACTTGTTGAGGCCCGGCTAATGCGAAACGCTGCTAGAAAAATCATCAAATCAAATTCAAAACAGAACAAATGAACATATTACTCCTAGGAAGTGGTGGAAGAGAACACGTTTTTGCCTGGATGTTCAAAAAAAGTCCATTGTGTGATCAGTTATTTATTGCCCCGGGTAATGCCGGCACGGCGGGTCTGGGTACAAATATTGCGATTCAGGTTGATCAGTTTGAGGTGATCAAAGAGGTCTGTTTGGAGGAGGCGATTGATATGGTCGTGGTGGGACCGGAAGCGCCCCTGGTCGCCGGGGTCTACGATTACTTTAAAGCGGATGCCGATCTGCGGAATATACCGGTAATTGGTCCATCGCAGGCGGGCGCTGCTCTGGAGGGTAGCAAGGCTTACGCTAAAGCATTTATGGCAGAGTACGATATTCCTACGGCCGCTTATCGTGAATTCACGCAGGCAGAACTGGCAGAGGGTCTGGCCTACATTGATCAACAGCCTACGCCCATCGTGTTAAAAGCGGATGGACTGGCCGCTGGAAAAGGGGTGCTGATCATCGAAGACCGGGAAGAGGCCAAGGCGGAACTGAAAGCTATGCTGGATGGTAAATTTGGCGCTGCCAGCGAAAAGGTGGTCATCGAAGCCTTTCTCTCGGGGATTGAATTCTCGGTTTTTGCCCTGACTGATGGAAAAGAGTACCTGATACTGCCGGTGGCCAAAGATTATAAACGTATTGGTGAAGGCGATACCGGATTAAATACCGGAGGGATGGGTTCCGTCTCGCCCGTGCCTTTTGTGGATGATGCGCTTATGCAAAAAGTGGAACAACGCATTATCCAACCGACCATTAAAGGGATTCAGGATCGTGGGCTGGACTATATTGGTTTCGTCTTTTTCGGCTTGATTTCCGTGGAGGGTGAGCCCTACGTCATTGAATACAATTGCCGGATGGGAGATCCGGAGACGCAGGTGGTTTTTCCACGTATGAAAAATGATTTGCTGGTCTTGCTACAGGCCGCCCACGAAGGGCGTCTGTCGGAGCATAGCCTGGAGAAGGAGGAGCGGGCGGCCGCTGCGGTCATTCTGGTATCGGGAGGTTATCCGGAGGCCTACGAAAAAGGTAAAGTCATCACGGGGGAAGATCTGGCCGAGGAGTGTATGGTCTTTCACGCGGGGACACTGAAAGAAGGGGATCAAATCCTGACCAATGGTGGTCGGGTGCTGGCGGTGACCAGCTTTGGCCGAGATTTCAAAGAAGCCCTGAGCAAATCTTACGAGGATGCGGATAAAATTAACTTCGAAGGGAAGTACTACCGCCGTGATATTGGCTTTGATCTGTAGTCATTAAAATATCTCTTTGGCTAGCATCGTTTGGAAAACAGTTTTTTGCTGTAAAGTGTATTCTTTTCGGAAAGAAAAATTGATTTAGGAGCACTTTGGCTTTCGCCAAAAGTGTTTACCGGGATTAGGTTCCATGAATAAAAAACAAAAAAGTATGCATAACCATATCTTTAGCACCCTGGTTTTGTTGTTGGTTTTCCTGACAGGCGCCCAGGCTCAGCAAGATAATCGGGTATTATTCTCCGTAGAGGGGACGCCGGTTACCGTCTCTGAGTTTGATTATATCTACTCCAAGACCAACGGAGAACAGGCTAATTACGCAAAAGCCTCATTAGAGGAATATTTGGATTTGTATATTAAATTCAAACTCAAGGTGCAAAAAGCAAAAGCACTTCAACTGGACACCATCCCGGAACTACAACGCGAGCTGGCGGGCTATCGGCGCCAATTGGCCGACTCCTACCTGATTAATAAAGAAGTAACGGAGCAACTTACCCGGGAAGCCTACGAACGCAAGCAACAAGACGTCGATATCAGCCATATCTTTTTTCGCCTGCCTACCCGTCCGGCCCCAAAAGATACGCTGGCGGCTTATCAAAAAGCGATGAGTGTTAAGCGCCAACTGGATAATGGGGCGAGTTTTTCAACCCTGGCCAAATCGAATTCTGATGATAATTCAGTAAAGAACAATGCCGGTCATATCGGTTACGTAACGGCGCTTTTCCCGAAAGGATACTATGGCTTTGAAACCGCCGCCTATACGCTGCCTCTCAATACGGTCAGTATGCCCGTACGTACTTCGGGAGGTTATCATCTGGTAAAAGCACACGATCGTCGTCCGGCTCGCGGAGAAGTGGAGACGGCTCATATTCTTTTGCGGACAGAGGGTAAACCCGAAGCTGAAGTTAAGCAGGCAATCGATCAGCTTTACCAGGAGCTGGAAAACGGCGCTAATTTTGAAGCACTGGCACGCGAACATTCCGAAGATGCCCGCACGGCACCCAAGGGAGGTTATATCGGATTTATTGCCATCAATCGCTTTCAGGAAGCATTTGAAAATGCCGTTTTTGCCCTGAGCGAAGACAATACCTACAGCGCCCCTTTTAAGAGTGATTTGGGTTACCATATCGTCAAGCGAATCTCCAAGAAAACGCTGGGCAGCTACGAGGAGGAAAAAGCAGCGATCGAAGCTCAAATTCAAAATGATGATCGCTTTGAGGCCAGCCGCTTAGCGCTGATTCAATCCATTAAGCGTAACGCCGGCTTCCAGGAATTTCCTCTGGTATTGGAGCAATTTGCGGCTATGCAAAATGATACCTTTTTTACCTTCCGCTGGAAAGAACCTACGAAGGGCAGGGATCAGGTCTTATTTAATCTTGGTGCGCAACGAGCAACGATCGGTGATTTTGCGACTTTTCTGGTGCGCGCAGGTCGGCAGCGTTTGCAACTGGAGAATCGCGTTCCCCCAAATGAGGCGGTTAAGCAGTTGTACGGTGATTTTGTGGAGGATTATTGCATGCGTTTCGAGGAAAGTAAACTAGAGGAAAAGTATCCGGAGTTTAAGGCCTTAATGCGAGAATATGAGGAAGGCATCCTACTCTTTGAAGTAACGAAACGAAACGTCTGGGACAAGGCGGCACGGGACACCAGTGGCCTACGCGCTTTTTACGAAACGATTAAGGGTAAATATCGTTGGAATGAGCGGGCAGTGGTTGATGTATATACCCTTCCGAAGCAGGCTAATCCACTTATCCAGGCTATTCGTGAGTATGCGAAGGATCATACGATTGACGAAGTAAAACAGAAGTTTGAAGTGCCTGGAATTAGTACGGAGCAAAAAACGGTGGAGAAAGAAGATAGCCCATCGGCTCGCCAGATAAGAGAATGGGAAGTGGGGTACGTCACCAATGCCATGAAAGATAGCGAAACGGGAGCCTTTACTTTTACGAAAGTAGTCAAAGTAATGCCTGCCCAAAACAAGGCACTGAACGAAGCCCGTGGATATATTATCGCCGATTACCAGGACTATCTCGAGCAGCAATGGGTTGAACAGCTGAGGAAAGAATATGAGGTCGAGGTCAATCGTAAAGTCTTTGATACGCTAATCAAATAAGACAAAGAAAAGAATAGACAATGAAATATAGCGCTTGGATATGGATAATTGGATTCTTGTTACTGGGCTGCAAAGCGCAAGAGCCGAGCGACCCCCGGCTGGCCAGGGTACACAACCACGTTTTGTATCTGTCCGATCTGGATGGGCTTTTTAATGAAAATACGACTTCCGAGGATAGTAGTTTGATTATTCAAACTTTTCGGGAGCGTTGGATTCGGGAGGCTTTGATATTGCACCAGGCCGAACAGAATAAGCCGGATAACCTGAATATTGAGCTGCTGGTCAACAACTACCGGGAATCACTGCTGAAGAACTCCTACGAGCAGGTAGTGGTCGAAGAAGAGCTGGATTCCGTGATTACTCCGGATGAACTTCTGGCTTTTTATGAAAAGAACAAGGAGCAGTATGAGCTGGAGACGCCGATTATGCGCTGTTATTTTATAAAGGTCCCCCTGCCGCTTACGGCGGAAGATTCCCTGCGGTTTTGGTGGAATAATTTAAACCCCCGAAACCTCAGGAAACTGGAAGCCTACTGTGAGCAGAATAACGGTACTTACATCCTGAACGATAGTGTCTGGACCAGACTGGAAGAAGTGGCTATAGAGTTGCCTAAGGGCTCCCTCACGGCCAGTAACGTAGTTGCCAAGCGAGACTTTCAGCAAACCGGCGAAGAATATCAGTATTTTCTTAAAGTCTTCGAGGTGCGTAACCGGCGGGAGATTGCGCCACTGGCCTTTATCGAAGAGCAGGCCCGGAAGGTGATTTTGCATTCCAGGAAGATAAAATTGATGCAGCAAAAGAAGGAAGAGCTCTACAAATTAGAGCTAAGGCGAAATAATATTGAAATTTTTGAAGAATAAGCTACTTTTGCACACAACCAGAGCCGGTGCTTCCGGGTCTTTTTACAAATGATTCCTTTCTCTGGCTTTTATGGTCAGTAGAAAATTAAAATAAATGTTATGAGCAGAGTATTGCTGTTGTTATTGTTTTGTGTAGGAAGTATAACTACCCAGGCTCAAACCGAGGTGGTGGATCAGGTACTGGCAACGGTGGGGGGCGAGATCGTCCTGATGTCAGAGGTAGAAGAACAATACTCATTAATGGCTTCTCAGCAACAACCAGTTAACGAGGAGACACGTTGTTTCATCGTGGAACAATTGCTGGTCAATAAATTAATGATCAACCAGGCCAAACTCGATAGTATCGTCGTGAGTGAAACCGAAGTGGAGACACAATTAGATGCCCGCATCGAGCAAATCCTGGGGTATATGAATGGTAGCGTCGAGCAGTTTGAAGCCTATTACGGTCAGACGGTAGAGGAGGTCCGTGACGAATTTAGACAAGACTTGCAGGCGCAACTCTTGCAAGAGCGTATGCGTGGGGATATCATGTCGAACGTTACGGTTACGCCCTCTGAAGTAAAAGCCTTTTTTGATCAGATTCCAACCGATAGTTTGCCTTACTTTAATTCTGAAGTAGAATTAGGAGAAGTCGTTGCCGTGCCACAAGTAAGTAGAGCAGAGCGCGAACGCGTTCGAAACCTGATGCTGGATTTGCGCCAACAAATTGTCGATAGTACGGCGACCTTCGAAGATCTGGCGGCTCGTTATTCAGAAGATGGCACCAGAAATTTCGGGGGGGACCTGGGTTGGTCTGCCCGGGGTAAGTTCGTACAGGAATTCGAGGCGGCAGCCTATAAATTGAACATTAACGAGGTGTCGCAACCGGTGGAAACCCAATTTGGCTTTCACCTGATCCAAATGCTGGGCCGCCGGGGTAGCCAAATTCGGGTTCGGCACATTTTGGTTCGACCAGAGATTCAGGATGCTGACCTGGAGAAATCCATGAATTATCTAGACTCGGTCCGGCAACTGATTATAAAGGATACGATTTCCTTTTCTAACGCCGTTAAGGAGTTCTCCGATGAAGATCAGGAATCTTTCAATAACGATGGTCGTATGGTCAATCAGGCTACGGGTAATACCTTTTTTGAGGTAGGTGACCTCGATCCGGATATCTTTTTTGCCATCGACACGATGGAAGTGGGCGATATCTCGCGACCTTTTGAGTACAAGGTGCCCGGTGGCGGTTCGGTTAATTACCGTATTGTACAACTACAATCGCGGACCCGACCCCATACGGCTAATTTACAACAGGATTATTCCAAAATCCGCAAGGCAGCCATTGAATCCAAACGCAGCGAATATATCAACAACTGGGTAGGGGAGACCATTGGCGATACCTTCATTCGGCTGGAAGTGAGTCCGGCCGCTTGTCCTAACCTTAATAAATGGGTGAAGGAAAGAACGGTGATCCGGCCTTAGCGAGAATTGTTAATAAAATAAAATACTAGCATTTAGTGTGTGGAAACACCTCGGAATGATTTATCTTTCTGAGGTGTTTCTTTTACATTGAAGCGGTTTAAACTTTTTGGTTCAAGCGGTCTTAAAAAGCTTGCAGGTACTGGCAAAGCTCAATTTGAGATGCGTAGCCAAAGTTACGGATCGAAAATTAGCTGCCGTCCAGGTTCTATAAGACTTTAAGAATCAGCGAACTGAAAAAGTTTAAATCGCTTCATTATTAATCCCAGATTCAGATGCAGCGTTTTCCTTTGTTCTTGTACAGCCTTTTCTTTTTTCTTTTTTTCCTTTCGGTAAACCAGCAGGCTTTTGGCCAATCCAGGCCTCTAATCGAGCTGGAGGTCGGTACCGTTGCGGGGGCACCGGGAGATACGGTCTGTATCCCGGTAACGGTCAAAAATTTTAAGCAGGTCGTCAGTGCCAGCTTTGGAATTTTTTCTCAGGAATTATATGGAGAAATAGTATCTATAGATTATCATCCGGCACTTTTGGAAGAAGGAGACGTTGCTTTGTTTCCACAAGCTTCCAGGCCAGGCTTTTCAGAATTCATCTTTGAGATATTCACAGGAGAAGGACGAAGTATTAGTTTGGCTGATGATGCAATTTTATTGGAGTATTGTATGGTAATTGAGTCTTATCATGGTGCTTCTCCTTTTAATTATGCCAGCCCGGTATACATTACTAAAGAAGTGGGGTTTTATCCCGAGGTTCAAGTACTTACGAAAGAAAACACCAGACAAGAAGCTCTTCTTCATTTGATCAGTGGTAAGGTAAATATTACTAATCAACCGGAACAACTAGTTCTGGACATTACACTGAATTCTGAACTCGGCTGCGGAGAAGAATTATTGACGGTTGAGGCGCAACCTCAGGGAGGAGTACCACCTTATACGTATCTTTTTGCCACTTTTCCAGGCCTTACGCCAGAATTTAGGCTGACTACTATGGATTCCGTTCTTAAACTAGGAGAAAATTTAAGTACTCATGGCATCTATCAAGTGGCGGTTGAGGATGCAACCGGTCAATTTGCTTTATCTCATTTTTATTATTACGGTGGAAATGACGGTCTGGGCGGAGATCAACAAGGATTGCCGCTACCCGAAGTAGAGGCAATCATTCAGTCCCCTAACTGTGGCGGGGCTGTGAGTGGGGGAAGTATACAGCTCAGACCCGCCTCTGGCATGGATAATTCTTTTTCTTACGAATGGAATACGGCGGCGCTGACCGATAAAATAGACGATGTACCACCGGGAGCCTACTCTGTGACCATAACGGATGATCAAACGGGTTGTCAAAATATCCTCCATTACGACCTGTCGGAAGAAGGTAGCCTTTCCATTAATACGCAAGAGGGTAGCGTTTTTTGTGCGACGGATAGTACAGAGGTAGGCTTTACTAATCTGGACTCCTACCCGAATATCCAATTTCGGTGGGAGACTGGAGATAGTACCGCATTGGCTAAACTTCCCCCCGGAGTGTATGCCGTCACAGTAACTGATCGCTTTTGCGAGGAGGTAAGGCAAGTTGAGGTGGTACACGCGGGAGAACCTATGGTACTGGATGAGGATCAGTTTGATTTGATAATGGAACCTTACTCCTGCGAAAATAATGTGGCCAGAGTTGGGGTCGTTCAACTGGATAGCACAAGAAATTACGGGTTTAGTTGGGCACATGATGCCAGTATTCGTGACTCCGCAATTGAGGTTTCGGGTTTTACGGGAGATTTAGTTTTAACAATTACCACAGAGGGAGCCTGTCCTATACGGGTGCCGTTTAGTGTAGAATCCCCTCAGCCCCCGAACACCATTACAGCTTTTTCTGAATTTATGGGTTGTGAAACAGGCGAATATCGATCAGGGCTGGTGGTGCCTGATAATATTGATGCCGATGCGCTGAGTTATAACTGGTCGACTGGTGATACGAGCAGGACAGTGATTTTACCACCGAATCAGCAGCACAGCCTTACACTGACTTATGCCGATTACTGTTTTCAGGAATATGATTTTTCTACTTTTGATCAGCCGGACTTACCGGTTACCCTAAAAACGGATACACTGTCTTGTGTACAAGACACCGCATTTATCGGAATTCTTAATGCGGAAGCTTTTTCAGGCAGAACTTATGCCTGGTCGACTACGGATACAACAGCTATGACAAGTGTATCGGAGGCGGGACGCTATACGGTGAGCGTAACGGATGGTTTTTGCAGTAGTGATTTTACTATTGATGTCGCTTTTATAAGTGGTCCCCCTACCTTGGATACGAATCAGTTTGAGCGGATAGAGCAAGGCTTTAATTGTCTGAATGCTCAGGGCCAGATTGGTGTTGTTCAATTAATGGCAGAAAGAACGTACACTTACGAATGGAGTCACGACTTTAGTTTGGAGAACCCAATTATTTCTGTTTCAGATCCAGGTAATTACTTTTTGAATATACAAGGAGATAGCGGCTGTACTTACGAGGTGGCCTTTCGTTTAGAGCCACCTACACCTCCAGACGATGCTTTCTCTTTTATCCCACTGGATTCAGCCGATTGTTTGGCTGATGAACTTACCATAGGACTCGATTATGGTACAGTGTCAGATACTACGGTTTATAGCTATTTATGGAATACTCTAGATACGACCAGGACGATTACCGTGCCTCGCGATGAACCTTACCGGCTTGTCGTAACCTATGGTCAGGATGAGCGATGTACAAAAACCTATAACTTTAATACCATATTTGAAAGTTCAGGCTTTAACCTTGACGTTCAATACGATACAGTTTTTTGCGTGGGAGACCGAGCGAGAATTGGACTTCTAGGGACAGAAGCTTACCCCAATTTGACTTTCAAATGGAGTAATGGGGATACGACACCTTTTACGGAAGTATTACCAGAAAGATATTATTCAGTTACGATTGCCGAAGGCTACTGTCAACAGGTAGAGCGCATTTATGTCCCTTTTGTTAATCGAGAGCAACCTTTAGATCCGGATAAATTCCAAACGGTATACGAGCCTTTTGCCTGCGAGCAAGGTCCTGCCCGTGTAGGCGTAGAGCAATTAGTAGAGGGCGAATACGAGTTTCGATGGTCTCATGACGAATATTTCTACGAACCAATTGCGGAAGTTGACCAGCCGGGTAGATATATCTTAGAGATTATAGAAGAGGGAGCCTGTCCGGTGGAAGTAAGTTTCTTTTTGTCCGAGCCGGATATTATCATTAATCCCGAGCTGGTGTCAGAGTATACAAGTTGTGCCGAAGATACCTACCAACTTGGGGTCGTTCTGGGAGATAGTACTGATTATTCTTTTCAGTGGAGTACGGGGCAAACGACCAGCCAAATAGTAGCGCCTGCTGGCCCCACTTATAAATTGACGGTTACTTACTCAGATAATGAGCTTTGCTCTAGATCTTTCGATTTTGCTACAGAAAGTTATGCCCTGGAGGCTTCCGTTAAATTTCAAACTTGTACTATTTCGGATAATTGTGAGGCTGTATCTCTAGTAAGGGTTAGTCCGGGGTTTGCTTATACGCCGGTAGAATATGTTTGGAGTGATGGCACGCAGAGAGCTGATAATGGATCACTGGTTGAATTCCAGTTCCCCGCCAATTTGGGTATGCTGGATTTGTACGTTAAAGATGCAAAAGGTTGTACAGATACCCTCCGGAATATTGAATTGGGTTGTGGCATTGAGAAACAATTCGTTGCGGATAATTTTATGCCCCAATACATTGAATGTGTTCCCGATTCCCTGGCTACTGATCAGCTTCAAGCCGTCCTTTTTACAGAGGTGTATTCAAATTTTGCCACCCTGCCTCCTTACCGTTTTGAATGGTCTAACGGACAGGAGGATACCAGCTATTTTCGATCCGGACAATTGTTATCAGATCTTACCGATGTCAATGCCAATGTTGTTGATTTCACAGGCGAGAGATATGTCGCCAGTTTTACCGAGGACGCTCAATTGTACGGTTGTGGTACAACCAGTAGTACCAAATTTTTAGCCCCTACGATTATTGTCGAGCCGGGAGAAAGCTTCACTTATCCTATCTATGTAAAAGACCATAAGGGTTTGGAAAGTGGTCTTTTTACCGTTAGGTGGGACCCTTGTCTGCTTAATGCCGATTCCAGCAGATTGATTCGTGCTGACGGTGAGGAGTACGTGTTTGAGGGTAGTTATTTAGAGTTAGGTGTAGAAGAAGTCGGTTATTTTAACTCGGAAAGCAGTCCGACTAATGATTCTACTTTAATAGCCATCTTGTATTTTACCGCAAGGGAAGACGTATCCGGCATCAGCCCTTTCCTCTTCGCGCTTAACGAGCCACCCGTTTTTGCGGAAGCGAACCCAAATAACGGCATTATCCCCATTCACAGCTCCATCACCGTCGCCGATCCCGAGGATCTGGTGACTCCCGGAGATACGGATGAGGACGGAGCCGTTGGCCACAAAGACCTACTGAATATCGGCCTAGGCTACGCCACTCAGGGACCCGATCGCCGCTCCGTTGATGTGTCTCGCCAGGCATTTGGTTTTTCCTGGAACGAAGATCTGCCCCGCTCGCAGACGAATTATAAAAATATCGACTGTGATGGCGATGGCTTTATTTCTGAGGTGGATTTGACAGCCATTAATCAAAATTGGACCTACGATCGCCCGCTGACGACCGGTGAAGTGCACCTCGGTGCACCGGAATTATTTATTCGACGGGATACGCTGGTTGCCGCAGAGGAACTGCGCGTCCCGCTCGAGCTAGGCCTTTCCTTTGATGCCGTAGATCGTATGCACGGTATTGCCTTTAGTATTGGATATGATCCCACTGTTGTTGACGAAGAAAGTTTGGCTTTTGAGCCGGGGCAGTCCTGGTTACTCCCGGAGGAGACACCGCTTAGTATGGTTCGCCTGGACACTCAGCTACACCTGTTGAGGGTCGCTCTTACCAATACGGATCGGATCGACCGGGCGGGCTACGGCCCCATCGGGCATTTGCGTTTTAAGCTGAAGGACGTTCAGCAGGAAGTTACCTTTGAATTTGGGGATGTTTTAGCACTGGATGCAGCCGAAGGAATGGTGCCCGTAAATGGTTCAACCAGTACCGTCTTTATTAGCAATACCAGTACGAACACCCAAAAAGCGGCCTTAGAACAGGCCATTAAGGTCTATCCACAGCCCGTTGGCGACTGGCTGTACCTGGACTATCCCGTTGGGAGAATTCAGACCTATTCCATTTGTGATCTTAGTGGTAGGAATATCAGCGGGACGAATCCCATCGATTTCCGGATTAATTTAGCTGGATGGCCACCGGGTATGTATTTACTACAATTACATACCGATAGTGGTCTGATTCATAAAAAAATAATGAAGGTTAATCCTTAGTCGGCGATTTGCGCAAACGCTTCCCGAATCTTGGCCGCTGTTTGGGCCAATTCGTCGGGACTGACTTCCAGTTTGGGACGTTCAAAATTGATGTCGCCAATTTTATTGAGCGGCACCAGATGTACGTGGGCATGGGGTACTTCTACGCCGATGACGGCTACGCCGATGCGCAGGCAGGGAATCACGGCTTTTTGTGCCCTGGCTACTTTTTTGGCGAAGACCATTAGGCCAGCCAGTAGCTCGTCTTCTATATCAAAAATGTAATCAATTTCCTTTTTGGGGATGACCAGGGTGTGACCCTGAGCCAGGGGAGCAATATCAAGAAAGGCCAGAAAATCTTCTGTTTCCGCAATTTTGTGGGCAGGGATTTCTCCCTCAACAATTTTTGTGAAAATACTAGACATGGATAGATATGTGTTTTAGGGGAAGACCTTCACGCGCTTGCGAAGGTCTTCAACCATTAGAATAAAGTCTATTACTTAAGTAAGTGGTCGATATTATGTATAAGTTTAGTTCAGTGCAATTTTGGGGTTCAACAAGGCAAAAAACGTAGCCGACGCAGCGCGTCGGTGAGGCTTTCTAACGACGTGGAAGCCCAAAAGGGCCTGAAATAGGGTATAGATAATATTGAACACTTACTTACAATGAAATATTGACCACCTCAAATGGAATGAGGCCTCCGGGGGTCTGCACCTCTACTTTATCGCCTATTTTCTTACCCAGCAGTGCTTTTCCGATCGGCGAACTAACGGATAGCTTTTTTTCTTTTAGGTTGGCCACCGACTCCGAAACCAGTTGATACGTTACTTCGCGGTTGACTTTCAGGTTTTTTATGGTGACTTTTGTCAAAACGGTTACTTTGGAGGTGTCTACATCCGACTCCTTCATAATGCGGGCATTGGCCAGCATTTTTTCCAGTTTATTGATCTCCAGTTCCAGCAGGCCCTGAGCATCTTTCGCCGCATCGTATTCTGCGTTTTCGGATAAATCTCCTTTCTCACGGGCCTCGGCAATCGCTTTAGCGGCCTGATCGCGACCATTAGTCTTCAAATCGTCCAGTTTGGCTCTTAGCCGCTCGTAATCTTCACGAATCATATAATCATAACTCGCCATAATGATAACTTTTTACAAGTTTTACAATCAGATCATTCTGTTCCCGCTTATCTACCTCTCAATGATTAGCTTAGTCTCCCGCTCAAGTAGAAATCTTACTTGCGAAAAGTGCTATCTTGCTTATTCCTTCTAAAGATGGAGCCGGTATTGCTTAGAAGAGAGTCAGACAAATAGGGGGTTTGAACAATCCCGTTTAATATACTTTCAAAGTAGTTGAATAAAATCTTTTACCGCTTTTCTACTTCGACAAAAAATAAGAACGCTCCTACAGCTTGTGTAGAAACGTTCAATGATAATTACAAATATAGCGTTTTTTCTTGAAGTTTGCTAGCGGTTCGGGTGTAAACCACAGCTTTTTATTAGGGCTTTCTATAGTGTTTTAAAATACGACCACCGGCTAATTTTTTATCAAAAAAAAATCGTTTAGGAATGAGTTAATAATAAACTACACATCTTTACTTGTACTTTTGCCGCCCAGTTTCGTTAAAAAGCCTCGTCGATGCGCTGCATCGCCTGCATTTTTCGCCTCACTGAGCAGCAAAATATCTTCGTAAATCTTGTATACTTTATTAATGCCTCATTTCTTAAGCGATGCTAACTGTCTTAATATTGACAAATTCACGGATACCCAGGGCGGAGAGCTCTCTGCCGTAGCCACTAATACCAATGCCGCCAAAGGGTAGCCTCGGATCGGAATTGACCATATCATTTACGAAGCAACTACCCGCTTCGATGTCCTCTTTCGCAATACGTTCCCCACGGGCCAGGTTTTTGGTGAAAACGGCAGCCCCCAGGCCAAAGTCAGTATCATTAGCCAGTTCGATAGCGGCAGCCTCGTCTTTGACTTTAAATACCGCAGCCACCGGGCCGAATAGTTCTTCTTCGTAGGCCGGCATTCCTGGTTTTATATCCGTAAGAATAGTAGCCGGATAATAAGCACCAGGGCCGTTTGGAATCTCTCCTCCCATGATACATTTTGCTCCTTTTTCTATGCTTTTACTGACTTGTCGGTGTAAGGTTTCTCGCAGGTCTGGTCGAGCTAGTGGTCCCAGGGTAGTTTTTTCGTCGAAGGGGTCACCCATGACCGCTTCGCTCATTTGGGATTTGAATTTTTCCAGGAAGCTATCGTAGACCGATTCGACGATAATGAATCGTTTGGCGCCAATGCAGCTTTGACCGTTATTCTTTAGGCGACCTTCTGCACAAATGGCAGCGGCTTGATCCAGATCGGCATCATCCAATATGATGTATGGGTCGCTACCCCCTAGCTCTAAAACGGTTTTCTTGATTTGTGCCCCCGCTTGACTGGCTACAATGCTTCCGGCTTTTTCACTGCCGGTCAGTGTTACTGCCCTGACAAAGCGATCTTCAATAACCGACTTTACCATATCAGAGGGGATATGTAGATTAGTGAGGCTGCCTTCCGGAAAACCAGCTCTACGAAAGATGCGTTCAATCGCCTGGGCACAGCCTGGCACATTAGAGGCGTGTTTCAATAGAGCAGTATTGCCCGCCATCAGAGCGGGAGCGGCAAAGCGGAATACCTGCCAGTAGGGATAATTCCAGGGCATAACAGCTAGCACTACCCCCAGGGGCTGATAACTAATATAGCTCTTACGGGCATCAGTCTCGATCATCTCATCGGAGAGAAAAACGGCCGCCTCCTGAGCATAGTATTCGCAGACCCAAGCACACTTTTTTACTTCGGCAACGGCACTACTAAAGGTTTTGCCCATTTCCCGGCTGGCTATTTCGGCGTATTCATCCGCATTCTTCTCGAGTTCAGCGGCTACGGCCATCATCAACCGGGCCCGCTCTTCAAAGGGTACTTTCTTCCAGTTCCGGAAGGCTTGGTGCGCTTTATTGATTCGGCCTTTTAGTTGACCATTGTCTAAGGCTTCGTAGGTGTCCAGCACCTCTTCGGTGGCTGGGTTTATAGCTTCAATTGTCATAATTTAGTATAGTTGTAGTTGGTTTTATTATTAAGCGATTCCCTTGGCTGCTTCTTTTTGTTTTTCGGGCTCATTTGCAAAATAGGATTCTAATTTTTCTGTGAGCGCTTGATTTATAGAGGGATCTACGGGGACTTCGATTAAGTGGATACCCTTACGGCTCAGCGCCTTATCCAGCATTCCGGATAATTCTGCGGGAGTCTCCGGTCGGTAGCCTATAATATCGAAGCTTTCCGCTAATTTCACAAAATCGGGATTATTTAATTGGGTGCCAGTAGATTTACCCTGATGACGCTTCTGTTTCCAACTGATCAGGCTATAATCATCATCCTTAAGGACAATGTAGGTAATATTCAGATTTAATCTTTTGGCCGTAGCCAATTCCTGTACGTTCATCATAAACCCACCATCACCGGCTACCGCCACTACCTGTCGATCCGGATAACGCAGGGCAGCCGCAATGGCACCGGGTAGAGCAATACCCATACTGGCCAGACCATTACTAATTAGGCAACCACCCGGCTGGAAAGTTTTGAAGTTACGGGCAATCCACATCTTGTGGCTCCCCACGTCACTAATCAACAGGGCATCGCGATTCATTTTTTCCCGGAGCACATTTAGCACACCCGGCACGTAGAAAACAGGAGTATCCGGTTCCAGATCGTAAGAGGCAATATCTTCGTGAATCCGCTCGCGGATATCGGCGTACCAAACGGGTAGATTCCGGTATTGATCTCCCATGGTGAGTTGATTGTAGAGTTTCTTGAGTGTCGTGGTGATATCACCAATCATTTCAACAATAGGTTGATAATGTTGGTAGACTTCGGCGTGCTCGTAGTCAATGTGAATGATTCTCTTGTTTCCCCTGGGGTTCCACAGTTTGGGATTGTGCTCTGCGATATCAAAGCCAACACTGATAATTAGATCTGCTTTCTCAAAAGCTTCACTAATGTAGTCGTCAAAATTGAGCCCGATGGCCATTAGAGATTGGGGCGAGTCGTCCGGGATGGCCCCTTTACCCATGAAAGTAGTCGCCACGGGAATTTTGGTGTACTCTACCAGCGTTTTGATGGCATCACTGCAAGTTTTGCGAATGGCTCCATTACCTGCCAGGATAAGTGGAAAAGCGGAGCGCTTGATTTGTTGCAGCACTTTCAACATGGCGTCACCATTAGGAGCGGGACGAAAAGTTTCTGCATCCTGTAAGACGGGCATCTCTTTCGGTAACTCTTGCATGGCCACATCTTCTGGCAGTTCAATATGAGTCGCCCCGGGTTTTTCCATTTCGGCCAGTTTGAAAGCTTTGCGAACCGTTTCGGTGACAATCTGGGGGGTTGAGATACTGGTATTCCATTTGGTGATGGGTTCGAAAATTTGTGTGATATCCAGGTTTTGATGGCTCTCGTGGTGAAGACGCTGCAGGCTACCCTGCGCGGTAATGGCTACCAGGGGCGCTTTGTCCAAGTGGGCATCGGCTACACCCGTAACCAAATTGGTCGCTCCCGGACCCAGGGTGGACATGCATACACCCGCTTTGCCCGTTAATCTTCCCCAGACATTAGCCATAAAAGCGGCGCCCTGCTCGTGACGGCAGGGAACAAAGGCTATATCTTCTTTTTCATCAATCGCAAAGAGTAAATCCTCATTCTCTTCACCGGGGACACCAAAAATATATTCAACGCCCTCCTGCTGTAAGCAATCTACTAGTTTTTCTGCGGTGGTCATGTGTGTTTTGGTTTATTTGGTTGTTGAAGCGGTTTAAAATTATCTTATTTAAAGTAGCCGGACTAATTAATTCTCCTTAAGTCTTGTTGGGCTTTTCGAAGAATTTCCTTCTGGGTTTGCAGTTTTTCCTGCTGTTTTTCCAGGGTGGCAATTTTTTCCTTTCGCTCGGCTTCCATTTCACGGATTTCCTTTTTGAGTTTTTCAATGTCTTTGGTATTGCGATCAATATCTTTCTGCAAATCTTTGGTGTCGTCCTGCAGATCTTCAACCAAGTCGCTGGTCTCCTCAATCAAATCTTTATGATATTCTGGAATATACTGTTCCAGAAAATCAATACTCAAGCGATAAACTTTCTGAAAGGACTCCGGATAGTTTTCTTCACTGAGATAAATATCGTATCCCAGGGATACAAAAATGGTCATTTGGGTTTGGTGCTCGCCACGAGGTGCGGGAATAATTTCCGTATACCAGTTGAATTGCTTCTCAACGATTTTTTTCGCCTCCACTTTTTCTGCGTATAATTCATCCTTATTCGCAAAAAGACCATTCCCTTTTAGCTTAAAGCCATAGTTCTTTTTAAGGAAATCGTCGAAAGCATCTTTTACTTCATCGGCGGGTACGTCCAGATAAATGCGAATGCCCGAACGAGATGTTCCTTCTCGCTCGTAAATACCCTTTTCAATATCAATTGCCAGGGCAGTAAAATTTACACTGCTCAAAACGAATAATAGAATGGTAAGTCTTAATATAATGGTGTGCATAGTTAATTCTTTATAGATAAAAACCCCAATCTCCTGGTATGTTCATTCCGTGTACATCGAACATCTGCCGGGCTGGCCCGTTTTAGAAGCGAATTAATTAAACAAACTATATTTATGACAGACGCTAAAATTGATAAAGCCGTATTTAACCTATTAGATGATTTGATGACGAAGAACCGGGATGCAGTAGAAGGTTATAGTAAAGCTTCTTCCAATATTAGCGATATGGATATGAAAGAAACCCTTATCAGCTATGCTAAGCGCCGGGAAGCCTTTGCAGAAGAATGGAAAGAAGAAATAAAGGAACTGGGAGGAGAATATACCAAAGGAAGTAGTTTAGCTTCTTCTGTGCATCGCACATGGATGGATATTGCTTCTACCTTTACTGGAAAAGAGAATCCATTCATTCTAAAGGAGTGCCTGCGTGGTGAATTAGTCGCCCTGAAAGAATACGAAGATGCAGCTAAGAATGATTTCTTACCCGATTCTTCACAGAAAATCATTAGAAAGCACACCGAATTTTTGGAAGGTGTAATTAGAAATTTGAAAGACAAAATTGCTTACTACGAATCCGTAGAAGCATAATTAGACAAATAGAAGTTGTTTTAAAATTCTTCACTGAGTCCTTGGCAATACATTGAAAGTCAATACGGCAGCTTTTTTTTCCTTCGTCCGCCTGAGGCGGATGGCTTCGAGAAAAAAAGTAGTCTTGTCTTGACTTCCAAGCCGTTACCAATCATCTTACCAAGAATTCTTAAACAACTTCATAAAATAAATAGTAATTTGCTGGCTGCAAGTGCATTTCGTACTTGCAGCTTTTTTATTTTCTTTTTGGCTGAAAAGCCTCCAGATTCTTGATCATTCCGTTAAAGACGAAATAGTGTAGCGGTATAATCGCATACCAATACAGCCTTCCCATAACACCATAGGGCCGAAAAGTAGCCGTTTGCTGCAACATAGGTTTTTCCTCCTCTTCCACGATATTAAATTCCAGCCAGGCTTCTCCGGGTAGTTTCATTTCGGCATATAGGAGTAATCTTTTTTCCGCATCATCGGCAATCAGGACTCGCCAAAAGTCTAGCGCGTCTCCTTCCTGAATTTTGTGTACATGGGTACGTCCCCGGCGCAGGCCAATACCACCAACCAATTTATCGAGGTAACCGCGAATCTTCCACAACCAATTGCCGTAATACCATCCGCGTTCGCCTCCAATGGCCTGGATATTGGCCCAAACCTGCTCTTTGGTGTTATTCGTCACGGGGATCTCTTTATAGTCTACAAAGCAGCCGTAGGTGGGCACCTGCATATATTCCTGTAAAGAGCTTTTACTCGAACTACTGATCAGGGCATCCTTCCAGCTACTCGCAATGAGATTTTGCTCGATCTTTTGAAAAGCCATTCTGACGGCTTCTTTGTAAGGGATCATCTCAATATTGAGCATATCTACCAACTGATTATCGCGCACGACCACATCAATCTTCATGCTGTTGACTAAGTTAACGGCCAATGGGTAGGTAGTAGAGGTGACGAAATACAGCCAGTAGGAAGAAAGTCTGGGCGTCATCACGGGTAAGGTAATAATGAGGCGTTTCAAATTGCGGACTTTGGCGTAGCCCAGGAGCATTTCCTGATAGGTGAGCACCTCTTTACTGCCAATATCAAAACTTTGGTCGTAAGTGTCTTTGCGAAGCAGTACTTTCGTCAAAATCTCCACTACGTTTCGAATGGCTACGGGCTGACATTTGGTATTTAACCAGCGCGGAGCAATCATAATTGGGAGCTTCTCCACCAGGTCCCGGACGATCTCAAAGGAGGCACTTCCCGAGCCGATGATAATACCCGCACGAATGGCAGTAAGGGGGATTTTGGATTCGCCCAGAATTTTTTCAACCTGCAGACGGGATGCCAAATGTCTGGATAGTTTTTCTTCGTTGACAATACCGGTTAGGTAGATTACTTGCTGAGCTTGGGTCTGATCAATAAAATCCCTGAAATGACGAGCCGCTTTTGCTTCTAGTTCTTCAAAGTCGCTGATCGAATTCGACATGGAATGAATCAGATAATACGCGACATCAAAATCTTTGGGTGCTTCTTCCAGAGGGACTTCCTCCAGAAAATCAACCTGGAATAAGTGGATACGCTCGCGGTGTTGTTTGGGGTATTCAAAGCTGAGGGGATCGCGCACACAGGCGATAATCTCGTGCCCGGCTTCCAGCAGAACGGGTAGTATCCGTTTGCCAATGTATCCGGTAGCTCCAGTGAGGAGGATTTTCATAAGAAAGACTTTAATAGATAACCAAATAAGTTCTCGATAGTTCTTTTCGGGATTTTGTTCTTAAGGCTTATCTTTGATTTGTTCCGGTAATTCAAAACTCAACAACTCAATCATTGAAACTATGCAACAATCACCATTTCACTTAGCCTTTCCGGTAAAAGATCTGAAAAAAACACGCGAATTTTTTGAGGGATTACTCGGCTGCGAAATCGGCCGCACGGCAGAGCGCTGGATAGATATCAATTTTTATGGCAACCAAATATCAGCCCACCTGGTCGATGATGAGATGCCCCATGGCCCGACAAATCACGTCGACGGTAAGGATGTACCCGTTAAGCACTTTGGTGCCATTCTGGATATGGACACCTGGAATACCTTAGCGGAAAAACTAAAGGCGCACGGTACCGACTTTATTATTGAGCCTTATACCAGATTTGAGGGGGAAGTAGGCGAACAGGCTACCATGTTCTTTCTGGATCCCAGTGGTAATGCGATCGAATTCAAAGCTTTCCGTAACTTTGATCAAATCTTTGCGAGTTAATGCCCAGGCAGGTCTATTTGATTAGCAAGACGGCTAATAGCCTGCTGGTTCAGGCCCATTATGCCCTGGTCGACGGCTGGGATACGGGCCGCTTTTTTTGATCTATTTCAGCACTATTGTCAACGGCCAGCAGCAGTTTTTTAATTTTTTTTCATAAGCAGGAAAAAAAATAGCCATCGCTCAGTGTGGGGTTGTCGTTTCTCTCCGGCATCCATTATTTGGATCACTTTACCGTATTCCTGCTTTCCGTTTTATAGATGCTCTTGGCACTTACTTTTTCTTTTGATATAAAAATTAAAGGGACTAATCATTTTTACTCTGCCTGCCTGACTTTTCAATTAAGAGTAAGCAAAACTCGAAAATCGACTTGCCATGCATTGAAATATCCCCTACCTTTGTATCATCGTGTATTTTTTACACTAAGCCGTTGTGTACAACCTTTTATTATCTGAAAACTATTTTGATATGATCAAGAAACAATATCTGAAGTCTAAACCGGTCTGTAAAGTAACGTTCACTTTGCCCGTGACGGCCCTGGCCGAAGCCAAAGAGGTACGGGTAGTTGGTGATTTTAATAATTGGAACTGGGAAGAGGGAACGCCTATGAAAGCCGGTAAGAAAGAATACAAAGCCACCCTTAATTTGGCAACGGGCCGCAATTACGAATTTCGCTACATTGCGGAAGATGGTACCTGGGAGAATGATTGGGAAGCAGATGCTTACGTGCCCTCTCCATATTATGGCGTAGACAATTCCATAGTACAGGTGGAGGAAGTGCTTTTCAGCAAAAAGGGAAGCGGAGAAGCAGCCCCTAAAAACGTGCCTTCTGCCAAAGCTGCTAACCCAACTGCGAAGCCAAAGAAAAAGGCCACTAAAAAAGCAAAAAAAGATAACCTAAAAACAATTGAAGGCATCGGGCCAAAAATCGAAAAGTTACTGACGGAAAAAGGGGTAGATACTTTTGCCAAACTAGCTAAAGCTAAACCTGCTTTCCTGAAAGAGGTGTTGGCGGAAGCTGGCAGTCGTTTCAAAATGCACGACCCTTCTACCTGGCCAGAACAGGCCGCCCTGGCGGCTAAAGGGGACAAGAAAGCACTGGACGCCCTGCAGGAAAAATTAAAGGGTGGAAAAAGATAGATCCCGGTAGCCCCGCTTTGAGTTGGGGCATTTACGCAAGCAAAACGAATAAACACAAAACAGGCGCTCCAAAGGAGCTAGAAGCGAAGAGGCGAAGCGGGAAACCGTTTTCGCCTCTCGTCTTTTATCCTCGTTACTTTTAGGAAAAGAAGCGTCGAAATCAGTACTTTTGAAGCAATTTGCATCAAAAAAAGAAGACTAGAATGATTTTAACCGATACGAAGATACTGGAAGGGATTGCCAATGGAGAAATTGTTATTGAACCATTCCAACGAAAATGCCTGGGCACGAACTCTTATGATGTACACCTGTCCAAGCACCTGGCCATCTATAAAGATCATATTTTAGATGCCCGTCGACATAATCCAATAGAATATCTCGAAATTCCTGAGTCTGGGTTTGTGCTTCATCCAAATACCTTGTATCTTGGGGTAACGGAGGAATATACTGAAACTCACAACTCCGTCCCCTTCCTCGAAGGTAAATCAAGTGTTGGGCGCCTGGGTATTGATATTCACGCCACTGCCGGAAAAGGTGATGTTGGATTCTGCAATACCTGGACGCTGGAAATATCCTGTACGCATCCCGTACGGGTATACGCAGGCATGCCCATCGGGCAGTTGATTTACTTCAAAGTTGATGGCGACATCGAGCGCTATTACGATAAGAAACCTGATGCAAAGTATAACACGCGCACCGTTAAGCCGGTGGAGAGTATGATGTGGAAAAATAAATTCTGACATAGGCAGAGGAAGGTAGGTTTATTTCCCCTCCTGCCATAAACAATCGAAAGACGAGGGTGCCGCTACTGTCGTCCAATCCCAAAATCAATCATTTCCCATGAAACGTTCTTTGTATACTTATTTCCTTTTCCTCCTGGGTGCGGTAAGCCTGGGAGCCCAGCCGCAAGTGCTGGCCGATCTCAATACATCGATTACCCGTCCTGCCAATGTACAGGCGGTGGCCGAACAGGCGGATGGTAAAATATTACTAGCCGGAAATGTCAATCAGGTCGATGATCTCTCCCGGAAAGATATTGTACGGCTAAATACCAATGGTCAGCCTGACCCCTCCTTTCATGCCCAGCTTGGCGATACGGTTGTCACCGCTCTGGCGGTACAAAACGATCAGAAAATACTGGTCGGTGGGTACATTCGTCAGAACGATCAGGAGACAGGGGTGCTCTTTCGCTTACTGAGTGACGGAAGTCTGGATCTGAGTTTTGCCGTTGATACCTTCAATAATCGCGTACTGGTCATCGAACAACTAGATAATGATCGAATCGTCGTCGGTGGTATTTTTCGTACTTACGGCAGTAGCCAATCCAGCACGGGCTTACTAATGCTAAACGCTAACGGGAGTGTCTTTCGTACTTTCGCCATTAGCGAAGGCAATAATAATCTATTTGTTAATGCTATATACGAGGTCGGCAATCAATTTTACATTGGGGGTAATGCGGGAAGTGATGCGCAGTTCTTGCGGTTCAGTGATAACGGACAACGCGACAATACCTTTGTGATTGATGAATCCGTGGGCCCTAGTAACTTCATGACGGTCGTTAGTCATATCGATCAGTTAAGTAATGGTAATCTCGTTTTTACCACTTACACCTGGGAGTTTGATCCGCGGGTTGTGGTTGTCACACCGTCAGGGCAGCAAGTTTCTTCCATTAGTATTCCCAATCCACTGGGCTTGACCGTCACTGGGCAGGATCAAATTATTGTTAGTGGAGAATGGAATGGGCGCCCCGACGCTCATCTGGTAAGCAATAGTGGTCTGACACCATTTATCCCTGGGCCTGAAGCAGATGATCAGGTGTATGATTTATTGACCTTAAATAACGGGAATATTCTGCTCGTTGGTCGTTTTGGCTTTTTTAAAGGGGTGGCTCGCGAAGCCGTGGCACTTTTGAGTCCGAATCGTACCTTACTCAGCAATTTTCAGCCGGCTTTAAAACGGCCGGGACAAGTCAATCAGGCCTTACACCTGCCATCTGGTAAAATTCTGGTAGCCGGAGATTTTACACAAATCAACGGAGAACCGATCATCAACGTTGCGCGTCTGAACGGGGATGGTAGTCTAGATAACAGTTTTCAGCAATCCTCGGTACCCAGCGACAAAGAGGTGCGGGCCATTCAGGTATTGAATAATGGTAAAATCATGGTGGGTAGTTCTGCTTCTTCCCTGGATCCAGATGTTAAAAGCCCTGTCTTACGCTTAAACAGCGATGGCACAGGCGATAATACTTTTCAGCTATCTAATCAAATCAATATACTAGGTAATATTAAGGGCTTTATTCCATTACCCGATGGCCGGGTGGTTGTTTATGGTGCTTTTAGCCTCCTTACGGAAAACACCTTGTTTCAGCAGATTGCACTGTTTAATTCAAATGGTAGTTTCGATCCCTTGTTATCCTCCGCTTTTCGTGGAGGAACGATCAATGATGTCTATCTTCGGGGAAGCGAATTGATCCTGGTGGGTAATAATATTCGCCTGGATAATCAGGAATCTACCTCTGCCGTGGCCATCAGTCAGTTGGGGGTGCCTACGAATACCTTTACTACCACGCTGAATAGCCGTAGTCGAATTCAATCCATTATCAGCCTTGATAATGGCGATTTTCTTCTTAGCGGAAGACTGTTTGACGGTCTGAATTATCGGGAGTTAATGCGGGTCAATGCAGATGGTAGCCGGGATAATACTTTTATCTGGCCCGTCTTTAGCACAGAAGATGCCCCCACGGCTCCCCCGAGAGATATGTTAGAATTGGGAAATGGCGATTTGGTACTGACGAATATAAGCCGTGAAGAGCAAAGCCAGTTACTGATTGTTGACGCCGGGGGGAATATTAAGGAGACTTTCCCGATTCAGAAAAATGCTCGTTATATAGACTTAGAGGCCATCGATGATAGTACCGCTTATTTGGCGGGTACTTTCCAGTACGAATTGGATCAGTCTTCTTTACTTAAAATCCAATTGTACGGAAGTACACCAGATGAGAACCCGGTAGATACTACGGATCAGAATACGGATAATGACGATCCGGCTTTCTTTGCAAGTGGTGGTACCACCAGGGTGGGTGAAACCATCTGTATTACCGTTTCCGCGGATGACCTGGAGGGTATGCTAGGTATTCAGCTAGAGATCAACTACGACCCAACGGTCCTAAATTTTGACCGACTGGATAATTTACTGGGTCTGCCGGGTTTGGCGGAGAGTGATTTTGGTCTGCCGGGTAGTAGTAATAACCCAGAAGGAATTATTCGAATGGCCTGGTTAGATCCGGATCTTTCTGGGTTTACCGTGGAAGATACCACGGCTCTTTTTGATATATGCTTCCGGGCCGTTGCTCCTTCGCCGGGGACAGAGGTGCAAATTATAGATGCGGAATTAATCAATAATCAAGACCAGTTGGTTTCCTCTAATGCCTATTCCGATCCCATTCTCATTATGGAAAATGATAATCCAACCGAGCCGGATACGGTAGCCGTTCAGTTGGGTGGGGGTACCGTGAAGCAAGGCGAAGTGATTTGTGTGCCCGTAACCGTTTCAAACTTCGACGATGTAATGGGCTTACAGTTCAATGTTAACTACGATTCCACAAAAATACAGTATCAAAGTATACAAAGTTTTAATCTGCCGGGCTTGAGTCTAAGTACTTTTGGGGTGCCGGGGTCTGGCGCAAATGAAGAAGGACAAATTAAGCTCGCCTGGTTTGATATGCAGGTAAACGGTGTTACGGTACCGGACCAAACGGTGATTTTTGAACTGTGCTTTATTGCGTTGACGGATGCAGGTAGCGCCAGCCTGAGTTTTTCTAATGTAGAGGTGACTAAAGAGGTTGGTGAAGTGGTGGCTTTTCAGGGTACAGGAGGGCAGGTCATCTTCCAGCCCAGTGACGAACCGGTGCAGGACCCCACCCGGATAGTCATCAATGACGATTCAGCCCGGGAGGGCGAAGTGATTTGTGTGCCGCTGAGAGTAGAAGACTTTACAGATCTCATCGGTATGGGATTTATCCTGAATTACGATCCGGCTAAATTGGTTTTCCAGTCGCTGGAGCAATTTAATTTACCCAACCTCAATGAAGATTTCTTCAAACTGCCGGGAGCGGGGACGATGCCCCTGGGGCAATTAGAAATGACCTGGTTTGACTTTACCGAAGAGGGGGTTACCGTTCCGGATCAAACAGTGATCTTTGAGGCTTGCTTCCTCGTTCTGGAAGGAAGTGGTACTACGGAGTTGACCCTTTCTGATGTCGTTGCAATTGGAGAAGATGGCAATCAAAATCCTTTCCAAACCGAGTCAGGGACCTTTTCCCTGTTACCAGAAGATAATCAATCGGGGGGAGACGATTTTGGTCTGAACATCAGCAGTGATACGGTACAGCAGGGCGATAATGTCTGCGTACAGTTTACTACCCGGGATTTCACTGACATTCTAGGGATACAATTTACCGTTAGCTATGATACCAGTATACTACAATACGAATCGCTGGGGAATTTTAATCTAATGGGACTTTCCTCAAGTATTGGAGCGCCCGGTCAGGGTAATAATCCGGAGGGGCGGCTCAATGTAGCCTGGTTCGATTCCAATATTGAAGGGGTGAGTCTGCCTGATGGTACGGTTCTTTTTGAAATGTGCTTTTCAGCAAAAGCGGTCGGACAGGCCAATCTGGATTTCTCAGGTGTAGAAATAACGGGTACTCTTGCCGATGATCTTCCCTTTTCGGGGCAAGCGGGGACCATTCTTGTAGAAGAGGAGGGAACTGGCACAGAGTACAATAACGACAATTTTACCCTGGTTTCTTCGGACATTACCACCAGCGAAGGGGAGTCTTTCTGTCTGCCGATAAGGGTTCGTGATTTTGATGGTATTAAGCAGTTGAGTTTCTCTTATTTTTTCGACCCACAGCTCATTAGCTATAATACGGTCGTCAATACCGCTTTACCAGGCCTATCACAAAGTATCGAAATCATTAACACCGGGAGTAATAACCTGGCGGGTATTCGGGTGAATTGGCAGGATGAGACGGGAGTAGGTATTAGCCTGCCCGAAGAAGCAGTCCTGATGGAGGTTTGTTTTACGGCGAATACCGTTGGGGTAAGTAATGTCGCTTTCGATAATGCCACAGTAGTAGATGCCAACGATGCACCGGTGAATTTTAACGGGGAAAATGCCTTTGTTACCATCGAAGCGGGGGATAGTGGAGGAACGAATTTCTTTACCTTCCGGGTGGCTTCCGATACCGTAGCCATGGGGGAATCTTTTTGTCTGGACGTAAGTATTGATAATTTTACAAACGTGCTGGGCATTAAGCTGAATATTGATTACGATCCCGGGGTGCTTCTTTTCGAAGGCATACAAAATTATAATCTGAAAGGCCTGGATAATCGTTCCTTTGACTTACCCGGCGTCAACAATAATGATCCCGGCCGGGTACGTTTATCCTGGATAGACCAGGATCTACAAGGGGTTACGCTCGAAAATGGTACCGTTATATTTCAAATTTGCTTCCAGGCTCGTCAGCAAAATGCCGTGGGGACGGTGTCTATGAGTAGTCCGAACATTCTGGATGTCAACGGTAATGTACTTAACTTCGTAGGTATTGGAGCGGTCATAATGGTCGAAAACCGGATGGTCACCAGTACGCTTAACCAGGAAAAAGCCAGCGATCGCTACCGCTTGTACCCCGTACCAACGGTGAACGAATTAAACGTGGCTTCTCTGCACGATGGTTTTGATCGTACCCCTTTCCGTATTGTCGATCAGCGGGGTGCCATCGTTATGCAAGGGGAATTAAACGACTTCCAAAGCCGTTTACCGGTTCATCAATTAGCAAATGGCCTGTATAATTTGATAATCATCGAAGATTCCAGATATTGGAATTTATCTTTTATCAAATTATAAAGCAACGCCACTATGCCCTTGAAGCTAATTTCCGCCGGAGCGGGTTCCGGAAAGACCTATCGGCTGACCTCAGAAATGGTTAAATACCTTCAGTCTGGTACCCGTCCGGAAGGGATCATTGCTACCACCTTCACCAGGAAAGCCGCCGCAGAACTGCAGGAGCGCGTACGCGTACGCCTCCTGCAGTCGGGTATGCGCAATGAGGCGGAAGCCCTGACCAATGCCCTCATTGGTACCGTGCACGGACTGGGGGTCAAATTGCTGCAACGTTTTGCCTACGAGGCTGGGGTGGCTCCAGAGGTAGCCATTATTGCCGATGAAGATCATCAGGTACTCTTCAACCAGGCGCTGGCTACCGTGCTTTCCGAAGAGCGGGTGTTGGCCATGGAGCAGCTCAGTATTCAACTGGGGCTGGCGGACAATGCCTATTTTGATTGGCGCAAAGAAGTTCGGCAGTTAACGGAAGTAGCCAGGGCAAATAATTTCTCAACGGAAGTATTACAGCAAAGCAAAAAAGCTTCATTTTCCTCTTTTCAGGAGCTACTGGGGGCTGTGCCCGCGCGCAGCCCGGAATACTATCAGCATAAGCTCCGAGACCTGATTGTACAGTCGCTGGCTCAAATTGATACCGAAAAGGATGGCACCAAGAAAACACAAACGGCCATTCGTCGCCTGGAATCAGCCCAACGTGATTTACGACTCAAAGGAGCTTTGGATTGGAAAACCTGGGCCCAACTCGGTAAATTAGCCATCGGTGCTAAAAGCCGGGACGCCATCGAAGAACTGGTCGAATTTGCGCGACAGCACTACCAACATCCCCATTTTCACCGGGATATTCAAGTATTTATTGATCACCTTTTTGAGATGGGTATCGATGCTCTGACGGAGTACGATCGCTACAAGAAAGAACGGGGCCTGATTGATTATACCGATATGGAAGTACTGGTCTGTCAATTACTGGACCATCCCGATATTCAGACGGTACTGGCCGAAGAACTGGATCTGCTGATGGTCGATGAGTTCCAGGATACCAGTCCGATACAATTAGAGATCTTTCTCAAATTGTCCCGTTTTGCCAAGGCCTCGGTCTGGGTGGGAGACCCCAAGCAATCGATCTACGGTTTTCGGGGGGCTGCCCCAGAGCTGATGCAGGCCATTATTGCCCAGCAGGGAGGCATCGCAGCGGAGAATATCCAGCGACATTCCTGGCGGTCGCGGGAGGATATTGTACATATGACCAATGCGCTATTTACCAGGGCCTTCTCAGATATGGAGGCGGAACAGGTTGCCCTGGAACCCAAAAGAACGAAAGCGGGTAGCCCCAAAAGTATAAATCAGCAGGACGAACCGATCGAATTTAAGGAAGCATTACACCATTGGCATTTCGAGGTAGAGTCGGAAGGAGGCAAGAAAGCGCGTAGACCCGGTCGACCCTGGATGGAAAATGCGATTGCACAAACCATAAAAACTTACCTCGATCGAGCGGATATCCATTTCTGGGGTCGGGGGAACAATGAATTGCGCAGCTTGCGGCCGGGTGATATCGCGGTGCTATGCCGATCGAATTATCGCTGTCAGGAAATGGCCGGGGCACTACACCGCGTAGGCCTAAAAGCCGCCATTTCGAGAGCCGGCTTACTTCAAACGGCGGAAGCCAAATACATCCTGGCTTGCTTAAAATTTCTACTGAATCGAAACGATTCTTTGTCGATTGCTGAAATTCTCCTTTTAGGCGAAAGCCGGGCCATAGAAACCATCATTAAAGAACGTCTGGATTATCTGGATAGTGCCGATGCCGACCAAAGAGGCGAGCGTTGGGCGAAAGCCGAACCCATTATTCAGCAACTTAATAAACTAAGAAATCGTTGTTCGGATTATTCTAGTGCCGAGACCCTGGATACGCTCCTGGATGAGCTGGAAATCCGCCGTACGGTAGCTGCCTGGGGGAGTGTACAACAACGCTTTGACAATATCGATCGGCTGCGGTACTTTGCTCAGCAGTACGAAGAGGCTTGTAACCGGATGTACACCGCTTCCTCTCTGGGCGGCTTTTTACTCTGGTTACTGGAGTTGGAGCGCAATGAGCAAGACTTGCAGGCCTCCGGCGAAAATATGGATGCGGTCAATGTACTTACTTACCACAAGAGCAAAGGGCTGGAATGGCCCATGGTCATCTGTCACGATTTAGAGCAATCGCTGCGGGCCGATGTATTTGGCCTGGAGATTGTCCCGGAGACCCCGGAGGTAGATATTAATAATCTGCTGGGGAATCGCTGGTTGCGTTATTGGATTAACCCCTACGGAAAATCGCTTTCGGGTACCCATCTGGGAGATCGCATTCAGGAAAGTGCGGTACAGTCGAAGAAAGTTCGCCAGGCCCGCGAAGAAGAGAACCGCTTACTGTACGTGGGGATTACCCGCGCCCGTGATTATTTGGTGCTCCCTTCGAGTGCCACGCCTACCCGCTGGCTGAATCGCGCCTGGCACGAGGGGCAGGAAGATTTTCCGACCCTGGATCCAAATACCCCGGAGAGCCCATGGGAGTGGGAGGGTAGCTTATTGAATTTCCATACCGAAACGTTCGTTCTGCCAAAGCAATTCACCGAGACCTTACCCGCCGTGGATAGTATCCAGTTTTGGGAGGAAAGGGCCGGGAAAAAAGAGCACGCTCTATTTGCGCTGGATCCGGTCGAGGAGTGGGATCCCTCGAAAAAAGGATTGCGTCAGGGGACACCGGACCAGTACACCAGTCCGTTGCTGATTCCGGATCTTTCGCTGCACTACGGGCTGGCAAAGGCCATCAAAGCCTTTTTGACGGCCTGGGAGCCGGAATATGAGGAAGCAAAATTGCAGGAAATCGCTGCCGGATTGATGCAGCGCTATGAATTGAGTGGACAGGTGCCGCAGCGTTTATTCCTGGATCTGGCACGGAGCTGGGGCCAGTATCTACACCGTCCGGGTAAGCCTTTGACCATACGAAAAAAAGTGCCTCTATATTACTACGAGCAGGGAAGGCAGTTCCATACGTTTATCGATTATCTAATCGAACGGCCGGATTACGTGGAGATCATTCAGCATACGGGGATGCCGATGGGTAAGGGCTCAATAGAAGATAAGACAACAAAGTTATCTCCCTGGTTTGCCCTTACGGGAAAAGCCCTGCAAGAACAGTACGCGGACCAGCCCATTAAAGGCGGCTTGCACTTCATTCTGCAGGGCCTGGTTGTACCATTGCACTTTACTTAATTTCAATGCGTTGGACTACCTTTTGCGCTTCGTAAGCTTTACGACTTGGATTATAGATAGACTTCTCGGTAAAAAAGACCTTGATGGCTTTTCCCTTTAAGGCGGCGGGGTCGGCTTCTAGTGCCTCGGAGCCTTCAAAGGCTTCCAGCCAGAGAAAATCGGCGGTGCCACCGCTGCCACCCGATAATTGAATACGAGCGACCTCTCCGGTTTTCAATCCGGCAAAGGTGCCTTCCATCACCAGCAGTTGGCGTACTTCAGACTCGGTTTGTACTTCCGCACCGTAGAATTCCATCATTTTGGAAAACAGGTCCGGGCAGGAAGTAGCAATTTTTGCCCCCACTTTCTCCCCGATTTTCTGAAAGGCGTTGGGATCATTCAGATCAATATTTTCTTCTTCCTGGAGTTGAGTCATTAAGGGCGTGGCCGCCGTCAGCATACACATACCCAGTTCTTGTTCAAATTGAGACTGCTCCATACCAGAGACGTCCTTTTGCGTCATACAATTACAGGTCTCAATGGAAATTTGGTCAATGGTGGACTGTTGTGCCATGAGCAGCAAGGGGGTAGCTGTCAGTAGCAGCAAAAAAAATAATGTTTTAACTTGCATAATGATTAATGGTTAGTGAAGTCATTCAGAAGAAGGACTTCCGTGAAATGGACTTTTTGTTAATGAAATTATCTGTGATATAGTTTACATCAAGTCCGTTTAAAAATAGCTAATTTTGTATTGAATTACACGAAATGCATGGTTGAGGAGCGTTAATCTTCTTTTAAAATGAAGCGGACACTCCGCTCCTGAACTGCAAAAGTATAATATTGGTTAATAAAAAAATCGAACAAATGTCTGTACAAGAATTATTAGAAAAAGACACCGCTACCATTATCGATGTCCGTGAGCCTTTTGAATTTGCGGAAGGCCACATTGAAGGCTCAACCAATATCCCGTTGAATACGGTACAAAACCGGGTAGATGATTTCCAACAGATGACCAAGCCATTAGTAATGGTTTGCCGCTCGGGGGGACGCAGCGGGATGGCTACGGCTATTCTGAAAGCCAGAGGGGTTGAAGACGTCCATAACGGCGGCGGCTGGGAACAGGTGAATCAGGTAAAAACAGCTATGTAAATGGATTGGCTTTGCCTGATTTGACAAACTGCTCGTCCACTATCTGTGGCCGGGCAGTTTGCATTTTGCCCTTTCTTGAAAATGTGACGGGCATCACTGAGGAATACCTCCCACCACGACTATATTTGTATTCGAAAGCAGCAAGGAATGATTTTAGCTGCTTTTTAGAAAATGAAAATTTATAACTCAAAATTGAATAAAAATGAAGATTGAACAAATTTATACGGGTTGTTTAGCCGAAGCGGCTTACTACATTGAGAGCAAAGGCGAAGCGGTGATTATTGATCCACTGCGCGAAACGCAGCCCTATCTGGATAAGTTGAAAGAAGAAGGCGCTACCCTGAAGTATATCTTTGAGACCCATTTTCACGCAGACTTTGTTTCCGGCCACCTGGATTTAGCGAAAGCCACCGGCGCCACTATCGTGTTTGGTCCTACTGCAAAAACGACTTTTGAAAAGATTGAGGCCGAAGATGGTCAGATCTTTGAACTGGGCGATGTAAGTTTTAAAGTACTACATACGCCAGGTCATACCCCGGAGAGTACGACTTATCTGCTGCGAGATGAAAATGATAAAGATACAGCTATTTTCACTGGCGACACTCTGTTTATCGGTGATGTGGGCCGACCTGATCTCGCTCAAAAGGCCGGATCTATCACTCAGGAAGATTTGGCAGGCTGGTTGTTTGACAGCTTACGCGAAAAAATAATGCCGCTGGCCGATGAGATCATCGTCTATCCAGCGCACGGTGCCGGTTCGGCTTGTGGTAAAAACATGAGTAGCGAAACTTTCGATACCCTGGGGAACCAAAAAGAAACCAACTACGCCCTACGAGCCGATATGACCCGCGAAGAATTTATTCAGGAAGTAACGGCTGGTCTGATGCCACCGCCACAGTACTTTGCGAAAAACGCGAAAATGAATAAGACGGGCTACAGCAATTTTGACGAGGTGCTGGAAAAAGGTGCCGTGGCACTGACGCCTACCGAATTCGAAGCAATGGTAGAAAACGAAGGCGCACTCATTCTGGATACCCGCCACCAGCAAATCTTTAACAAAGGCTTTATTCCCAACGCTATCTTCATTGGACTGGATGGTAGCTTTGCTCCCTGGGTAGGGGCACTGATTCCCGACCTGAAGCAGCCCATTATCTTCATCGCCGAAGAAGGGCGGGAGGAAGAAGTCGTCACTCGCCTGTCACGGGTAGGGTATGACAACACTTTAGGTTACCTGAAGGGTGGAATTGAGGCCTGGAAAGCTGAGGGGCGCGAACTGGATCAGATCGAATCGGTAGGACCAGAAGTAGTAGCTGAGCGCCAAAAAGCCGGAACGGTAGGCACTGTACTGGACGTCAGAAAACCGACTGAATTCCTGGCGCAGCACGTAGAGCAGGCCACCAACATTCCATTGGATTATATCAATAAGAATATGGATAAAATGGATCGCCATACTACTTACCACGTACATTGTAAGAGTGGTTATCGCTCCATGATCTTTGCCTCCATTCTGCGCTCGCGCGGTTTTGAAAATGTAATTGACATAGCCGGCGGATGGAACGCGCTGGAAGCCTCCGGACAAGTTCCGGTTACGGCTTACACCTGCCCAACTACCATTGAGCAGGAAGTGATCGATGGTGCCGTGGCCGCAGTTAGTTAATGATTTTAGGTTTAGAAGTAGAGTACAGGGCACTGATCTTTGGATCGGTGCCCTGTTTTTTTTATCCCTTCAATTGCACTTTACAATCGTAACAGTCAATATGGATTTTCAGGGATTGTTCCCCGGCCTGATTACGACTGCCTGATATTTCTTTAGTGTCTCCCTTATCGATGTATTTAATAATATCCAAATCGTCTTCCTCCAGATCAAAAGAGGTGTATCGAGCTTTCATGTCAATTCGGAAAGGAGTGTCGGCTGAGATGGGGCAGGTTAGTTTGGTATATTTCCCCTGGATGCTGATCGACGCCATACCTGAAATGACCTTTGCGATCCATATATCATCTTCGTAGGAATCAATTTCCAGGCTGTTTTCCAGTTCGCTTATTTTGTATTTGGAGTATTTGGACTCTACTGATTGCAGGCTTTTGGCTCTTTCCAGACGAAGTTCATCTTCGTAAGAACTATTGAAATAAACCTTACCTACACTATTCCATTCCAGGTCTGAATACTTGCTTTGTAATCGGATGTCCTGACCATTATTCCCCCTGATGTCCGTTTCATAGAGCACGAGTTGGGCATCTTCAAAGTCACTCATTTCGAAGGTAGAGTATTTATCATCGATTTCGAAAAGCCCGCTGATATTGCCTAGCTTGAATTTGTTTTCATAGCTTTCTGCCTTAAAGCTTTCTGCACTTTTAACTTCTACGGTGGAGTATTTGGCATTGAAGATGATGTCCTGACCTTTTTCAAAATTGATCTTACTCTCGTAGAGTTCTATATTCCCGTTTTTGAAGGTCCGGACCGAACCACTGGAATATTTGGCCGACATGGCCAGGTCACCACTGATATTACTAATGCGTATTTCAGAACTATAGGCATTAACGATTAATTTTTCTTTTACATCTACAAATACATTGATCTCATCGTAGCGGTTATCGACCTTAAGTTGTCTTACTTCTGGGACTTTTACCGTCAGATAAACCTTAAGATTACTAATGCCGGTAATTTTGGTTCCATTACCCATAATGATGGTGGAGCGCCGGCCAATGGTATTAAAACTTTTGATACCCAGATTAGAGTTGATATCGATGCGATCGCCCACTTTTCCCGCTTGAACACTGAAAGCCTTGATGAGCTTCTCTCCTTCGGCTTTGTCTTTAGCCTCAAAGGAAATTTCTGCTTCGAAATGTACCTTTCCATCCTCGGAAGGGGCTACATTGAGCGGGCCACGGCGATGTCGGATATTGATCTCCGATGCGGCCTCGAAAGATTTTTTGATGACGTGTTGCTGCGCTTGCAGTTGGAAGCAGCTACCAATTAGGGCAAGCAGTAATAGTCTAGAGAAGAGTTGATTGTTCGGCTTCATAGTCTTGTTTTTTCTGTTTTTCAATTTCTCTACTTAATTTTTCTAATAGGAAGAGCTTGCGCTCGTAGTACTTTTTAAGGTTTTGAATCAGGCGTTGCTGATCGCTGAAGGCCGGCAGCTCTTGTAGCATCTCCTGATGCATAGAATCAAGGATGGCTAGTTCGTCAAATACATCTTGATAAGCGGCTTGATTCAGCTGGGATACCTGTAGGGTAGTTTCCTTTTGAGTGATACGTTGTTGATAGCTTTCCGCTTCTTGTTTCAAGGTTGGCGCATAGTCTGCCAGCTTAGCTACGGGATGTTTTGCACTGCGTTGTCCCAAATAAAATACACTGACCAGGAGAACCGCAATGCTGGCGGCGATACTCCACTTCCAGTAAGTACCCAGCTCAATCATCCAGCCCTTTGCGGAGCCGGTTTGGACAGCTGGTTGGATTTGCTGCCATAGTGCTGTCTCGTCGACTTGCTCAAGGCGATTGAAGGCCTGGCGCTGTTCCCTTACGTACTGCTCGAAATCTAAGTGGTGCTTATTTTTCTTATCTGACATGCGTCCCTTGTTTATTTTTTGCTAAAATTTCCTGTAATATTTTCTTGGCCCGGTGATACTGACTCTTAGAGGTAGACACGGAGATATCCAGGATTTTGCTGATTTCTTTATGTTGGTAACCTTCCAACAAGTACAGTGATAAGATGACTCGACTACCCTCCGGTAGTTCCTGAATGCTTTCGTGGATTTCCCTTACGGAAAAAGCCGCCGGATTTGAGTGTTGAGTAGGTGCTGCCAGTTGTTCCATTCCTTCCAGGTTAGTGAATTGCATCTTTTTTGTACGTCGTAGCTCGTTTAGTGCGGTGTTGACCGTGATGCGTTTGATCCAGGCACCAATGGTGGCTTCCCCCCGAAATTGATCCAATTGCCGGAAGACACGTATAAAGGCTTCCTGCACTACGTCCTCGGCACGGGTGCGTTCGCCCACCAGCCGCAATGCCACGTGATACATCGCCTGCACGTACCGTTGGTAGAGCTCTTGTTGCGCTCTGGCGTGACCTCGGCGGCAAGCCCTAATCAATTGTTTTTCGGTGGCGGTCTTCAACAGTGGTGATTTTGTTTTTAAACAACTTCATTTTAAAGAAACGAGAAAAAATAAAAGGTTGGAATATTTATGCAGCCCATACAACTTTTTTGGTCTAGGGGGACTCTTTACAGGTAGCAAAGCATCTTAAAAGCCCTTGATTTTCAGGAAACTGATAAAAAGCAGGCCATTTACAGAAAATACTGGACTTTTAAGAAAAATTTAAGTATACTATTAGCAATATTATGACGAATGATCGGTTCTATATTTAGAGTTCCGACCAATTAGTCGGTTTAAGTTTCATAAACTAGTGAGTGTAAAGTGATGGCTTCCCTTTTCCGGGAGGCCATTTTATTTTACTTCGGTTATAACAATTACCTCCTCGAAATTGTATTTTGTGGACGAGGTCTACCTAAAATACACCAAAGTTATGAGGTTAAATCGATTTTTGACTACACTAATCAGTTTAGCCCTGCTGTTTTCTGGCTGCGCTAATTATCAGATAAATCTTAGTGAAGAGTTGGATCAGCAGGCGGTGTCTGATCTACCGGAGGGACTTGAGCCTGCTTTTACCCTCTATGCGATTGGCAATTTAGGTCAGAGCCCATTAGCCAGTCCGGTGCGCCTGGCCTTTCGGCAAAAACTAGAGCAAGCTCCAGACAAATCAGCTGTACTTTTTTTGGGTAACCAGGTGCCAGCGGGTATGCCTGACGAACTGGACGTAGGCCATGCAGAAGCGAAACGGTATCTGGATGCCATCGGCGAAATGCTGGCCACTTACGATCAGGAGGTATACTTCATTGCCGGCCAAACGGATTGGCAGGCGGGAGGACGGTCCAGCCTGGAACGACAAAAAGATTACCTCGAAGATCACCTTCAGCGCGATGACCTGTTTTTTCCCGAGCCGGGTTGTGGTGACCCCGAAGAGATTGAGCTTGACGATAATACAATGCTCTTGTTGATTGATTCTCAATGGTGGCTGGAAGACTGGACGGGGCAGCCAAAGATTAACGGCGATTGTGATATTAAAGACAGAGGTGTTTTTCAACAGCATTTTGAAGATGCGATTAAGGGGAATCGATCGAAGAATATTCTAATTGCCTCCCATCATCCGCCATTTAGTAATGGGCGCTACGGTGGGCAATATCCTTTGAAACGGCATCTTTTTCCCCTTACTTTTATCCAGGAAGAATTATTACTACCCCTGCCTGTCCTTGGCTCCCTGGTGACCTCCGTCAGGGCCTCGATTGGGGGAAAGCAAGAGACGAGCAATCCGAGCTACCAGGCGCTAAACAGTATACTCATTAGCAGTAGCCGTAAGAATGGCCAGTTTACTTTTCTTTCCGCCCACGAAAACAATCAACAATACTTTGAGCGCGATGAACAAGCCTTTGCGGTGAGTGGCGCTGGCCAACCTGCACACGCTGCTCGAACGGGGAATGGTGCCCTGTTTACCCAGGGAGCACCGGGTTTTACGCAAGTAGACTTTATGGAGGATGGTTCCGTTTGGCTGACTTTTTATAATGAAAACGGGATGCCGGTTTTTCGCCGTCAGACACAGGAGGCTAGAAAGATGGAACTGGACCCTGAAGATCTACCTTCCGCTCAGGCCCTGCCAGAGGGGAAGAGCACTCCGGTTAGCCAACAAGATTTCACACGTAATCGCCTGGGACGCTGGTTCTGGGGAGAACATTATCGAGAAAGTTATAATGCGCAAATTGAAGTACCCGTCTTCTCCCTCGACGAATACGCCGGTGGCGTCCGCCCCGTTAAGCGGGGTGGCGGCTACCAAACCAACAGCTTACGGCTAGAAGCAGAGAACGGACAGCAATACACCATGCGCTCCATTGATAAGGACCCCAGTCGTACGGTGCCCTATCCCTTTAATCAAAGCTTTATTCTGGAAATACTGCGGGACAATTTTAGCTCTTCTCATCCCCTGGGGGCTCTGGCCGTACCTAAACTTGCGGATGCCGTTGGCGTATTTCACACCAACCCCGGCGTTTATCACGTACCGCCACAGCGAGCACTGGGGCGCTACAATGAGCAATTTGGCGAGGCGCTTTATCTGGTAGAAGAACGCCCTGATGACGAAGTTTGGCAGGACCAGGCAAGCTTTGGCTACCCGAAAGAGATTGTCAGTACTTCCAAAGCCGTGGAGGAGATTACGGAAGAACACGATCACCTCATTGATTACCGACACGTCGTACGTTCTAGACTCTTTGATCTCTTCCTGGGTGATTGGGATCGACACGATGATCAGTGGCGTTGGGCAGTGACCGAGGAAGACGATCTACACGTTTACCGGCCTATCCCACGGGATCGGGATCAGGTATTTAGCAACTACGATGGGTTTCTGATCCGGTTTGTTCGTCAATTGTCGCCCCAGATCAAGAAACTACGACCCTTCACTGGAAAGCCAAAACACGTCTATTGGACGACCTACGGCTCTCGCTTTTTTGACGCTACCTTTCTCAGTGGTGCCGATTGGTCTTTGTGGGAGGAAGAGATCGAACACCTCCAGCGAGAATTGACTGATGAACGGATTGAGCAAGCCTTTCAGGAAAACTGGCCCGCTTCGGTTTATGACCTGGATGCCCCCAGAATTATCGGCACCTTAAAGGAGCGTCGGGACCACCTGGAGACCTTTGCACGTAAGTTTTATCAGGAAAAAGTAAAACAAGTAGATGTATTAGGAACGCAGGAAGAAGATTATTTCCTGATCGAACGGTATCCGGACGAGTCGGTAAGAATCAAAATATGGGGGGCTAAAAAAGACGGAGAAATAAAAGAGCAGTACTACGAAAGGACCTTTTGGGCAGAGGATACTAAAGAAATACGCGTCTATGGTCTCGATAAAGATGATCATTTCGAACTACGGGGGGTGGCGACTTCGCGTCCTTTAATTCGGATTATTGGCGGTCTGGGAGAAGACGATTTCGAGGATGAAATCGAAGACTCAGGAGCCCGAAAAAGCTGGATCTACGATGCCCGTAGTACGGAGTATTCGTATAAACGGGGAAAATCAACCCGCCTCAAATTAAGCGAAGATCCCAAGCTCAACACCTATAATCGTTATTCTAAAGATTACGAATACGATTTCTGGGGGCTTTTGCCTTCCATTGGAGTAAATCCCGATGATGGTCTGCTTTTGGGCTTATCTGCTAATTATACTTATTATGGCTTTCAAAAATTACCCTACGCGGGCAAGCAACAATTGCAGGGGCAATTTGCATTTGCGACGGGAGGTTTCCGCCTGAATTATACCGGAGAATGGATTGATCTGATCGGTAAATGGGAAGGAAGAGTAGATGCTACTTATCAGACCCCACTTTATACTACGAACTTCTACGGGTTTGGTAACGAAACGCAGAATCAGGAAGAGGAGGAGGACGATAATTTCCATCGCCTGCGTCTCCGGGAGTTGGAGACTTTTTTCGCCTTTAGTCGCCGCGAGCAAAATACCCTTTTCTCCATTGGTCCCGTCCTGCAATCGGTCAAATTAGAAGCAACGCCCGGACGGTTTATAACTTCTTTTGAGGAAGGCGTAATCGACGAGCTTGTTTTTCAGGGGCTAGAATATCTGGGGCTTATGTCGACCGTCACTTACGCGAATATTGACAAGGGCGGCTTCCCGACTTACGGTCTGCGTTTGCAGGGGACAATCGCTTATTTGCAACAGCTGCAAAACCGTGATGTCCAGTACCCTTATCTCAAAGGGGCATTCACCTTATACCGGCACTTAGACCCCAATAAGCAACTGGTACTGGCTACCCGAATCGGCGGACAATATACTTTTACGGATGATTTTACGGTCTTCCAGGGAGCAACCCTGGGAGGGCTGGGCCCCAATAGCAACTTTCGTGGCCTGCGACGAGATCGTTACCGCGGAAAGGCAGCGCTGTATCAGAACATTGACCTGCGCTGGCGCTTTAATTCTAATGTAAACTGGGGGTTGCCTTTTGGTATGGGACTGGTGGCCGGTTTTGACCACGGGCGGGTCTGGCAATCAGAAGAGGCTTCGGATATCTGGCATTACAGTTATGGGGGTGGTTTTTTTATTAGTCCCTTTAATCAGATCAGCCTCTCCTTTAGCCTCTTTAGAAATGACCGTAACCAGACCAGATTTGCCTTTAGCGGCGGTTTCTTTTTCTAGCAATTTAACAAATGTACGCCATGGATAAAGCAGAGATCAAGCATAGATTATTACGTTTCTTTTACCTGTTTGGAGCGGGCTGTCTGGTGATGGTACTCATCCGATTGCTGAGCAGCGGACAGATCAATCCGATGGGAGATCAGGCGGCTTCCTATGGCCTGGTGACGGGCTTACTCAGCCTATTGGTGGGGTATTTATTTGATCGGTTTTTCTAATTCGCTGCTCCAGCACTTTTAAATAAATTCCCTAATTTAAGTGCCCAAATAACTTCACTAACAAAATGCAATATGGATAATAAAAAGGGAGGTAAATATCAGTTTATTAAGTATCTGTCTATTTTTTCTATAATCTGTCTAGTGGTGATGATGATTCGCCTTGGTATCATCGGTGAGCCGGATCCGCGTAAGGATTCGGCTGCGTTTTATCTACTTATTATAGCCGTCGTTAGCGGATTTTCCGCACGAATCGGCAAGCGCATCATTCAAGCCAGAAGTTGATGGATTTGCGATCGAAGAACTGGGAGGACGGTTTCTCGAAACCAGGGATTCTTTTTGCGCCAGCGGGCGTTAAGGGGAGAGGGGTGCGGCAGGGGGAGGTAGTTGGGCAGGTATTCTTCAAAATGGCGAACCGTTTCCGTTAAATTTCTTTTCCGGCTTTTACCCAAATAAGCTTTTTGGGCATATTGCCCAATGAGCAGGCTAAGCTGAATATTGGGCAGCAGGTTCATCACCGTCGGGTGCCACTGGGGGGCACACTCCTTACGCGGTGGCAGATCACCGCTCTCGCCTTTGCCGGGATAGCAAAAGCCCATTGGGATAATGGCAAAATTTTCTGGCTGATAGAAGGTATCTTCGTCGACCCCCAACCATTCCCGGAGGCGCTTACCACTGGGGTCATCCCAGGGGATACCGCTTTCGTGGGCCAATCGTCCGGGTGCCTGGCTGATGAGGGCAATTTTAGATTCAGGGTGGATGCTAAGGATGGGCTTCGGACCCAGTGGTAAGTGTTCGGCACAAAGGGTGCACTGGCGGATTTCCTTTTCGAGCTGCAAAACTTTTTTGGGGATAGAACAGCCAGTAAATACAGATTGTTATATATTTAGATGAATCATTAGATTTGTTTTTGCCGAAAGGCAACCACAAATAAATTTTAAACAAACAAAAAATAGCCTATGAAAGAAGGTTGGATCAAAGTTTACGCCGCAGACCAGGAATTTAAAGCCAAATTAGCCGAAGATGTTTTAAAGCAAAATGATATTGTAAGCCATATTATGACTAAGCCCGATTCCGCCATTCCCTCTCTTGGTGCGGCTACTCTCTATGTCAAAAACGAAGACGCAGAGCAAGCAGTCAAAATCTTGCGCGAGGAAGACATCCTCACCGAATAATTCAACATTTTACCGGAAAGTTGGTTAGGTAGTTGATTTGTTTACATTACCTAACCAACAATTTTCCAATGAAGCGCAGATCTTTCCTACAATACACTTCTCTGGCCGGTGGCCTGGCCCTGCTACCCTGGCAAAAAGAATTACTAAGCTTGGTTTTACCCGAAGCGGGTACTATGCGTCCCCTGCGTAATAACGTAGGCCTTTACACCGAGCGTGGCGGTACGATTGGTTGGCTGATTGCCGACGGTGCGCTCGTAGTGGTAGATACCCAGTTTCAGGAACAATCCCAGAATTTCATCAATAAAGTACGCGAGACCAACGAAGGTCAGTTCGATCTGCTCATCAATACGCATCATCACGGCGATCATACTTCGGGCAATATTGCTTACGAAGGTATGGTTAAAATGCACCTGGCCCATGCCAATTCTAAAGCGAACCAAATGCGGGTAGCGCAACAACGCGATAGTGAAGAAGGACAAATGTATCCCGGAGAGACCTACAAAGATACCTGGTCTAAGCGCGTTGGTAGCGAAGTAGTGACTCTGCGTTATTTCGGTCCGGCTCATACCGACGGAGATTCTATTATACATTTCGAGAATGCCAACGTGGCTCATATGGGGGATTTGATGTTCAATCGCCGTTTCCCTTACATCGATAAGTCGTCGGGCGCCTCGATTGAAAACTGGATCAAGGTACTGGGTGATGCCCGTAAGACCTTTGATAAAGATACACTGTTCATTTTTGGGCACTCCGGCGAAGGCTACGATGTCACCGGCACCCTGGATGATCTGAAAGCTATGCAGCATTTCTTTAAGCGCTTGCTGAAATTCACCAAAAAAAGTATCAAAAAAGGATTAAGTCAGGAGCAGGTGCTCGAAGGGCTGGAAATTATCCCCGGTGCTCCGGAATGGACCGGCGGCGGTATTGAGCGCAATATCTCTGCGGCTTACCAGGAATTGGGCGGCGAATAGAACTTACTTTTTATTCCGATACTCAGTAGGAGATAAGCCAGTTTTTTTCTTAAAGATTCTCGAAAAGTAAAACACGCTTTCGTAGCCTACTTCGTAGGCGACTTCCGCTACGGTCAGGGAGGTCTGACGAAGCATTTGGCTGGCTTTCTCGATTTTCAGATGCTGCAGGTACTGACTCGGCGAAGACCCCGTTACTTTTTTAAATGCCTTGCGAAACCATTCGTAACCAACGTTGTGCTGAGCAGCTAGCTCTTTAAGGTTTATTTTTTCCGACCAGTTTTTATGCATTTGCATTTGAATAGCTTGCACAAGCCTTTCCTTTTTCAACTGAGTTTTATCCTTCATTAGGGCGGAAGCATAGATTAGTCCCAATAATTGAATAACCAGACAGGAAGCAATTTGCCGGTAGGCAATGCCCTCGTGCTTAAAGGTATCGATCAGTTGTACGAAGGCTTCCATGAACTCAATATTGAAGCCCATATTGATCAGGGGGTGCTTTGGGCTGAAGCAATCCTGCTGCATCAGGTAAGTAGGGTAATGTCCGTCAAAGCCAACCCAGAATTCTTCCCAACCCGTCTCGTAGTCGGGCTTATAGCGGTGCCAGGTGTCCGGAAAATGGAGCATCAGCGTGCCCGCCTCTACGATCAACTCCCCTGTCTCTTTACTTTCGTATACCCCCCGACCTTTAGCGACATACACCATTTGAAATTCGTTCAGCATTCGTCCTTCAGACCACTGAAAGGAATGAGAGCTTGGATGCTGTGGATCTGGATAATCCGTCTTTGACGGGTGTTTATGGTGGCCAATAGTATGAATATTAACGCCCCAGTTTGGCTCCGTTTTGGCCAAATCTCGCAATTGCTGTTCGTTAAAATATTTCCTGAATGCCTCCATTTTTAGTTTTTTATTTGGGTTTCACCAAAAAATACATGGGATTTCCCAGTTCAGATAAACCGCTCTCCAATATTAATCCTTTACTTTGGGCAACCTACTTAGTGTAATCATAAAAATAGAGCTTTTGTATTTCAGGGAAAAACTTTTTACTTCTTCATTAGACTTTGAAGCGATTTAAACTTTTTCAGTTCGCTGATTCTTAAAGTCTTATAGAACCTACAAGCTTTTTAAGACCGCTTGAACCAAAAAGTTTAAACCGCTTCTTTATTCTGGAATAATGCAAAACCTAAAAATGAATAAGAACCGGGTATACGATACGTTACGACTAATGATCTTTTTACTTATCCTTTCGGGGATTACTTCCCCAATGGGGGGACAGTCTGTTCCGGATTCTTTATTACAAAAGCGCTGGGCCGCCAATTGGGTCAGTGTTCCGGGTACGGATACCAAAGCTTATGGGGTATACTTATTCCGAAAAACGATTGACCTGAGTGTGGTTCCCGATCGTTTCCCCGTCTATGTCTCTGCCGACAACCGCTATAAATTATACGTCAACGGAGAGTTGGTTAGTCTGGGACCCGCACGCGGCGATCTCTTCCACTGGAATTTTGAGCAAATTGACCTGGCGTCTTACCTGCGTAACGGAAAAAACATTATTGCAGCGAAGGTCTGGAACGAAGCCGAGCTTCGCCCCGAAGCACAAGTTTCTTACCAAACGGGATTTATTCTGCAGGGAGGAAATAGGGCAGCCGAAATATTAAATACGGACGATTCCTGGAAGTGTATCCAGGATAAAAGCTACGCTCCGGTACGGGTGGTGCCCAGCTGGGCTTCTGGTGAAGTGAAAGTCTACGGGTACTACGTAGCGGGTCCCGGTGAGCAGATCGATCTGCGGCAGCATATTCGGGACTGGCAGCAATTGGATTTTGACGATCAGCCCTGGACCAATGCTCGCATGATGGGTGGAGGTCTGCCCAAATACACCGTTGGCCTCGATGGAACTAACAGTTGGCGACTGGTACCCTCTCCACTCCCGCAAATGGAAATGACGGACCAGCGCATGGAGATATTACCTGCCGCAGAGGGGGTAGAAGTACCGGTCGGGTTCCCAAAAGAAAAAATAGCTTTACGCATTCCGGCTAATACCCGGGTTACTCTACTATTGGATCAAACTTTCCTCACCAATGCCTACTTTAATCTGCGCTGTAGTGGTGGAGCGGGTAGTACCCTACGCATTATCTACGCTGAGGCCCTGAATGAAAAGGATAGTCCTCAAAAAGGGAATCGCAATGAAATCGCAGGTAAAGAAATAGTTGGTCGACAGGACATACTTTTACCAGATGGTAGTGATGATCAATCCTTCACCACTCTGGCTTATCGCACGTATCGTTATGTACAGCTCGAAATAGAGACAGCAGCCGATCCTTTAGTACTGGAAGACGTTTATGGTACCTTTACGGGTTATCCATTTGAGCGTACGGCCCGACTGGATAATGCCAGCCCGGAGATGGATAAGATCCTGGATATTGGCTGGCGTACTGCTCGTCTTTGTGCTACTGAGACCTATATGGATTGCCCTTATTATGAGCAGTTGCAATACATTGGCGATACTCGTATCCAGGCTATGGTCAGTCTTTACAACAGTGGCGACGATCGCCTGGTAAAATACGCCCTGGAGCTAATGGATATATCCCGGCAGCCGGAGGGCGTTACCCTGAGTCGTTACCCGAGTGTGAATCGCCAGATTATCCCCACCTTTTCGCTCTGGTATATTGGTATGCTACACGATTATATGATGTATGCTGCCGATCCTGGTTTTGTACAGCAGAAGCTGGCCGGTACCCGACAGGTGCTGGATTATTTCTTTGCCTATCAGGCGAAAGATGGCTCCATTAATCATCTGCCAAACTGGTTTTACACCGATTGGGTAGCTAAATGGCAGCGCGGGATGCCCCCCCTGGGCGAAAATGGTAGCTCCGCTATATTGGACTTACAGTTGTTAATTGCTTTTCAGCATGCTTTAGGGCTGGAGCAGGAGCTGGGAATGGATAGCTACGTGGCACTTTACAGCGAAAAGATTAGACAGCTGTCGCAGACTATTCAAGAGAAATACTGGGATGAATCCAGACAACTTTTTGCGGATACACCAGAGAAGAATGAATTTTCCCAGCACGCCAATGCCCTGGCTATTCTCGCCGGGCTACTACACGGGGAACGGGCACAAGACGTGGGAAGAACCTTGTTGTCGGACAACACACTGACGCCCGCTTCCATCTATTTTAAGTATTATCTTCATTTAGCCCTGGTAAAGGTTGGACTGGGTAATGATTACCTGGATTGGTTGGGTACCTGGCGCAAAAACATGGAGCTCGGACTGACCACCTGGGCTGAAAGCCTGAATCGGGAATATACACGATCCGACTGCCACGCCTGGGGTTCCAGTCCAAACGTGGAGTTCTTCCGGGTAATCCTCGGGATCGATAGTGCCGCACCGGGTTTTACGAAAGTGAAAATACAACCACACCTGGGTGATATCGAAAACATTGGTGGCGAAATGCCGCACCCAAATGGAATGATAGAAGTGCAGTATCAGCGTCGGGGCGCAAAGCTCGAGGCACAAATCAGCTTACCCTCGGCAACGACGGGTACTTTTATCTGGCAAGGAAAAGAGTATGCATTAAAAAGTGGTAATAACACTTTCAATATATAATGAAGACCAGGTATGCCTGGTCTCAACTGCATCAAGCCCTGCCCCAAAGGGATGCCTATGGCAAAGGGGCGCAACACGAAAACGTATGAAATATCAGCTAACCTGTTTGGCAACCATAGTACTCAGCCTGGGTATGTCCTGTAGCCAACAAAAATGGACAGAGCAACCAAAGGACAACTACAATCTGCTTGAAAATCCTGGCGGCCAGACACTGGGCTACGTACCCGAATCTGGCGTGAGCATCCTGGAAGACCAGGGTTTGGCCTTCAAAGATCTCAATAAAAACGGGAAATTAGACCCCTACGAAGACTGGCGACTACCCTACGAAGAAAGGGCCAAAGATCTGGCTGCCAGGCTGTCGATCGAAGAGATTGCGGGCTTGATGCTCTACTCCGCCCACCAGGCTATCCCGACGCGGAATGCTGGCCCCAGAGGAGGTACCTACGATGGCAAGCCTTACGAAGAGGGCGTGACTGATCCCAGCGAACCCACCGATCAGCAAAAGAAATTTCTAGACGAAGATAATTTACGCCACGTACTGGTGACTAATGTACAGAGCCCTGCAGTCGCTGCGAAATGGAGCAATAAAGTCCAGGCTTTTTGCGAAAGCGTAGGTAATGGCATCCCCGCCAATAATAGCTCCGACCCCCGACACGGGACCATCGCTCGCGCGGAATTTGATGTCGCCGCAGAAGGGGATATCTCTATGTGGCCGAATTCCTTAGGTATGGCCGCAACTTTTGATCCGGCACTAGTACGCCAATTTGGAGCCATTGCCTCGATCGAATACCGGGCCATGGGTATTTCTACGGCCCTTTCACCGCAAGTGGATATGGCTACCGAGCCCCGTTGGCTGCGCTTCAGTGGAACTTTTGGCGAAAGCCCATTACTCTCCGCCGCCATGGCGAAAGCTTATTGCGATGGTTTCCAGACCTCAGCTGGCGATAAGGAAATAGCGAGCGGCTGGGGGTTCCAAAGTGTCAATGCCATGGTCAAACATTGGCCGGGTGGCGGATCCGGAGAAGGGGGGCGCGATGCCCACTACGGTTTTGGCAAATACGCCGTCTATCCAGGAAAGAATTTTGACGAACACCTGATTCCTTTCACACAAGGTGCTTTTGATCTGGAGGGCCCGACGAATATGGCAGCGGCCGTGATGCCTTACTACACCATCTCCTGGGGACAGGATAAAGAGAATGGTGAAAATGTAGGGAATAGCTACAGTAAATATATGATCACGGACCTGTTGCGAGAGAAATACAATTACGACGGTGTGGTTTGTACGGATTGGGGTGTCACCGCCGACCACAACGTGATGGATCTGTTTATCGACGGCCATTCCTGGGGCGCGGAGACCATCTCGGAAGAAGAACGCCACTTTAGACTGTTAATGGCGGGGGTCGATCAGTTTGGAGGGAATAATAAGGCCCAACCCATCATCGATGCTTACCAAATGGGTATTGAAAAAATCGGGGAAGAAAAAATGCGGGCCCGGATGGAGCAATCGGCCGTGCGCCTACTCAGAAATATCTTCCGCGCTGGACTCTTTGAGAATCCCTATCTGGATGTAGAGGAGACAAAAGCTACCGTCGGAAAGCCGGCATTTATGCAGGCCGGTTACGAAGCACAACTCAAGTCGGTCGTGATGCTCAAGAATCAGGAGGGGGTCTTACCCTTAGCGGAAAAAACGAAAGTATACGTCCCGCAGCGTTACGTTCCGGCGAGTCGCAATATTATCGGGATGGAAATTCCTGCCCGTACCGAATATCCCGTTGATCTGGAAATGCTAGCCGAGTATTTTGAGGTGACTGTAGAACCAGAAGAGGCCGACGTTGCCCTGGTCTTTATTGAAAGTCCCCGGGGTATGCTAGGCTATGATAAGGCCGATGTCGCGAAAGGAGGAAATGGCTACTTGCCCATCAGTTTGCAATACGAACCTTATACCGCAACCGAAGCCAGAGCAAGCAGTATTGCCGGAGGCGATCCACTGGAGGATTTTACAAACCGTAGTTACCAGGGTAAAACGGTCACAACCCCCAACGTCACGGATGCCGAACTAGTCGCAGCAACCAAAGCCAAAATGCAAGGTAAGCCGGTCATCGTTTCGGTGAATGTAGCTAACCCAATGGTATTTAGTGAAGTGGAACCAATGGCCAAGGCGATCTTGGTTAACTTCAATGTACAGGATCAGGCGGTTTTTGATCTCCTTTCGGGAAAAGCCGAACCATCCGGGCTTCTGCCAGCACAAATGCCAGCTAATATGACTACGGTAGAAAAACAGGCCGAAGATGTACCTTTCGATATGGAACCTTACGAAGATAGCGCCGGCAACCGCTACGATTTTGGTTTTGGGATGAATTGGAGCGGTATCCTGCCGGATGATCGAGCCACTCCGTATCGCCAAAGACTCTTGCAGTAAATACAGGGTATGCCTTGCCTCAACGTCAAAAAAAACTAAGCCCTAAAAGGGTAACAAAACACAAAAAATGAAAAAAACAATCCTTATCCTTCTCAGCTTCAGTCTGACTTTGATTAGCCTTCAGGCCCAACAAGTAATCCATCTGGATTCCGAACCCAATACCGAAGGAGTAAACTGGAAAAAGCAGGAAGGAACCTTCAAAATGCCTAATGGTGCGGAGATGGTTTCCAATGTCGTTGAGCCTACGCTGACGGCTTTTTTACCAGACCCGGAGAAGGCCAACGGCACAGCGCTGATCATTGCACCGGGAGGCGGATTCCATTTTCTGGCCATCAATAACGAGGGGAATCATCTGGCGGAATGGTGTGCTGAGCGGGGCATCGCGGCTTTTGTCTTGCGGTACCGTCTCGTACCGACCGGAGAAAACCCGATGCAAGAATTTATGGCCAAGCTACAAAAGAGTCAGGAAGAGATGGACCGGGAAATGGCACCCATCATCGAGCTGGCTAAGGCGGATGGTCGAGCCGCCATCGAATATGTGCGCCGCTACGCAGAGAAATTTAAGGTAAAAGAAGATCAAATTGGGATCATCGGCTTTTCGGCGGGAGGCACGGTGGCCGGTGCGGCGGCCTTGGAATATAGTACGGAAGCCAACCGCCCAGACTTTGCTGCACCAATCTATCCGGCTTTACACGTGGTGAATACAGAACAAATGCCAGCTAAGCCCATGCCTTTATTCATGGCAGTAACCAGCGATGATGTCTTTGGCTTTCAGACGCTTTGTACGCAATTGTACGATCAGTGGAATATGGCCCAGGCACCTATCGAGCTGCATATTTACGAGCGTGGTGGGCACGGCTTCGGTATGCGAAAGCAAAAAGCCCCCAGTGACCAGTGGATAGCTGCCTTCGCCGCCTGGCTAAAAGATCACGACTGGCTATAAGCCACCACACAAAACAACAAGCCCGCCGCAGGCGGGTGCTTACAAGCCCCGAAGAGGCTAAACAACACAACAACCATGAAAGCAAAAACAAAATTTAAACACGTAGACTACCTCTGGGACGAAGATCACGCCGCCTCCCTTGGCGATGATCAGGTAGCCCTCTTTTTGTACCGATCCAATATACTGGGCGCCGACCTTCGTATCACCAATTATGGCGGTGGAAACACCAGCTGTAAAACCATCGAGAAAGATCCGCTTACCGGCGAAGACGTCGAAGTCATGTGGGTGAAAGGCTCCGGTGGTGATATCGGCACCCTTACGCGCGAGGGTATCGCGGGGCTGTACACCGATCGTTTACGTTCACTAAAAAACGTCTACCGGGGTATTGAGCACGAAGATGAAATGGTGGGGCTTTTCTACCACTGCATTTATGATCTGGACAGCCGGGCACCGTCCATTGATACGCCTTTGCACGGTTTACTCCCCTTTAAGCATATCGACCATCTGCACCCGGATGGCCTGATTGCCGTTGCAGCTGCTAAAAATAGTGAAGCGATTACTAAAGAGATTTGGGGTGATAAGATGGGCTGGGTGCCCTGGCAGCGTCCCGGTTTTGACCTGGGGCTCCAATTGGAAAAGTGCCTGGAAGAAAATCCAGGAATCAGAGGAATAGTACTGGGCGGTCACGGTCTGTTTACCTGGGGCGATACTTCCTACGAATGCTATATCAATAGCCTGCAGGTTATCGAGCAAGCCTCTGATTATATCGAAGAGCGATTAGGTAAAGATGGCTCTGTCTTTGGTGGACAAATCGTAGAAAGTCTGGCGGAAGCCGATCGCAAAAAACAGGCAGCTGAATTAGCGCCGGTGCTGAGAGGACTTTGCTCAAGTCACAAGCAGATGATTGGCCACTTTACTGACGATGAGCGTGTCCTTCAGTTTATTAATAGTAAGGATCTGAGTAAATTGGCTCCGCTGGGGACTTCTTGCCCGGATCACTTTTTGCGGACCAAGATTCAGCCCCTGGTGTTGGATGTAGCCCCGTCTGAAGATCTTTCGGACTACGAAGCCATTCGCCAGCAAATAGAACCTCAATTTGAGCAATACCGCAAGGAATACGCCGAATATTACGAGTCTTGTAAACATCCAAACAGTCCGGCAATGCGTGATCCGAATCCGGTCGTGATCCTTTATCCGGGGGTGGGCATGTTTACCTTTGCAAAAAATAAACAAACCGCTCGTGTAGCTAGTGAATTTTACATCAATGCCATTAATGTGATGCGTGGTGCAGAGGCCATTACCGAGTATACCGCACTACCTCGTCAGGAAGCCTTTGATATAGAATATTGGTTGCTGGAGGAAGCGAAGTTGAAGCGACAGCCACCCGAAAAACCGCTCTCCAGACGCGTTGCCCTGATTACCGGCGGCGGTGGCGGTATTGGGAAGGCCATCGCCGATAAGTTGTCTGCGGAAGGAGCCAATGTCATCCTAACCGATCTCGACGAGAACCGGGCCAAAGAAGCCCATGAATCCTATCAACGGGATATCTCTACTTATGCCGTTTGTGATGTGACGAATGCCGATTCGGTCGCTTCTGCTTACGCAAAAGCCTGCCTGGAATTTGGAGGGGTAGATATTATCGTCCATAGTGCCGGATTGGCCATTTCAAAGTCCCTGGCGGATACGACTCAGAAGGATTGGGATCTGCTACAAAATGTACTGAGCAAAGGACAATTCCTGATAGCTCAGGCGGGCACCAGTATTATGCGCAAGCAAGGCATGGGGGGTGACATTGTAAATGTCGCCAGTAAAAATGGTCTGGTCTCCGGCCCCAATAATGTAGCCTACGGCACGGCCAAAGCAGCGCAGCAACACATGACGCGTCTGCTGGCTGCTGAGTTGGGTGGAGAAAATATTCGCGTGAATACGGTGAATCCGGATGGCGTGATCGTCGGTAGTAAAATCTGGGAAGGCGAATGGGCAGAAGGACGCGCCAAAGCCCATGGTATTCGTGTGGAAGACCTGCCGGCCCATTACGCCAAGCGCAATCTGATGAACAAGATCATTCTACCGGAGGATATTGCCAACGGCGTATTTGCACTGGTCGCGATCCTGGACAAGACAACCGGTAATATGATAAACGTAGACGGTGGTATGGCCACCGCCTTTGTAAGATAATTAAGCTCCATACATTACTATTTGATGAGGGAGGGTTTACGCCCAGTTCTCCTTAGCGAAACTACAACTACACAATCAAAAAAAAACTATGAAAGTAGCAAAATCAAAAATCCAGGAGCTCAACGAACCCAAGCTGGAAGAACAGGCCCATCGTTACCATTTCCTGGGTAACGAACTGGAAAAACAGGGCATCAATGTCGAACGGATCGTTCGCCAATTGATGGATTTGCAGATTGCTATCCCAAGCTGGGCCCTGGGAGCCGGGGGCACCCGCTTTGGTCGCTTCCGTTATGGTGGAGAACCAGGGAGTCTGGAACAGAAAATTGAAGATGTTGCTTTGTTACATGCGCTGACCCGGGCGGCAGGAGCGGTGTCATTACACATTCCCTGGGACATTCCCGAAGATGCCGCCGCTATCCAGGAACTAGCGGCCTCACTAGATATTACTTTTGATGCGGTCAACTCCAATACCTTTCAGGATCCAAAGGGGCAGAACGAGACCTACAAGTTTGGTTCGCTCTGCGATACTAGTGAAGCCGTTCGGGCGCAGGCCATTGCCCACAATAAAGAGGTCATTGATATCGGCGAAAAATTAGGTTCTAAAAGTATCACGGTATGGTTGGCCGATGGGGCTTCTTTTCCCGGACAGAATAATTTCCGCCAGGCCTTACAACATACCGAAGACAGCTTGCAGGAAATCTATGCACACCTGCCTGCTGACTGGAAAATGTACATTGAATACAAGCCCTACGAGCCCAGTTTTTACAGCACCGTTATCCAGGATTGGGGTACTTCTTTAATGCTGGCGAATGCTTGTGGAGAACGTGCCTACACACTGGTTGACCTGGGTCATCACCTGCCCAACACCAACATTGAGCAGATCGTTGCTACCTTGATGATGAAGGGTAAATTGGGTGGTTTTCACTTCAACGACAGCAAATATGGTGATGATGATCTGACGGTGGGCAGTATCAAACCCTACCAACTCTTCCTGATCTTCAACGAACTGGTCTACGGGATGGAGCACAACGAAAGTAATAATCCACCACTGGCCTGGATGATTGACGCCAGCCACAATATTAAAGACCCGCTGGAAGATTTGATCCAGAGTTTGGAGGCGATCCGGATTGCTTACGCAAAAGCCCTCCTGATTGATAGCCGGGCCTTAAAAGAAGCTCAGGAGAATAATGATCCGGTGATGGCCCAGGAAGTACTACAGGCTGCTTTCCGTACCGACGTGCGACCGCTCGTACAGGAGGCCCGGCGTAGAAGCGGCGGCGCAATATTACCCCTGGCCGCCTATCGGGCCCTCCACGTCCGCAAGCAATTAATTAAGGAAAGAGGCTCCGACGTAGTAGCTACCGGCCTGTAAGCCGCCATGCTGATATCCCCAACAGCCCGCCTAAGTAAGGCTTAACACCACAACAAAGTGACTTTAATCTTCGACATAGGAAAGACCAATAAAAAATGCTTCATCTTCGATGAGGGCTACCAGGAGGTATATCGAGAATACGTACGATTCGCAGAGCAGACCGACGAGGATGGTTATCCCTGCGATGACCTCCAGTCCGTCGAAAAATGGGTAAAAAGTAGCTTGCGAAAACTAATGAACGATAACCAATACCCCATTACAGCCATCAATTTCTCGACCTACGGAGCTAGTTTCGTACACCTCGACCAACAGGGGAAACCCCTGACCCCCTTGTACAATTATCTAAAACCTTACCCCGAAGATCTGCAAATACAATTCTACGAAAATTATGGTGCATCCGACAGGATCGCCCGACAGACGGCGTCACCACAGCTGGGTATGCTCAATTCCGGGATGCAATTGTATTGGCTGAAGCATCGTCGACCGGAGGTCTTTGAGCAAATACAATGGTCGCTACATTTCCCCCAGTACCTGAGCTACCTGCTGACGGGGCTGCCCGTCAGTGAATTTACGAGTATTGGTTGTCATACCGGCCTGTGGGATTTTGGGAAACAGGACTATCACGAGTGGGTATACAAAGAAAATATTGATCAAATACTGCCACCGGTAGTGAGTACGGATACCAGTATCAATACCCGGGTAAATGGAAAAAAAATAAGGGTAGGTGTGGGTATCCACGATAGTTCCGGGGCTTTACTACCTTATCTAAAAGCAGATCGAAAGCCCTTTTTGCTCATCTCGACCGGTACCTGGAGTATTGCTTTGAATCCTTTTAATTCAACTCCTTTGACGGATGAAGAACTTCAGCGGGATGGTCTGCATTTTTTGCGAATCGATGGCGATACGACTAAAGCGGCCCGCTTGTTTTTGGGCAAGGAATTCAGTACTCAAGTGAAACGTTTACAAAACCATTTTGCAAAACCGGAAGACACCTATAAAAATATTACTTTTAATCCGGCAGTCTACGAACAATTGCGAGCAAAAAAGGAACACTTTTTTTGTTTCGAATTGATCGAACTGGAACGAGTGGCACCCCTTGAGAATAAACTAAGTGATTTCAATAGCTTTGAAGAGGCTTACCATCAATTGATGCTCGAGTTAGTTGAATTACAGGTTGCAGCGGTTGAACGAGCGATGGGGAATACCACGATTAACAAATTGTACATTGACGGAGGATTTGCAGATAATGATCTATATGTGAATATGCTATCGCAGCACTTTACAGAAGTAAAAATGCGTACGACACAGTCTCCTTTGGGTTCTGCCCTGGGCGCCGCGATCGTTTTGTCGGATAAAAAAATCAATAAAAAATTCCTGAAGAAACACTACGCCATGAAGAAAATAAACGCCAACCACTAGGGGCTCGGCATGCCTTCAACAACACAACAATATGACCAAAGAAAAACAACAGGTACAACACGAGGAATACGAGCGCCAGCCGGTGCCCGCCTCCAAATGGAAAGGCTGGAAAAGCTTTTTAGGGATGTACGCCGGCGAGCACGCTGCCGGTACAGAATTCGTAATTGGACCTTTATTCCTTACGACGGGGGTTAGCGCCTTTGACTTGATTGTCGGTTTGCTGCTGGGGAACTTACTGGCAGTCCTGAGCTGGCGGTTTCTCACGGCTGAGATTGCGGTCAAACACCGACTGACCCTGTACTACCATTTGGAAAAAATATGCGGTAAGCGACTGGTCGTTTTTTATAATTTGGCCAACGGGATACTATTCTGTTTCCTGGCCGGTGCTATGGTGACGGTCTCTGCGACGGCGGTGGGTATCCCCTTTGATATGGAAATGCCCAAATTGACGGATACCATGCCCAATAGTGTTACCTGGGTCGTGATCGTGCTGATTATCGGTGCCCTTATTTCGATTATAGCAGCCCGTGGCTACAGCACCGTAGCCCGTGTGGCCAACTGGCTTTCGCCCCTGATCGTGTTGGCTTTTGTAGCCTGTGGCATCGTCGCTTTAAACCAATTAGGTGTGGGTAGTTTCCGGGACTTCTGGAATATCTGGGGGGAAGGTGGCGAGCCCTTTCCCGGACAGGTTAAATATACCTTTTGGCATGTCATGATCTGGTCCTGGTTCTGTAATGCAGCCATGCACATTGGTATGTCAGACCTCAGCGTTTTTCGTTATGCCAAAAAGCCCACTGCGGGTTGGACGACGGCAGCGGGTATGTACGTCGGGCATTATGTAGCCTGGATTGCAGCGGCCCTGCTCTATGCGGTTTATATCCAATCGCCGGAAGCTCAGGCTGTTCTGGCCAGTGGGGAGGCACCTTCGGTTGCTCCGGGACCTCTGGCTTATAATGCCATTGGTGTTTTCGGGATTATCGCGGTAGTCATTGCGGGCTGGACGACGGCAAATCCCACTATCTACCGAGCCGGCCTGGCTTTTCAGGCGATTATGCCCAGAGCCTCTACTTTTTGGGCAACCATCCTGGCGGGAGCTTTGGCTACGATTGCGGGAGTTTTTCCGGCCTTTGCCATGAAGTTACTAGACTTTGTCGCCCTGTATGGTTTTATCCTGGCGCCCGTTGGGGCGGTGATTGTCTTTGAGCATTTCTTCGCGGACAAGTGGAAGATTACCCGTAATTACGCTGAGCAATCCGGCATTGATTTTAATATTTCGGTTTTACTGGCCTGGGGGATTAGTGCGGTAGGCTTTTATCTGCTTTCCGTTTCTCAAGGCATATTTCTGTCTTTTCTGACCCTGCCGGCCTGGCTGCTCAGCGGCTTTTTATTTCTTTGGTTCAGTAAGCGTAGGCAGCGGCGGTAGGAGCCACCTTACGGTAAAAAAGGATAAAAATTATCAAGCAATTCAACCAATATACAATGAAAAAAATTCTAATTATTTTACTGAGCTTAACACCTTTTTGGGCAGCCGCCCAGATTCAAACGGGCGCTGATGTGGCCGTTACCGATACCGAGTCTGGTCAGGTGAGAGGCTTTGTTCGCAATGGTATTTTTACTTACAAAGGAATCCCCTATGCCCAGGCGAAGCGCTTCGAAGCGGCACAGCCCGTAGAGCGCTGGGAGGGCGTACGTAACTCAATGAGCTGGGGCCCGGTAGCACCGCTCTTACAGCCGACCACGCAAGTACAAGACGAGTCCGAATTTGTCTTTGATCACGATTGGGGCTACGCTAGCGAAGATTGCCTGGTACTGAATGTCTGGACTCCCGGCATTGACGATGGTAAAAAGCGTCCGGTCTTATTCTGGATACACGGTGGTGGCTTTACTACGGGTTCTTCTCAGGAATTACCGGGTTACCACGGTGAGAACCTGGCCAAAAAGGGAGATGTAGTGGTCGTATCCATCAATCACCGGCTGAATGTATTGGGCTTTTTGGATCTTTCCGCTTACGGCGAAAAATATAAGTATTCGGCGAATAATAGCATCCTGGACATGCGCATGGCGCTAGAGTGGGTGAACAAAAATATCGAAAACTTTGGTGGCGATCCCGAGAATGTGATGATCTTCGGACAGTCGGGAGGAGGGGCTAAAGTCAATACCCTCATGGCTATGCCTTCGGCCAATGGGCTATTCCACAAAGCTGTGAATCAGTCCGGTGCTTTTCGGAGTAATATTCTGGAGCAGGAGTGGACCCGACAGGTTGGCGCTGAGACGCTTAAGGAGTTGGAGATTGACGAAGAGGAGGTAGATAAAATCCAGGGCGTGGACTTCGATGAATTGGCCGCGGCCAGCCAAAAGGCTTTACAGACCGTAGCCGGCCGGATGAACGAGGCGGGCGTACCCGTAGGTGGATTTGGACTAAGCTGGGGCCCGAGTATAGATGGGGATCTATTACCTTACCAGATGCTCTCCGACGACGCCCTGGTACTCTCTAAAGATATTCCACTGATGATTGGTACGGTGAAACACGAGTTTGCTTCTTTGTTTGGGCAAGCGCTTTTCGGGGCCTCCGAGGAACAAGTCATGGCAGCCGTTAAAGCGCAATATGGTGACCGGGCCGATGCTTACATCGCAGCGGTCAAAGAAGCTTATCCGGAAAATAAGCGCCCTTCTGATCTAATGCACGTCGATGCTCTCTTCCGGCCGGGGACTGTACATCAGGCCAATGTGAAGAGTACGATCAAAGGTGGTGCACCCGTGTATATGTATATGTTTACCTGGGAATCACCCGCGATGGATGGCAAGTACAAGTCTTTCCACTGTTTGGAACTGCCTTTTGTGTTTGATAACATTCAACGTGCTGAAAATAAGACCGGAGGTGGGCGCGGTGCCCAGAACCTGGCCGATAAAGTAAGTCAGGCCTGGATTAACTTTGCGCGCTATGGTGATCCGAACCACAAAGGGCTACCCAAATGGGAGCCCTACACCACAGATAATGGGACGACAATGTTCTTTGATGACCATTGCCACATCCGTAACCATCACGATAAAGCACTGATGGAATTTCTAGAAGAGGAGTAGATAATATGCAAAATCTCTTACGGCGTGAATGCTAAGTAGGTTGCCCATATTGAGTCTGTAATAAGGTGCTGGCTTTTTTGGGCTAGTTCGAGGCGCAAAAATCGCGGATAGCCTAGCTATCCAAGGCTTTTTGCAACGAAGAAATCGCCCCAAAAAGACGCAGATTATTGCT
>DATFKA010000074.1:0-28461 GCA_035268885.1 Saprospiraceae bacterium
AGCAATAATCTGCGTCTTTTTGGGGCGATTTCTTCGTTGCAAAAAGCCTTGGATAGCTAGGCTATCCGCGATTTTTGCGCCTCGAACTAGCCCAAAAAAGCCAGCACCTTATTACAGACTCAATATGGGCAACCTACTTAACTAGGGCCTGAGGCGCTAGAAGCATAAGTGAAAGCCAAATAATTTTACAAAAAACCGAACATACCGTTGTCGTGGGCCAGGCCTTCGGTCGGAATTTCCTGAATGACATCCCAGTGTTCTACGATCTTGCCCTCTTTCATTCGGAATAAATCGTAAAATACTTGCGGTTTACCGCTCCATTCCCCTTCACTTACGGTTAGCACGAAATTCCCTTCCCCCAGTACCTTATGTATTTTGTTGTACTTAAACATGTTGTTTTGTGAAGTGAGGTACTCTACAGCTTCTAGAATTCCGCTCAAGCCATCATTTATACCCGGATTGTGCTGGTCGTATTGTTCTGCACTGATGTATTCGGTGATCTTACCTGGGTTTTTACCCATCAGGACATCTTCTATGAGTGCTATGGCCAGGGCTTTATTGGCATCAGTTTTGTCGAGGTCTTCCACCTTACTCGGTCCATCAGTTTGGGTTCTTCCACTGGCGGTTTCTTTCACCAGGGTGGTCATGGCGTCCCAGTGTTCGGCTATTTTTCCGTTTTCATCTATGCGAATAATGTCGAAAGCCACCATTTCATCCGCTCCAAAAGGTTTGGCATTTTTCCAGATGTTGTGCATAAATACATAATTCCCATCTTCAAACATTCGTACGTTTTCGGCATAGGTACCGTGTTCTTTTAAAATGGGTAGCATTCCGATGAATGGCTCCAAGCCAGTTGGAATAAAGGGGTTGTGTTGGATGTAATCGGCATTGGCCATTTCACGCATGGTTGTGGTATCCTGTTGGGCAACTGCCCCCAAAAATGTGCCTACGATTTCTTTTTTACTCATGGTTATTGATTTTTTTGACTCCGTTAATTGATTGTTTTTCGAACTTGTTTTTGTGCTGTTACAGCTGGTTAAAACACCAGCTAACATCATAGCTAAGACTGCTTTTCTCATGTTACCTATTTAGTTACGATCGATTATTAGTTGCTTTTCGAAAGCAATAATACGATAATACTTTCAATTTGCAAGCTATTTTGCATTTTAATTTCAATTTGCAAGTAATAAATTGATTTTGGTATCTCGTTCTTCGATAGAATGTCGGTTGGATATTTCTACCGATTTACAGGAAGTCATCAATTCGGTAGAAAGAAGACTTGTCTCCTAACTAAAGATTCAGTACTTTTACTTGTGTTTTACAAGTGATTATATTGAAGTTTAACCTATGCCACAAGAATTCAGGTGTGATTGCCCGTTTACTTCCGCCCTTGACGTTTTGGGCGACAAGTGGATGTTGGTTATCGTTAAGCAGATGCTCATCGAAGGCAAAGAGACCTTTAAAGACTTTACGGAAAGTGAAGAAGCCATCGCAACCAACATTCTCTCGAAGAAGCTCAAATTGCTGGAAGAATTAGGGATCGTCCTAAAAACAAAACGACCGAATAATAAAAAGACCAATCTTTATCTTTTAACCGATAAAGGATTGGCTTTGACGCCTATACTTGTAGAACTTGCTTTGTGGAGTGATAATCACCTCAGAGCTATTCATCCGACCATTCAAAACGGAGAAGGAATGAAAGCCTTACGGAATGACAAAGCCACTTTCGCCAAATTCCTGGAAAAGCAATACCGAGAAAAATTGGCTACGACACCGCATATAGGATGAAAGTTGCATTTTGAAGAAGACTAAGTAAAACCCCATTTCTTGCGTTAAGCCCTGAATTTTTACGCTCCTGTACTTTTCCTTTACAGTCCTGCCTGAATAGACTTACTTTGGGGTATGAATGAAAGGAATAATAGGATGAAACCAGACAAACACCTTTCTCTGTATTGGAAATGTCAGTTCCTGGGTTGGGGAATAGTATCGGCCTATTGGGCGTATAGAGTAGTGACTAGCTCAGATTATGGTTTTGGCTTTAACTTGCTCAATTATGTGCTTGATGTTGGCATTGGTATAGGGCTTACCCATCTGTACCGGTATTTTGCCTTACGGCTTAGCTGGCATACCTTGAATCTTACCCTATTATTCAGAAGGATCCTACCTGCCATCATCCTGCTGTCCATTGCTTTTATGCTACTGAATAATCTGAAATGGCATTACTTCCAGGTATTGATTCTGAATAAGGACCGGGTACTCTTAAGCTCCTTACTAACCTGGGAGCCCATTTTAATAACCGGTTTACGTACGATGGCTATTTGGGTGCTGGCTTATCATTTATATCATTACTATCAGAGAGAAATCGTTACGGCTACCCAAAATGCGGAGCTTTCACTTATTGCCAAACAAGCGCAACTAGATAATTTGACCAACCAATTGAATCCTCATTTCTTGTTCAATTCGCTGAATTCCATTAAATCGCTGGTCATTGAAAAGCCTGAAAAGGCCAGGCGGGCCATTGACTTATTATCTGATATTTTACGTACTTCTCTTTATGAGAAAGAAGAATTACTCATCCCTTTAAAAGAGGAGCTAAATCTGGTGCAGGATTACGTAGAATTAGAGAAAATGCGCTTTGAAGAGCGGCTGGACCTCTCTGTTTCAATGGAGGAAGATTTAGCACATACCCTGGTATTACCTTTAAGTATTCAGCTCCTGATAGAGAATGCGATCAAGCATGGAATTGATAAGCGAATTGACGGAGGCACTATTTTGCTTTCCATTAAAAAGCAAGGGGAGCAGGTACGGATAGTTGTCCAGAACCCGGGCCGACTTACCCAGGGGGATAACCATAAAGGATTGGGTATAAAAAATTTATCCAAAAGATTATTCATTCAATACAATGGCGAGGCTTCGATTTCATTAGACGATGAGGCCGGGGACCGGGTTATCGTCACGCTCTTAATTCCAATACAAACATCATGAATTCCTATACTGCTGTAATCATTGACGACGAGCGCCTGGCAAGAGAAGAATTAAAAAGAGCACTCGCTAAATACCCGGAATTTGTTCTTCTTGGAGAAGCGGCTAATGTAAATGATGCCCTGGTTTTGATGGAAAAAAAGGCTCCGGATTTGATTTTTTTAGACATCCACATGCCCGAAAAATCCGGTTTCGATCTACTGCAGGAATTGGCGGTTGTTCCCGAAGTGGTCTTCACCACGGCTTATGATCAGTACGCTGTAAAAGCTTTTGAAATCAATGCGCTGGATTATCTGGTAAAACCCATTAGGGATGAACGATTCACGCTAACCATGGAAAGAGTAAAAGAAGTCCTGGCCGAAAAAGAACCAGAGCAGGAACCACTTCCCATCCACTACAAGGTTTTTATAAAAGATGGGGATAAGTGTTTTTTTATTCCATTAAGGGAGATTAGGCTGATTCAGTCCATGGACAATTATGCTTGTCTGTACTTTGGAAAAGACCAAACTATGATCAAAAAGTCTTTAAATCTGATTGAAAAGAAACTAGATCCGAATGTCTTTTTTAGGGTTAACCGTAGCCAAATCGTCAATACAGACTATATAGAAAGTATATCTCCCTATTTCAAAAACAGGCTTCATATCACCTTAAAAACGGGCGAAACGCTCGAGGTCTCCAGTCGACAATCTGCTAAGTTTAGAAACTGGAATAGCCTATAATTACTTTTTAAAAACGGCTCACCATTAGATTACCTACGTTCACTCTTTTTTCGATTGAGCATCGAAAAAAATAAATTCGTATTGTCATGACAAAAAGCATGTTTTTTTATTTCGCGGCATTAATGATCTTTAATTCCTGTGCCATTATTCCCCCAAAGTCAAACACTGATTCACTAAGCCAAACCATAACGGATAAGCCGACGCTGGAGGATTATAAGGTAGGTGAAAAATGGACCTGGATAGAGAAAAGCGTGGCCGGAGAAAAAATCCGATGGGAAGGCGAAGATCGATTAGAGGTAGTCGCCTTTAAAGGCAGCCTGGGGTTTTGGAATGGAGCGGATACCTTCTTGATCTCCACTCGCTTACCTCAGGAGACCAGTAGCACTCCTTTTCGTGATTGGCCACTGGCGGTTGGTAAAAAGTGGAAATACGAGAGCGACTGGAAAAACGCAGAAGGTACGCCTATGAAGACCAGTCAAGACGTAGAGGTGGTCTCCTACGGCGAAGTCACGGTACTCGCCGGGAGATTTATGGCTTATAAAATTGAGTATAAAGGAACCATCACTAACTCAATTGGCGGAAGCGCAAAAATTAAGGAGGCGTTCTGGTATGCGCCGACTTTAAAAACGAATATCAGACACGTACAAGATGATGGTTATGGCTCTTATGTACTAGAGCTATACGACTATAAAAGTGGAAAATAATAACTATGAAAAAGCTAATAATCATACTGTTTTTGGGCTTAATCAGCCTTTCGGCAAAAGGCCAGACGCTTCCATTCGAAAAAGTAGCCTCGTCAGACTTCTCAGCGGTAGAAGTGGCGATGAGAAATTTGGCGCAAGCCTATCTGAACCATGTCACATCAGAAAACATAAGCTTAGCGCCGGGGGAACAATTCAAGTTTGAAATACTGGCCGGGCGCTATGCCTCCGCTATTGAAACCATCGAGGCGATAAGAGAAGGATCGAATCAAAACGGAAACCACCCGATGTTTATGCCGTATGAGCTGTTCTCGAGGGCCAGGATAAAGCAGCTTAGTAGCGGACAGGACTTTGGAGAGGCCTATCGAGCTGTTTTCAGGGATTACCTGAAGAATTGTGAGGATACAAAAGCGGCTTCGGTCACCGTAAATTTTACTACTTACGATGCGGTAGTTCAATTTACGGATGCTTTTACATCCAGGTATGAGCATGCTCCTAAGTCTGCCCTTTTGCTTGATGAAGCAGTGGCGCTTTTAAGATCCTATTTTCTGTATCATGTTTACGCGCTAACGGAACCTGTCATTTTTGAGGAAACGGTGCGGGATGAAAACAATAGATACCTGATCAGAGAGGAACTAATTACCTCGCCCCGAGATGGGGCTGAGCTCTCGGTCATCACGGTCAGAAAAAGAAATACAGTACCCTTGCCGGCTATTCTGATCTTCACGATTTATGCGGAAGACTCCAACAAGAATCAGGCAATGATCGCAGCATCCAAAGGATACGTGGGCGTAATCGCCACCTCACGTGGTAAGCGGCAAAGCAAAAATACTATTGAACCTTACCGGCATGAGTATAAAGATGTTTACGTAGTTATTGACTGGATTAGTCAACAGCCCTGGAACAATGGGACAGTAGGTATGTACGGCGGTAGTTATAACGGTTTTTCACAGTGGGCATCCATGAAAGAAAAAGTGCACCCTGCTCTGAAGACCATTATACCCTCCGTTTCCGCAGCCCCGGGGATAGATGTTCCCATGGAGAATAACATCTTTCACAACTTCCCCTACAAGTGGATTCCTTACGTAACGAATAATCCATACTTGGACATCGCTGCCAATTTTGATCGCAATCGATGGAATAATCTGCAAAACAGATGGTTTGAGACTGGTGCAGCTTATAACAAGATGGATTCCATTGATGGGGTGCCCAATCCTTTATTTCAGGAGTGGGTTAGTCATCCCACTTATGATCAATACTGGCAAGCCATGATTCCTTACAAAGAAGATTTTGCGCACATTGAGATCCCGATATTATCAACTACCGGATATTACGATGATGGGCAAAGAGGAGCCATGTACTACTACACAGAACACCTGAAATACAAACCAGATGCCCCTCACTATTTACTCATTGGGCCCTACGATCATTGGGGGGCTCAATCTGCCTCGAGTGCCACTTTGCGGGGCTACGAAATCGACCCGGTCGCAAGTATCAATATTCGCGAAGGCTTAGCGTTTGAATGGTTCGATTATATCCTGAAAGGAAGGAAAAAACCAGCCCTGCTAAAAGACAAGGTGAATTTCCAGGTGATGGGCAAAAACCAATGGGAGCATGTATCTACTTTAAGTAACATGTGTAACGATTCTCTGGTGTATTTCTTAAGTACAGGCACAGCTGATGAAAGCCACCAGCTATTAAGCAAAGCAAACAACAACCAGGAGCCTCTACATCTCAAAATAGACTTAGCGGATCGATCCACCTTTCATAACGCGGATTATTATCCCTGGCCCATTATCAAAGACAGCATTAATTTGGGTGATGGCTTAGTGTTTGAGACTTCTCCCTTTGTAAGCGATTTGATCATGAGCGGCTCCTTTTCGGGGGAATTTAAGATCACGTCCAATAAAAAAGATTTCGATTTTTCGGTTAATATTTTTGAACGCACTCCGGAGGGTAAATACTTCCATTTGACGTACTATATTGGCCGGGCTAGCTACGCTAAGAGTAAGGAAGAAAGAGCGCTGCTCACGCCCAATGAAGAGACCATTATTACCTTTAGCAATACCCGAATGATTAGTAAGAAAATGGTAAAAGGCAGTCAACTTATTGCGATCGTAAATGGTAATAAAAATCCTTATGCCCAAATCAATTACGGAACAGGTAAAGTGGTAAGCCTTGAATCGGTTGAAGATGCCGGAGCGCCCCTGTGGCTAAAGATTCATCCGGGCAGCAAAATAAATATCCCGATATGGAGGGAAGACTAGAAAGGGAATAGGCCCGGAACGGTACTCAAAAGTGTGGAGGATTCCCTCCGCCTCAAGCAGAAAATTTGAATGGCTTCATTATCTTTAGCTCCCTATGAATGAAAAATTCAGGTCAATTATTCTGCAACAAACGGGCGCATCTGCTTTAATAGAAAAGGAGGTGATCCAGGATTTGTGGAGTGGATATGGCAAAATCATCCGCGTCGAACTGGCGCAAGCTCCGGTGGAGAGTGTAGTAGTCAAGCACGTTCAGCTACCCAATCAGGTCAACCATCCTCGCGGCTGGAATACCAATATTGGCCATCAACGGAAGCTGAAATCTTATCGGGTAGAGACCAATTGGTATAAGACCTATAGTAAAAGTAGCAGGGCTCGACTGCCGCAATGTTTTGCCATCAATACACAAGAAGAGGAGCTGTTAATGGTGCTGGAAGATTTGGACACAGCGGGCTTTCCGCTGCGTAAGCAGGCCGTCGTATGGGAGGAAATAGCGGCCTGCCTGGCCTGGTTGGCGCAGTTTCACGCCTCTTATCTGGAAGCCGTTCCGGAGGGACTTTGGCAAGTGGGTACTTACTGGCATTTGGATACCCGGCCCCAGGAGTTGGCCGTACTGGAGGACCAGGCTTTGAAGGAAGCCGCTCCCCTCATTAACGAAAAGTTGAACGCCGGGGTGTATAAAACCTTTGTACACGGCGATGCCAAGCTAGCTAACTTCTGCTTTGCTGAAGACGGCTCCGTGGCCGGCGTGGATTTTCAGTACGTTGGCGGCGGCTGCGGGATGAAAGATGTGGCCTATTTTGTCGGAAGTTGCCTCAACGAAAACGACTGTGAACGCCTGGAAGCTCCAATCCTGGATACCTATTTCGAATACTTACATCAAGCCCTGGGAGAAAAGAACGAAGCCCTGGAAAGGGAATGGCGATCTTTGTATCGAGTAGCCTGGGCAGATTTTCATCGCTTCCTGAAAGGCTGGAGTCCGGGCCATTGGAAGATTAATAGTTATAGCGAACGCATTACCGCAGAAGTAGTCAATAATTTATAAATGGATTTTTTACAACTTAAGGATACAGCGATCAAAGCTGCGCTTTCCGCCGGAAAGACCATCCGGCAGTCGGTACATAAGGACGTGGTGGTCGAGAAAAAATCGGGCGCCACTAGTCGCGCTTCAGAAGTCGTGACGGAGGTAGATATCGCCTGCGAAAAGGCTATTCTCTCTCATCTGCTACCTACCTGTGAGCCCTTCGATTTGGCGCTTTTATCCGAAGAACGCGAAGATGACGGTAGTCGGTTTGAAAAAGATTTTTTCTGGTGCATTGATCCCATGGACGGCACCCTGCCTTTCATTAACAAACAACCGGGATTTTCGGTGTCCATTGCTTTGGTAGCAAAAGATGGTACGCCTTACATTGGAGTAGTTTTTGACCCCAGTACGGATACCCTATACCACGCCATCAAAGGAGTGGGGGCCTATAAGAACAATCGTCGCTGGGCGATTAAACACCGGAATAATGATCTCAGCTACGTGACGGATCGAAGACTGGAGGATACGCCCCATGCCGACCAAATAGAGCAGTTGCTGAATGAGAAAGTAGAGCAGCTGAGCTTGACAGGAATCAAAGAAATCGCCGGAGCGGGTGCCGTATTGAATGCCATTCGTGTACTGGAGAATGGTCCGGCCTGTATGCTAAAGCTGCCCAAAAAAGAAAAAGGCGGCGGAAGTATCTGGGACTTTGCCGCTACGGCTTGTATCTTCCAGACTCTGGGTTTACCCGCCACGAATTTTGCGGGTGGAAAATTAGATTTGAACCGCCAGGATGGTACTTTTATGAACCACGAAGGTGTTTTATATACTCATTTTAAACCCGGAGGGAAAGAATAGTTCTTTTGGTCGCGAACCAAATATAAAAACCTAATCGGGGCAAATAAAGAATGTCTATCTTTAGGCATACCCTCAAAAATAAAATCCTTATCGCATGCGAATACTGTCCTTTACTTTGCTTTTTACGATTTGTGTACTCTCCCTAACGGCTCAGGAAAAGAAAGCCCTGAGCCTGGAAGATTACAAGGAATGGAACCGAATCACCAATACCACTATTTCGGCCAACGGTGAATGGATGACTTATACCTATGCGCCCAACGAAGGAGATACCGCTACTTTCACCATTCGGGAATTAGCAGGCGATAAAATGTATACGGCCTGGAATGCCAAATCGGTCAACTTTTCTACCGACAGCAAATGGTTAGCCTTTCTGGTTGATCCGATGGAGACGGAAGCCAAGCAGTTGAAAAAGCAGAAAAAGCCGGTGAACAGTGCACTACACCTTTACGAGCTCAGCACCCAAAGCGTAGATACCATTAAGGATGTACAGGACTATCGATTTTCGGAAGCCTCCAATTTTATCGCAATCAGGAAGGTTAAAGCTGATCCGGAAGCCAAACACGCCGGTAGTGATTTAATTCTTAAAGACCTCAAGACCGGGATAAGCCTAAATATTGGTAATGTCTCCGCTTATCATTTTAATGAGACGGGCGATTTGCTGGCTTACCTCATCGATGCCGATGGGGATAGTGGGAATGGTATTTACCTGAAAGACCTAACGCAGCACCGCACCTGGCCCCTGCATACCGGGACCGATACCTATAGCCAGCTTTCCTGGAATGAAGCAGGGGATCAACTGGCGGTATTATTCGGGGCCGTGCCGGAAGGCAAAACGGAGCAGGAAAACATCCTTTTATGGATATCCGGATTACAAGCCGGAATGGAGGTTTTGGCGAAAGCCCAGACCTTTACCGCGGAGACTAATGGTTTCCCAAAAAATTACGTGATCAGCGAATACGATACGCCCGAATGGAACGAAGCGGGCACTCAGCTCTATTTTGGTATTAAAAAGCAGCAGGATGCGTTGAAAGAGGAAGACGAGTTGGAAGCCAACGTTGACGTTTGGCACTGGAAAGACGAAGTGGTGCAATCCCGGCAGATGATCACCGCTAGCCGAGATCGGGAGTCAACTTATTTATCCGTACTCAATCTTGACAGTCGTCGGTTTGTTCAGCTGGAGACCGAAGATATGTCTGGTGTACGGACCAATGAAAAGACACACTGGGCAGTGGCCTCGGTGGATACCGCTTATCGAACCAACCGCAATATACCCGGGGGCTACGCTGATCTGTATCGCATGGATACTCGTAATGGAAACACCAGACTTATTGCCGAGCGGGTATACCACGATCTGGGAATATCCCCGATGGGCGATTACGCCCTATATTCGCGGGACGGTGCCATGATGCTCTATCATTTTGAAGATGGAAAAACGACCAATATTACGGAAGGGGTAGAGGTCAGTTTCGAGAATAAAGAATTTGATCGTCCGGTTGAAAAGCCGACCTACGGTATTGCGGGCTGGTCCTTGGATGGCGACTGGCTAATGCTCAACAATAAATACGATATCTACGCCTTCTCGCTGGACTCGGATGAGGTCATCAATCTGACGCAGGGCCTGGGTAAGCAGGGAGAAATTCGTTTTCGGCTCATTCAGCTCGATCCGAAAGCCGATGGCTTTAATGTCGAGGAGCCATTATTGCTCAGTGCTTACGGAGAATGGACGAAGAAATCTGGTTTCTACGAGGTGACCCTGGGCAAAAAGCCTAAAGCCCTCCGCTACCTGGATAAAATGATCGGTCGACCGACCAAAGCGAAGGATGCTGAGATCCTTATGTATACCGAACAAACCTTTGAGGACTTTCCGGATTATTGGGTGAGTGATCTATCTTTCCAAAATCCTGAAAAAGTAACGGATGCCAATCCGCAAATAGCTGATTTTAAATGGGGACGCCGGGTGCTGGTAGATTACACGGATAAACGAGGGCATAAGCTGCAGGCCACGCTAGCCTTACCGGCCGACTACCAGGAGGGAAAGCAATATCCGATGATTATCTATTTCTACGAAAAGATGTCCCAACGGCACCATCAATTCTCCATGCCCACTTACGATGACCGGCCCCACATGTCTACCTACGCCAGCAACGGCTACCTGGTACTGATGCCGGATATTATCTACGACGAAGGAAAACCGGGCAGTTCGGCTTTGGATGATATTACTTCCGCCGCACAGCAGGTGATTGACCTGGGCTATGCCGACCCGGAGCGTATCGGGCTACAGGGACACAGCTGGGGCGGGTACCAGTCTTCCTTTATTCTGACGCAAACCGATATGTTTGCCTGCGTCGTTACCGGAGCACCCCTGACCAATCTGATTAGTATGTACAATGTGGCCTACAAACGGACGGGTAATCTAAACGGCCCGATTCTGGAATGGTCGCAGGGCAGGATGGGGCTTAGCCCCTGGGATAATATGGAGCTGTACAGAAGTCAGTCGCCCATCCACCACGCAAAGAATATCTCTACCCCGTTCTTGATCCTGCATGGTACGGCCGACGGTGCCGTAGATTGGGTACAGGGGTTGGAATATTACGCTACCGCCCGCAGGTTGGGTAAAGAGGTTATCCTTTTGTCGTATCCCGATGAGCCGCACCATTTGCGTAAGGAAGCTAATCAGAAGGACTTTCAAATCCGGATGAAGCAATACTTCGATTATTATCTCAAAGACGCGACGCCACCGCTCTGGCTGAAAGAAGGCGTCAAGCATTTGGATAAAAAAAGGTTAAAGCCGATGGATAAGTAAACCTCAGTGAGAATAAAATGTGCTTTAAAAAGCAGTCTCCCTTAGCCAAGCAGAGGGGATTGGTTCTAAAGATTAGTTTTGTTATTGTCCCGTAAGGACAGAACGTGGGTAGAATCACTATCTGCCAAATACCGCTCCAGTCGGTCGCCGGAATCGTCCTCGTCCTGGAGGTGAAGACTATGTTTAACCGCATCGTGCAAAGTGGGAAAATAACGTTGGGTATCCCTTAAGTTTTCGCTCTCTGACTTTTGGAGTAAATCACGTACCGGTCCAATCAGGCCGGAGATATAGAGTTCGATATCGTATTTTTCCAAATCTTCGATCAGGCTGCTCAGAGACTCCATGGCCGTAAGGTCCATGTCGCTGATGGTGGTACCGTCAATAATGACGTAGGCAGTGGGTTGACTTCTCAGGCTTTTAGATAGGATGTATTTTTTGAAGAAACTCGCATTGACAAAGGAAAAAGAAGCGTCAATTCGGAGGATAAGTATTCCGCTAATCTTTTGGGCTTCCTCGAAGCGTTCTACATTTCGGAACTCTCTGGTGCCCGGTAGTAAACCCAATTCGGCGGCAGTCGGGTTACTAAGTTTGATTAGAATGGCCAGCGCAGAGGTAGATATACCGATAATCACTCCATCCTGAATACCAATGAACAAGACACTTAGGAAGGTAATAGAAGCGATGGCCGCATCCCGCCGTTTGGTCGTCAACAAGTACCGGATTTCTTTTATATCAATCAGACCAATAACGGAAAGAACAATAATGGCGCTTAGTAAATTACTGGGTAATTGCTCGAAAATCGGGGTGAAAAACAGTAGCGTAAGGACAATGAAGAGGGCGGAAATGAAATTGAAAAAAGTAGTCTGCGCACCTACTTCATTGGCAATAGCGGAGCGGGAAAAGCTACCTGAAATGGGAGGAGACTGGAAAAAGCCACCGATCAGGTTAGCGCTACCTACGGCAATTAGCTCGCGGTTGGGGTCAGAAGCATAGCCCCCCTGGCGCGCGTAGGTTTTGGATAAGGAGGCAATGGCCATGAACTGTACAAAGCTCAGGGTCAGGGCAGTGGAGAATACTTCTCTGATTTCACCAAAAATGATAGGCTCCCATCTGAAAGCCGGAAATCCTTTGGGGATGTTCCCAATTTGCTCAATACCGTAATCGGCCGGATGGACAAAGGTCAGGGCGAGTAGGGTAGCCCCCATGATGATCACCGAAGCGGGAATATTTTTTACGAGTCGCTTGACCAATATTAGTAAAAAAAGGAAGATCAGACTACTGATGAGAGTGGCCGTCTGAAATTGGCCTATTTCCTGGAATAGTGCGGCCAGTATGCGATGGATGTACTGCGAACTGGGTACGTCTATGCCCAAAAGGGTATCGATCTGACTGGCAATGATGATGACGGGGGCCGCAATGATGAACCCGGAAATTACCGGTCGGGCAATGAGGTTAAAAGCACGTCCTAATTTGAAGACACCCATCAGTATCTGCAAAAGACCGGTAAGAGAAGCAATAAATATCGCGTACTGGATGCGTTGAGCAGGGTCGTCCCCGACTAATAAACCCAGGCCTGCGGAAAGAATTAGCATATCCAGCGCCACCGGGCCAACGGCCAAATTTCTGGACCGGCCCAGGAGCATATAAATAAATAAGGGGACCAGTCCGCCATAGAGACCAAGGATGGGTGGTAGATCGGCAATAGTCGCGTAGGCCATCCCCTGGGGGATGAGTACCACGCCGACAATAGCGCCCGCTATGCTGTCTTTACGGAGTGTTGACCACCGATATTTCTTTACCGGCTTAAATACGGATTGTAGTTTGTTCCAGTTCATATCGTTAAAAAGGCCAAATCATTGGAATAAAAATAGTGCCAATTATCCAAAATATCAGATTCAGGGGGGTACCAATCCGGAGGAAATCCGAAAAGGTATACTGACCGGGGCCAAATATCATGGTATTGGTCTGGTAGCCAATGGGCGTCATAAAGCTCAGGGAAGCCGCCATGGTCACGGCGATCAGCATGGGCTCTGGGTGTACCCCTATCGAATGCGATACCTCAATGGCAATCGGTGCGAGGAGCGCTGCGGTCGCCTGATTAGAAATGACATTGGTTAACATCATCGAAAGAAAGAAGAAAGCGGAGAGTACCACTTGTGGTCCAAAATCCTGTAAGTAGGTCACGCTATTGTTGGCCAACAGACTGGCTGCGCCGGTCTTTTCCATGGCGAGCCCCAGGGGGAGCATCCCCGCCAGTAAAAAAATGACTTTCCAATTGACGGCTTGCCAGGCCTGCTCATTACTCAGGCAACCGCTTAAGACCATTAAGATTACACCACAAATCGCGCTGCTGACGATGGGTAGGATGCCAAAGGCCGCCAGGCCTACCACGGCCAAGATAATGCTGATGGCTACCGGAATAAGCTGGTTCCGGGTGGGCGTAATATTTTTCTCGGTGGCCAAGATGAATTCCCCAGCGGCCTTGATATCCGCTACTCTTTCTTTCTTAGCGTATAAGAGCAGAGAACTACCACCTTGAAGGCGTACTTCGTCAAAATCTTCTTGTTGTAGGGCACCACCCTGACGGATGGCCATCAGAATAGCTTCGTAATCGGCGTAGAGATTGATTTGTTTGAGTTTCTTTCCTACGAAGGAAGATTCGGGAGCTACCACTACCTCCAGTAGTTGGGCGTTGGCAATCTCAAAGTCGGAGTCTTCCCAATCGTGATCGGGCAGTATTTGGAGATCCTCTCGGTACAATAATTGGTTTAATTCTTCCAGGCTACCCCGTATGCGAAGAACGTCATTAGCCTGGAGCCTTATGCTACTTCGATCCGTCTTATAGTTGCCTTCCCGATTGTAAACCGTTACGATCTCAAGATCCAGGTCGTCTAATATCGTACTGTCTTTTAGGGGGGTGTTGACGTATGAGGAGGATTCTTTTAAAACCACATCGGTTAGGAATTCGTCCATGGCGAAATTGTCGGTGAGGTTTCGCTTTTCCCGGCGATCGGGTATGAGGTCAATGCCAAAACTGAATAAATAGATAAACCCGACGGCAAAGAAGATCAGTCCCATTGGAGCAAATTCAAACATAGTAAAAGCCTCCAGACCATTGTCGGCAGCGATGGAGTTGACCAATAGGTTAGTAGACGTACCAATCAGGGTACAGACACCGCCGAACATGGCGGCAAAAGAGAGGGGCATCAGTAATTTGGAAGCACTTTTGCCCAGCTTATCAGACAGGCTGATCATCACGGGAATAAAAATGGCGACGGCTGCCGTATTATTAATGAAAGCCGATATCACACCAATGATCAACATAATGATGAGGATCGCCACCTTAAAAGAGTAACGGTTCAGGCGTAGGAAGAAGTCGCCCACTTGATTGAGCGCACCGGTTTGGGTAAGGCCCTCACTCAGGATAAACATACAGGCAATGGTAATGGTCGCCTGATTGCTAAAGCCCGATAAGCCTTCGCTGGGGGTCAATACCCCACTTAAGATCAGGCAGGCCATGATGATTAGCGAGGCAATATCGAAGGAGACCCGTTTGTTGATGAATAGAAAAACGGCGAATCCGATCAGGAAGTAAACAAATAATATATCCCAGCTCAGCCCGAACATGGTGTTATTAGTTTTTTATCGACCAAATGAGTATTACTAAAGTTCTGTGGATGTCTAGTTTGAAAAGGTGATGATTTCTAGTATATTAAAATTAGTTACTAAAAAATAGATACCCTAATTTGGAGTCGGATAAATTAAAAAGAACCATCGGCCTGGCCTCGGCTACTTCTATTGGCCTGGGTGCCATGTTGGGGGCGGGTATCTTTGTATTTCCCGGTCTGGCGGGCGGGGATGCCGGATTTGCCGCCATTTTTTCCTTTCTAATTGGTGGTTTTATTGCTTTGATCGTCGCGGCCTGTACGGCCGAGTTGGCCACGGCTATGCCCCAGAGTGGAGGCGGATATTACTTTATTTCGCGATCCTTTGGTCCCTTTTGGGGCTCGATCGTAGGCATTGCCCAGTGGGTTGGATTAATTTTCGCCTGTGCTTTTTACCTGATTAGTTTTGGAGAATACGTCCTGAGTTTTTTGGCAGAATTGGGCCTTAACTGGACGACCGGGAAAAGCGTATGGGCCTTTTGTTTCACCTTCTTGCTGCTACTGGTTAATATTCTGGGGACAAAGAAAGTCGGCCGCTTTCAAAATATGATGGTCATATCGCTTACCGTAATGCTGGTATTGATCTTCACTTACGGGATTGTTGATTATTTTGGACTGAGCGGGCATGCGGTGGCCTTTACGGAAACGGTACCCCAGGGGCTGTCTTCTATCTTCTCAACGACGGCCCTGATCTTTACTTCCTACCTGGGCTTCGTACAGATTGCGAATATCGGAGCAGAAATCAAGCAACCCAACTACAATCTGCCCCGCTCCTTAATTGGCAGTGTTGCGATAGCAGCTTTGTTGTACGCGTTCATCATGTTCGCTTGTATATCGACTTTCTCTCAGGAGCAGTTGAGCCAATTTGGAGAGACGGCTACCGTTGAGGTGGCCCGAAATATGCTGGGGAACTGGGGCGCCATTGTGGTCGTCTTTGCAGCCCTTTTAGCGGCCTTATCCAGTGCTAATGCCTCGGTTATCAGTGCCTCGCGAAGTGTGTTTGCCTTGAGTAATGATGATTTAATTACCCATCGAGCCAGTAAAGTGAACAAGCGATTCGGAACGCCCCACATCGCCCTGATATTGGTTACGCTGCCGGTTGCGGTAATGCTAATCCGGAGTCGATTGGAAGTATTTGCCGAAGTAGCTTCCTTTTTACACCTTATCATTTATGCGGGAATTTGCCTGACCATTTTAAAATTAAGAAGAACCAATCCGGTCTGGTATATCCCTTCTTTTAGGGTGCCACTGGTGAAAATAACGGCCGGGGTAGGGGCGATTAGTTGTCTGGCACTGATTTTCTTTATGCAGAAAACGTCGATACTCCTCGGGCTTGGGGTGATGCTGGCTACGGTGTTGTATTATTTTTTCTTTCTCAGAAAAAAAGAAATCAGCTTGTCTGATCCCAACCCGCCCCACATCGCCGTAGATCTGCTGAGACCCAGTGTGCTCATTCCGGTAGATATTACAAAAGAGGAAAAGGATTTGCCGGATACAATTTTGCAGGCGGTGCCCATGTCTGAAACGCTACTTTTAGGCTACCAGCAGACACCCGAGCAGAGTGAGGCCGAACAGTCGGAGGATGAATTTGGGGCGGAAGGAAAAGAGAAACTTGCACCACTGATAGAGCGCCTGGAAAAATCGGAAGTCCATTTCGATACAGAATTGATATTTAGCAATAAGGTAGCTAATCAAATTGAACAGGTCATCAAGGAAGAAGAGCTTCGTTTTATCCTGAAGCCCAAGCCCGTATCCAGGATAAAAAGACTAACCATTCCCATCCACGATGCCAGCCAAATCAATACCGAATTGGGTACGGTTATTTATAAACTTTATAAAGATCACCCCACTAAAATCAGGGTGGCCCTGCTGACGAACGATGCCGAGCAGGAGGATTCGAATCTACAATGGCGGCAAGCCATCGAAAGTCAATTGCGGCTGGTCAACTTACAGGCCCAGGACCTGGAGCAGGAGGAATATCCGGATATGTCCCTGAAGGAGTTCCTCCGGGAAGAACCAAAGGATACCGATCTAATCGTCTGGTCTGAGGCTAGTGAAGGTGGCCGGGAATTACTGATGGATATTATTCTTGAAAAGGAATCCCTGGATATTGTTGCACCTATCTTATTTATTTTACGAAAGTAAAAGCACTGCCCGCCATATTTTTTTCTCCATTGAAATTGCCTTATTTTAAGGCCCACCAACAAATAGCTTGTACTTTTTTGCGAAAGCAGCAAGCGGAAAACAAAAACAACACCAGAATTAATGAAAGCAAAAATAGAACAACGGGGCTGGCAAAAGATAAAAGATGATTTTCAATGGGTGCAAAGTCGCTTTCACAAAGTACTGCGCGAGCTGGGAGAAGAGGCCATTGCCGACAGTCTGGCCGAAGAAAAACCTTATTTATCAAAGGGCGATACGAGCTTGCAGGAAGATAAATTTATCCAGGCATTAAGTATTTCCTTTCAATTGCTGAACCTGGTGGAAGAGAACGCCGCAGTGCAGTTTCGCCGTCGCCTTGAGGATGAGGTAGGCTTACCGGCGGTGCGGGGCTCCTGGGCGGAAACCTTACAGGCCCTGGAAGAATCGGGCATGTCCTCAAAAACAATTGCCGACGCGCTGTCACAGGTGAATGTAATGCCCGTACTGACGGCGCACCCCACGGAGGCAAAGCGCGTGACCGTGCTGGGCATACACCGTGAATTTTATTTGTTACTGGTCAAACGAGAAAACCAGATGTGGTCGAAAACGGAGCGCGAGCTTCTCTATCGCCAGTTTGATGCACTGCTAGAGCGCTGGTGGCGTACCGGCGAGGTTTATCTAGCCAAACCCGATGTGCAGGCCGAGCGTGACAACGTTATGTACTATTTCACGGAGGTCTTTCCGGAAGCGCTGCGGCGCACCGACCAGCGGCTGCGGGATGCCTGGGCGGCTACCGGCTTTGACCTAACCCTGCTCCATCAGCCGGAGCAGTTTCCAAGACTGGAATATGGCAGTTGGATTGGTGGGGACCGTGATGGCCACCCATACGTCAGTGCAGCGGTGACCGAAGAGACCTTACAAATACATCGACAGGCAGCCTTGACTACCATCAAGAAACACTTGAATCGACTGGGTAGTAAGCTTAGTTTTTCGGAGCTACTGAGTCCCGTGCCTACGCTTTTTATTAGTCAAATTCAAGAGCATGCGGTTCTTTTCGGAAAAGAGGGCACCGCCGCAATAGAACGCAACCCACACGAACCTCTAAGGCAGTTTGTTAATTTGATGATGTTGCGTCTGGAAAATACCCTGGCGGAAACCTTATCGGACGCCGCCACCTGCTATCGCGAGGCGGCTGATCTTAGTGCGGATCTTAAACTACTCCGCACAGCCATGGAGCAGATGGGTATCCATTCGGTAGTGGAGGATATGCTTTTTCCACTGGAACGAATGGTACATTGCTTGGGTTTTCACCTGGTGCGGCTGGATATCCGGCAGAACAGTGCCTATCACGAGAAAGCGATGGACCAACTACTGGCGGCAGCGGGTATGGGTGAAGCGGCCTTTACGTCTAAAAGTGAAGAAGAACGCATTGCACTACTCAGTAAAGAATTGGAGACACCACGCCCCTTCGTCGCTTCGGGACGTTCCTGCGGAGCGGAAGCGGATGCCGTCCTGGCTTATTTCCGCGTGCTGCGTCGTCATATTGATCGCTACGGGGCCGGGGGTATTGGCTCTCTGATCGTCAGTATGACCCGTGGTCTGAGTGATCTGCTGGTCGTGCACATCTTTTTACGTGAAGTAGGGCTGAGTGATCAGCCGCTACAAGTCGTGCCATTATTTGAGACCGTAGACGATTTGCAGGCCGCTCCTGATATACTGGATGCCTTCCTGAGTCATCCGGTGACGAAGCGTCGCTGGGAGATGATGCCCCGAATGCAGGAAGTCATGTTGGGGTATAGCGATAGTAATAAAGACGGGGGGATTCTTTCCAGTCGCTGGAATATTTATCAGGCGGAGGCCCAGTTGACGGAAGCTGCCGCAAAACACAACGTGCAGTGTTGTTTCTTTCACGGCAGAGGCGGAACCATCAGTCGTGGTGGTGGCAAGTACCACCGTTTTTGGGACAGTATGCCTTTTGGGAGTGTCAGTGGATCGACAAAATTCACCGTACAGGGAGAGACGATTGCCCAGCAGTTTGGTAACCCCGTTAATGCCACTTACAACCTGGAAATGTCTCTTTCCGGTGTAGCGCGGCAGATGCTGGTGGCGCGGGAGAGGAAGGATATGCCAAAGCGTCCGCTGGAAGCCATGAGCCGCCTGGCGGCCCTTTCGCGTGATCAATACCAAAAGCTGATACAGCATCCCGGGTTTATTCCTTTTTTCAGTCAGGCCACCCCGATTGATGTCTTAGAGCAAAGTAAAATTGGTTCGCGTCCGGCCCGACGTACCGGTCGCCGCAGCCTCGATGATCTGCGGGCAATCCCCTGGGTCTTCAGCTGGAATCAGGCGCGCTTTCACCTGACGGGTTGGTTCGGACTGGGGCAGGCCCTGCAATCTCTACGTACCGAAGCCCCTAAAGACTATCAACTATTAAAGGATACGTCCCAGAAATGGCCTTTCTGGCGCTATTTCCTCATTCAGGTGGAGACAAACCTAATGCAGGTAAATCCGGAGATCATGCAAGCTTACGCCGCGCTGGTCGAAGAGGCATCCATCCGCAAAGAATTACTCGAATTAATTCAGCAGGATTACGAAGAAGCCAGCCAGCAAGTCGCAGACCTGTTCGATATACCCCGGGAAAAACGTCGGGTCAGTATGTTGGAGAATAATGCCCGTCGGCATAAGGCTTTGAATACCCTGCACGACTTGCACCTCACTTATCTCAGGCAGTGGCGCCAGGCGGTTGCTGAAGAACCGGAGGCCGCAGAACCGCTACTTTTACAGCTGCTACTCTTGACTAATGCCCTGTCGGGGGGGCTGAAGAGTACGGGCTAATTTCGCTAGGGGAGTCTGCGTTATGAAAATATGGGGAGAATCAAAGGTGAAGTGTACTTGCTTTTTGGTGGGCTTATCTTATTCGTAGCCTGTGAAACGAGAAAGCTGGATTATCCGGATATCATTCAACAACATGATTTGGAAGCTCTTTATGACCAGGCCATTATCGACTGGCATATCCTGAATTCTACGGGGGCGTTTTCGGAAGCCAGGTACTTATTACGGGAGGATACCCTGATCCCGTCTCCGGAATGGATTCCTTCGATCGATTCTATGCAAAAGTATTACCCTGGCCGCAGTTGCGACGGCGGATTGGTGGCATTGAATAGTGATTACAATTTTATTGGCATTGTGATTAAATTTAATAGAGAGGGCGATGGGCTACTTTGGTCATCCGTATTGCTTAATGATGAATTATCTCTCTTAAATTAGTCATTTAATGGGGAAAAGATTATTTTCAGTAAATTAGTTTTCCATATTCCATTAGACCCATGAAAACACTATATCCCAAATTTGTTTTCCAATCCATACCTCTGTGTTTGTTACTATTTTCCTTATTAAGCTCTTGTCAGGAGAATGAAAACTATTACACTGATTTTTTTCAAGAAATAGTTGATGCCCGTATTGATCGGGACTGTGAAAAAGGACTGACCGAAGTCGGAGAAAACCTGAAAGGTTGTTTTATTTACAAAGACCTTGACCATTTTTTCTCTCACGAAAGGTCAGGAAAAATGGATACCCTTGATTTTGATAACGACGGGAACTATGAACTGATAGTTGATACCTACGCATCTCTTCTCGAAGTAAGTGCTAGAGGATGGATTAAAATTCACCCAGGGGAAGGCATAAGAATTGCTAAAGCCCGACATTCTTATCGAATTTGTACGGGTTATCGCGATGAGTACCCAACCCTCCATCCGCCATCAGTACACTCAAAACTCTGTGTAAACTGGATAAGGAGAGATTCTAGTAAATCAGACACTATCCTGGTACAAACTGTTACCAAAGACTATGTTCAGGCCTTTGCAGAAGGGGAGAACATCACTTCTGGTATAGAGTGGTCCAACAGTACCATAGTACTTAGAGAGTTACCTTGGTTTAACCCAGAATTTAACAGTACTACACAACGGTATATGCTTTTCGAATCCACTAGGAATGGGAAAACCTATTACGGGTGGCTACAGTTCGTTCTGGGCGGTAATTATGTAATAAGAGGAACGATTATTAATGGCGGAATGGAAATAGATAAAACTTAAATCCTGGTGTTTACCGCTCCGAGCCGATCCAAACCTAAAAGAGCGGTATATCCGCAATTGCGACGGCGCATTAAAGAAAACCGCTAATCCAACAAATCCACCAATTCAACAATTGATTAAAACTCCGCATTCCCCGGCGTACGTGGGAAGCCGATCACGTCGCGAATGTTACCCATGCCCGTGACAAACTGTACCATCCGTTCGAAGCCCAGACCAAAGCCAGCGTGCGGTGCACCGCCAAATTTACGTAAGTCGAGGTACCAGGAGAGTTCTTCTTCCGGGATATCGAAGTCGGCCATGCGTTTTTGCAATACCTCCAGACGCTCCTCACGTTGGGAACCACCGATGACCTCACCGATACCGGGGAAGAGCACATCCATGGCGGCGACGGTCTTATCGTCCTCGTTCATACGCATGTAAAAGGCCTTGATATCTTTGGGGTAATCGCGGACGATCACCGGCTTTTTGAACTTCTTCTCGACCAGCCAGCGCTCGTGCTCGGATTGTAGGTCAATACCCCATTCGACATCGTACTGGAAGCGTCCTTTTTTATAGGGCTTGGAACTGCGCAGCAGGTTGATGGCATCAGTATAGGTGATCCGCTCGAAGTCGTTCTCTACGACAAAACGCAGGGTGTCGAGCAAGCCCATGGGGCGCCGCTCCTCCTTCTTCATGTTCTTTTCCAACTGCTGGATGCGTTGATCCAGCACCTCCAGGTCTTCCGGATAATTTTCGAGTACGTAGTTGATTAGATACTTGACGAAGTCTTCTGCCAGATCCATATTGTCATGGATATCGTAGAAGGCGACTTCTGGCTCAATCATCCAGAACTCCGCCAGGTGGCGACTGGTATTAGAGTTTTCAGCGCGGAAGGTGGGTCCAAAAGTGTAGACCTTACCCATCGACAGCGCACCAATCTCGGCCTGTAGCTGACCGGAGACCGTTAGGTTCGTGGGTTTCTCGAAGAAGTCCTGCTTGTAATCAATCTGGCCATCTTCGGTAGTAGGTGCCTGATTGGGTTCGAAGGTGGTCACGCGGAACATCTCTCCGGCACCCTCGGCATCACTACCCGTGATGATGGGCGTATGCATGTAATAGTAGCCGCGATCATTGTAAAATTTATGCACGGCATAGGCCAGGGCGTGGCGCAGGCGGAAGACCGCAGAAAAGGTGTTCGTACGCATCCGGAAGTGGGCGTTTTCTCGTAAAAACTCCAGCGTCTGGCGCTTGGGTTGGAGCGGGTATTTACCAGGATCACTATCGCCCAGGATTTCAATCCCTTCTGCCAGTAATTCCACCGCCTGTCCGGAACCTTGTGATTCGACCAGTTTGCCGGTAACGGAAACACAAGAATGGAAAGTGATGCGCTTCAGCAAGGCTTCGTCAAAATTTTCAAAGTCGACGACGATCTGCAGGTTATTGGAAGTCGTACCATCGTTGAGCGCAATAAAACGATTAGCGCGAAAGGCTCTTACCCAGCCGGAGAGGCGATAGGTATCTCCAACTTTTGGTTCCTTCAGTACTGCTGCAATTTCCGTTCTTTTCATTGGTTCAATTTTGGATTGTCGAATGCCGAATTGTTGAATTAAATTCGATAATTCGGCATTCAACAAATCAACAACTGTCTTTCACGGCCGCAAAACTACGAAATCCGATGGGGAAAACCGTACAGGATTCCTTATTTTCAGCTCCGGATTTGAAAAAACTATGTCGATGATCTTCAAATGGATGCTTAAAGCGGTGGTCCAAAAGTTAATTGCCTTTTTCCCGCAAAGGGAAAAGATCAATTATCTGTTACAAAAGTACGTTACCAAAGGCGTGGAGCTAACGGATACTTACTTGGTTTTAAGCTGACGCATGCCCGGGCTACCGATTTTGGCGGAAGCAGTATGGACTACATCTGCTCCAATAACACCTTTGAGCACATCCCTAAGGCGATTCTGGCCGCTATTTTTCCCTCCCAATTATATCTGCCGGGGATGAGGTCAGGGTAAATTTCGGCTACGCCTAAAAAAAAAGCCAGCACCTTATTACAGACTCAATATGGGCAACCTACTTAATGACTCTAAGGTAAATATTTTTAAGATTTATCAGGGTAAGTAGGTTGCAAGAAAACTTAAAATACTTTCGGATTCAGCGCACTTCCCTTTATTTGTTAACGATAGCCGACTCAAACCATAACTCTCTCCGGGGCGGCGGCCTGATGATTGGAAAGATGGTACTCACCATATAACGAGCGTGCAGCTTGGCATTGCGCCGATGGTAAATGGCCAGACCGTAAAGAATGGCAAAGATCAAGTACGCGACTCAATCAGGGCCTCCGTTTTCGACCAAATATTTTCTGCCAGTTCCTCATCATTGGCCTTGGATATCGTCTCCGTCTGTTGCTTTTTATTAAAATAAGCACCACTCACCGCCTTTACTTCATCCGAGGTCGCGAGGTAAATCGAAGGCTGGGCACCTTTTTTCGGAGAGGCGATAAAGAGCCCCACTAGGCTACTCAGCCAGTTGGGATATTCCCGAAAAACATCCGTACCAATTACTCCCGGATGCAGGGCATTGACCGTTATATTTTGGTTCATCAGACGCTTAGCCAGCGATTTAGTGTAATAGATCAGCAGGAGCTTGGAATCGGAGTAAGCCTGGATCCCGTCAAATTCCTCCGCAGAAAATCCCTGATCCAGACGCACTTTACCACGCTTGTACATTTCAGAACTCAGGTTGATGATCCGGGCCGCTTCTGCCGCTTGTATCAGGGGTAGCAACAACTGCGTCAGATAAAAGGGAGCCATATAATTGACGGCGATGCTCAGTTCGAATCCATCTGCTGAGGGTACTTCTTCCCTTTTTAAGATTCCCGCGTTGTTGATTAGCAAATCAACTTTGGTATAATTTTGCTTTAGCCTATCCACTACTTCCCGAATGGAAGCCAGGCTCGCTAAATCCACGTAAAATAACTGTACTTCATCCGAGGACGATGCTTTTTTGATCTCCTCCTGTGCCGCTCGCGACTTGTCACTATCGCGCACCAGCATTACTACTTCGTATCCTTGCTTCGCCAATTCAATGGCGGTATGCTTCCCGATACCGGTATTGCAGCCGGTGATTAAGGCGACTCTAGTGTTGGGCATGTTTTTTTGTTTAAAAGGTTAAACATCCTTAAATTAACAACAATCCCAGTAAAACCAGGCTTTTTCAAATTGCCTTTTTTCCAAATTCGCTGGATCAATAAATACGTATGCGATACCACTATCGCCAAACATCACGTACTCATCGGTATCCATTTGTAGGATTTGAAAATCATTTCTTCTCCCTTTGTCATAGGAGCGTGGATCAGCCTGAGTAAAAGAAGCATAGCCCCCAGCTTATGCCCATCGGCATCGAAATGATCCATCAGTAATGACTGATCCGCTTCGTTTAAGGTATCTTCAAAGTCCCAGATACTTAATCCGTTGAAACTCACATCAAAAGATTGATCGGTTAGTCCTCCATGATCAAATGGCCCAAGGAAATGGGGTAGCATATTCTTATTATTTATTTCACCATCAATGCGTCCCCTCCTTCATCCAGGCCAGATAGGCGGGCAGGCCCCATTCGATAGTAGTGGCGATGAGTTCGGGTACTTCGTACTGTACCTTCCCTTCCCAGCGGTATACCGACTCGATGAGCATGAGCTGTACGCAGGCCGCCAGCTTCTGTTCCACCAGGGTTTTAGCGATGATCAGGGCAGGCAATGGATACAATCACGGGGGTATTATCATTCTTCAATTATTGTACGCGCAGGCGCATACCGACCATTAGTGTAGCCTTTTCGGCGAGTTGGTTCCACTCGCGTAGCTGTTCTGTCGTTTGATTGTACTGTGCCGCAATTTTATTCAGGTCATCACCAATGGCTACCCGGTGGAAAACCGCTCCGGAAGACACCTGGTCTTTATCCTGCATCCGGGGTGCTTTTTCCTGCTCCATAATCAGCTGGGCATAGCCGGGCGAGCGGGCAGACCGCGGGATGTTCTGGGCAAGTGCCTCTGGTTTTGATTGGGGCGGCACCTGTCCGGCCACGCGACCACGGCCTTTGATTGGGCGCAGGGCGGGTGCCGTTTTCACTTTCCAGCCCCGAATTTTGACCTGAGCCCCCACCGCAGGTTCTGTACCAGGGATCATCTGGTTGCGCTCGTAGAGTTGATTTAGACTGATGCCGTAGCGTTGGGAGAGGCTAAACATATTGTCCTGCGCAGAGACCTCATGCCACTTTTGCCGACCGCGGTAGTTCTTACGTTTGGGCTGAATATAAATCCACTCCCCCGCATCTAATTCTTCGGTAGCCTCTTCGACATTGGAATTGTAAGAGAGTAGCCATTTGACCGGCACATTCAGTCGATCAGAAAGGCTCTCCAGGGTTTCTCCCGCCTGGGAGACCACGTACTTTACATCATTATTAGAAAGGATCTGCACTGCTCCTACTGCATCTGTTTTTGGAGCATCCGCCGGGCCATTCGGGGGTAAAACCCCCGGGCGCGTCACAGTTGGCTGCTTTCCCGGACGATTGGCTAATAGTCCGAAATCTGCGCTACTCATGTGGTCATATTTATCCAGTCCCAGCTCTTCAATGACATTAATAAGACTACGGTGATAGTGTCTGGCAGTAGCGTAGCCTGCTTTCTTAAGCCCCCTGGCCCAACCTTTATAGTCATTGGTTTTTAGGGCAAAAAGCTCAGCGTAACGCCGATTAGCCATTAAGAAATTGGAGTGGGCCACAAAACTCTCCTGTACACTGGAATAGGCCCGAAAACAAGAAGGTACCAGTTTACCTAATACATAATCATCATCTTTTTTATAATAAGACCCTCCCGTCCAGCTACCTCCGCATTTAATTCCAAAATGATTATTGGCACTACGAGCTAGGTCACTGGTTCCCCAGCGTGATTCCAGGATAGCCTGTCCCAATTTAACACTGGCGGGCACACCGGTGCGTTCCATTTCCTGTACGGCCAACCAACTGAATTGATCCACGTAGCGCTGGCGATCGTCGTCACCCGCCTGGGAGAAAGCCGCTCCCCAGAGGAGACAGCAAAGACTGAGAAGAATAGGTTTGATTTGCATTTCGAGGTAGTTTTCTGGTTATATAGGTTTTCTCAAAACGATGTTTTCGCTCCACAACTTATGCTGGAATAGCACCTTATCTTATTATTAACCTATTTCTTATGTTTTTCTAAATACCCATAATCGTTAATATGCCGCCGACCAGCTCCAAAGCAACGATTCACTAACTAAATTTAAAAGTAATCATTTTCATTGAACTACCAGCTTTTTGGTATAGCTCTTATCCCGCCAACGGTAATGGAGCAGATAAAGCCCTGGAGGTAAGTCCAAATTCCAGTCAAGTGTGGTACTGCCCTGCGCCCAGCGTTTTTGCCCCAAAACCTGCCCCTGCATATTCACAAGTCGTAGATCCATTACCACCTGCAGATCGCTGCGAGTAAGTCGAAGCATACCCCTGGTTGGATTGGGGTACAACCTCAGGTCCATAGCGGAAGAATTCGAGGTCGTACCGGAGACCACAAATTGCAGTGCCGCTTCTACCGCCGCCCGGGCATCGATAATACCGTAGCCAAAAACGGCATTTGGGCTTTGATCACCGACTAAGGGTCCACAGTCCTGATTAGAAAAACGGGGCCGGGCCGTACGACGCAAAATGGCCTCTACACTATCCACCTGTCCGGCCAAATCAGGATTGGCAGAAATCATCAGCGCTACGGTACCCACCACGTGGGGTCCGGCCATGCTTGTACCACTAAAAGCCGAAAAACCACCATTAAGACTGGCAGATCTGACATTTACACCGGGCGCAGCGACATCGGGCTTGATCAATATACTACCATCCGTGCGGTAGACCGGACCACGCGAACTAAAAGTGGCAATCTGCTGATTAATGTCGGTGGCCCCCACGGCAAAGGAAGCCGGAAATACAGCCGGTAACTCCGTAATGGTTCCGCAATCGCTACCAAAATTGCCCGCCGAGTTAACCACCACGATACCAGCCGCACGCAAGTTTTCTACAGCCATTTCCAATAAGCCAATATTACTCTCATTACACCCTTCTAAATCCGGGCAGTACCAGGAGTTATTGATCACGTGGGGGGCCAGGTCGGGATTTGGCTTATCTCCATTGACATCGGTAGGGGCCAGAAACCACTGAAAGGCTTCCAGGTACGAAAAGGGATTTCCGTAGCCGCGCTCCATATTACGGACTCCAATCCACTGCGCTTTTGGTGCTACCCCAATCTGATTACCCTGCGTGTCTTCCCCGACCATGGTACCCATGGTGTGGGTGCCGTGGACATTATCATCGCAAGGCTCCGTAATACTCAGTCCGCAGGGATTAGTTGCTTCGGCATGTAGAGGGCTATATTCGTGAATGGCATCGTACCAATTGTAGTTATGGTCGACTGTCCCCCCCTGATTCCCCCGGTACTGCCGGATCAGCGTCGGGTGCTGCCAATCAAAGCCCGTATCCTGACCACCGACCACAACGCCTTCCCCGCGGTAGCCCATTGCCCAAACCTGATCCGCCCCGATATCTATCAGGTTCCATTCCGGCTCTTGACTACGTGCTTCAAGCAGGGGACGTTCGGGACGAAGCCTGGGCACTTCCATTTTCGGATTACTCCTAATGCTGGCAACTTCCGGTCGGTTGGCTACTTTGCGTAAAATATCCCGGTCTGCTTTTATCCGCAGCGCATTTACCAGGTAAAGAGGGGTATAAGAGATACCTTCCGCCTGTAAAAAAGCCCGTAGAGAAGCCTGCTTGCGCTGATGCTGCTGATATAATTGTGCAAAAACGTAACGACCCTTTGCTCTTTTATCTTTTATTAAATAAGCATCTCTAAGATCAGCTTGCTCCCGAAGCAGGACAATACAATCCGCCCGATCACCTGCTTGCAAAATAACCTCCAGAGCAGGATCTATCTTTTCCGGCGCAAAGGAAATAGGAATAGCCGGGAATAGCCAAAGGCAGTACAAAAAGGTAAGCGCAAAAATCTGCATAAGTCCGATCCTTTTTTTTGAGATAAAGTAAATAAGTAGTTCACAATATTGAAGTTTAGATTTTGACCGAGCAGATTTTTTGCCTAATCAAGGCAAAAACTGCGTGTGGTTAACACCAGTAGCAGTTTTTAACGCAGAGTAGGTGAAAAAGATGCCGTCATAAATCAT
>DATFKA010000075.1:0-52540 GCA_035268885.1 Saprospiraceae bacterium
CCGAGGTTCAGGCCCGGGCCATGAAAGCAGATGTGATCATCACGACCGCTCAGGTACGTGGTCGCAAAGCACCATTACTCGTGCCCACTAGTACGGTAGAGCAGATGAAGCCCGGCTCGGTGATTATTGACCTGGCGGCATCAACGGGAGGTAACTGCGAACTCTCCAAAGACCAGGAATTGGTCGTACACCAGGGCGTACAAATCTATGGCAACTCGAACCTGGCCGAACTCATGCCACAGGATGCCAGTACCCTATACAGTAATAACCTGCATAACTTTCTGAAATATATTACTAAAGACGGGGAAATTGAGGTACGGATGGATGATGAAATCATCTCCGGCGCTCTGATTACGCCCGCTCCAAAAGAAGCCTAAATTATGGATATTGTGCAATTTTTTAATGAGCCAGCTAACTACTTACTGGTTTTCTTACTAGTCTTTACCATCATTCTTGGTTTTGAAGTTATCTCTAAGGTTCCCACCGTCTTGCATACGCCCCTGATGTCCGGCGCGAATGCCATTAGTGGCGTGGTAATCATTGGTGCGATACTCCTGATTCGCCAGGCCGCGACTGACGACTACTTCAGCCTTGGATTAGGCCTGATCGCTATTGTCCTGGGAATGATTAATGTCGTGGGCGGATTTGCCGTCACGGACCGCATGCTCGAAATGTTTAAAAAGAAAAAATAAGATCCAATATGCTCTCATTCATTATAAATATAGCTTATTTGGTAGGCGCAGTAGCCTTTGTTTGGGGTCTTCGTTTACTGGGTTCTCCCGATACTGCTCGCAAAGGGAATCTTTACGCTGCCTTTGGTATGGCGCTGGCTATTCTGGCGACCTTCTTTGTTCCGCTGGAGCAAGACAATGGGAATTTTGGCTGGATCCTCGGTGGTATGGCCGGTGGTGGTTTAATTGGATGGCTAGCCGCCAAGCGGGTGAAAATGACCGACATGCCACAACTGGTCTCCATCTTTAACGGACTGGGAGGAGCCTGTGCCGTAGTCCTGGCTTACGCCGAAATCGCTCAGTTCTATGCAGGAGCCAGAACTATGAGCAGTGGAGAATCGCTGATTGTACTGGTCGCATTACTGATCGGTGGTGTCGCCTTTACTGGTAGCCTGCTGGCTTACGCCAAATTACAAGGTCTGGTCTGGGACAAACAGGTCATACTACCCCGACACCAATTGATCAATATGATCTTATTACTGGTTGTGATTGTACTCGGCGTTGTGGTATTCTTGCAAGACGGAAGCGGCGGTATGACCATGGTGGTCATATTTACGGTCGTTACACTTATCTATGGATTTTCTTTTGTAGCTCCCATTGGAGGGGCAGATATGCCGGTGGTTATTTCCTTACTCAACTCTTTTACAGGACTTTCGGCTGCTGCTGCTGGTCTGGTGTACGGAAATAATATCATGCTGGTAGGTGGTATTCTGGTAGGGGCCTCGGGGACTATCCTGACCGTACTTATGTGTGAAGCGATGAACCGTTCCCTCTTCAATGTAGTCATTGGTGGTTTTGGTTCTGCCGGAAGTACGCAGACTGGAGACGATGGCGACCAGGTCGTTAAAGAAATTGGTAACAATGACCTGGCTATCCAGCTCTTTTATTCCCAGTCGGTTATGTTTGTACCTGGTTACGGTTTGGCCGTAGCCCAGGCCCAGAAAATCCTCAAAGAGGTAGACGATATGTTGGAAGCCAATGGTGTTGATGTTAAATACGCAATTCACCCGGTAGCGGGTCGGATGCCCGGACACATGAATGTGCTTTTGGCGGAAGCCGATGTCCCCTACCCTAAGCTACTCGATTTGGAAGACGCCAACGCGGCCTTACCCAATACGGATATTGTCATCATCGTTGGTGCCAATGATGTGGTAAATCCAGCTGCTGAAAACGAACCCGGTAGCCCGATTTATGGTATGCCCGTACTACAGGTTTGGAAGGCCAAAAATACCGTCGTCATTAAGCGAAGTATGAGTCCTGGTTACGCGGGAATCCAAAACCCATTATTCTTCCATGATAACAACAAGATGTATTTTGGAGATGCGAAAGCCAAGCTGCAGGAAGTAGCGGCAGAGATTAAAAATCTATAATCTTTTCTTTGCCGAATTTTTGTAAGGGTTTATCGTTTTTTTTCGGTTTTTCTGAATATTTAAACGTATTTTGAAAATCTCTAATCAAACCATCAAAAAACTATTTATATGGAAATCGGACCAACTATGATTGCCGTTTTCGTTCTTGCCATACTGGTTATTTTTTCCGGCCTGTTTACCGTTAAACAACAAACCGCAGCTCTGGTCGAGCGCCTGGGTAAATTTCATAGCATTAGAAGACCGGGCTTACAGTTTAAAATTCCGTTCATTGACCGGGTAGCTGGTCGCATGAGTCTGCGCGTCATGCAGTTGGATGTGTTGGTTGAAACGAAAACCCTGGATAATGTATTTGTCAAACTTAAAGTATCCGTTCAATACTATATCCTTACGGATAAAATTTACGACGCTTTCTACCGCTTATCTAATGCCCACGATCAAATTACTTCATATGTTTTTGATACGGTGCGGGCAGAGGTACCCAAGATGAAGCTGGATTATGTCTTTGAGCGTAAAGACGATATTGCGATTGCCATCCGTCGCGAATTGGAAGAAGCTATGCTCGATTATGGTTACGGTATCGTCAAAGCCCTGGTGACCGATATTGACCCGGATATTGAAGTAAAACAGGCCATGAATCGTATTAATTCTGCCGAACGTCTAAAGCAGGCCGCAGAGTACGAAGGAGAAGCGGAAAGAATTCGAATTGTAGCCAAAGCAAAGGCCGAGGCGGAATCAAAGCGCCTACAAGGTCAGGGTATTGCCGACCAGCGTCGGGAAATCGCCCGCGGTCTGGAAGAATCTGTAGAAGTACTGAATAAAGTAGGTATCAACTCGCAGGAAGCTTCCGCGCTAATCGTGGTCACCCAGCACTACGACACACTACAATCGCTTGGGGAAAATACCAATAGCAACCTTATTCTACTACCGAACTCGCCAGCGGCTGCCAGCGATATGCTGACCGATATGGTCACTTCTTTCACTGCAAGTATGCAAATGGGAGAAGAAATGAAAAAGACAAAAGAAAAGTCCGAGAGTGAAAAACTTAAATTAAGGGGCTAAACTTAACTCAAGTGCTTTATAAAGCCTTTGGCAGCATATGCTGCCAAAGGCTTTTCTCTTTTCTTAAACGGCTTTCTCCTCTAACATTACTCGCGTTCTCGGCAAAGCCGATGGATAATGTTCCTGAATAAAAGCAATCATCTTCTCTCGGATGTGCACCCGCAGATCCCAGGCGGTCGGCGAATTTTTGGCGCTGACCAATATCCGTATCTCTACACTATCTTTCTTAGCGTCTGTCACTTGTAGTACGTTAGCTTGACCATCCCAGAGTGGCGTTGCCTTCAACAGCCGGGTCAGCTCTTCCCGCAAAGCATCAAAAGAAACCGTGTAGTCGGTATGGATAAATACAGACCCCACGATATCTGCCGAAGTACGCGTCCAGTTTTGAAAAGGTTTTTCCAGAAAATACGTCGAGGGCAATACCAGCCGACGTTTATCCCAGAGTCGTATCACAATGTAGGTAAGATTAATCTCTTCGATCCAGCCCCACTCTCCTTCTACCACTACCGCATCGTCTATTCGAAAAGGTTGCGTCAGCGCTATCTGGACACCCGCCAATAAAGCCCCCACTACTTTTTGAGCGGAAAGCCCCAGCACAATACCCGCTAGCCCCGCCGAAGTAAACAGACCAATACCAATTTCGCGAATAGACTCAAATGAAAGCAGAATCATACCGACCGCAAAAAGAATAATCAAAAAGATCAGAATCCGCTCCAGAATACGAATTTGGGTATGCATCTTACGGGAGGATAAATTATCTTCCTCGCTCAAGTCGTATTGATCCAGGATAAACCGTTTTAGTACCTTGATTAACAAAATCATGGTCCAGGAAATACTCAAAATGAGAAAAATGTCCTGCTGCTCCAGCAGAAAAGACAAGATCGGCTGCCCTTCGTCACCAAATAAACTGAAAATAGGTTGTAAGAAAAGAAAAAGCAGAGTAACAAAAATACCAATCAGTAGTCTGTAAAATTGTTTGGTTAACTGCATGATAAAGGATTAGGTTTTTAATGTTTATACAACCCCCAGTAGCACTGGATGTTTACTCTTACCATTCACAAAACGAACAGGCGTTCGTCTATGTAAATCTGTTATCTATCGCAATTATCTGATTTTTGCAGAGCATTTTGAACTCCCTGCTTATTTTGTTGTCCTATTTTTCAATTATGCTAAAATTACTTAATCAAACGATTAAACTTTATGAAAAAGTTGAGTCTTGTTTTACTTTGCCTGGGTCTGCTGGTGGGCGGACAGTTAAATGCTCAAAAAGAACCCGAGGCAGCAAAAGCAGATACCGTTAAGACGGAGGATAAAAATGCAGATAAGAAAAAGAAAAAAGAAAAATCTTACAGTGATGTTATCACGGATGAAGCCGAAACCGATGAGGGCCTTTTTACCGTGCATAAGGTAGATGACAAGTACTATTTTGAAATTCCCAAGGATGCACTGAACAAAGAGATTCTTGTGGTCAGCCGAATCGCCGGTCACGTCAAAGGACTGAACTTTGGTGGTGCTGGTATGAAGAGTCGTCCCCAACAGGTCGTACGCTTTGAGCACAAGGACAATATGTTGCTCCTGCGCTCCGTCTCCTATGATGCCGTTGCAGATAAGGAGGATGCGATTTCCCTGTCGGTTGAACGCAACAACTTCGAGCCGGTAATTGAAACCTTTAAGATTGAGACCTTTAATGAGGATAGCACCGCCATGGTCATTAATGTAGGTGGCTTATTCACCTCGGATGTAGAAATGATTGGTGCACTGCGCAAATCGGATCGTCGGCGTTTTGGCATTCGTAGATTAGATGGAGGACGTTCGTATGTGAACTATATGAAAGCGTTCCCGGAAAACGTGGAAGTACGCCACGTATTAACCTACGATGGGTCAGACCTACCCGACAATCAGTTGACTAACACCCTGTCGATTGAGATGAACCAATCGTTTATTTTGCTACCAGAGGAGCCTATGACGCCTCGCTACCAGGACGATCGGGTCGATTATTTTGATATCGATATGATCGATTATAGTGCCGATGCACACAAGGCCCAGGAGAAAAAGTTCATCACGCGCTGGCGCCTGGATCCCAAGGACGAGGCGGCCTACCTGCGTGGTGAATTAGTCGAACCCATAAAGCCCATCGTTTACTACATTGACCCCGGCACTCCGGAAAAATGGCGCCCCTACATCAAGCAGGGAATAGAAGACTGGCAAACTGCCTTCGAAAAGGCAGGCTTTAAAAATGCGATCATCGCCAAAGATCCACCCAGCAAAGAAGAAAATCCGGAATGGAGCCCGGAAGATGTTCGCTATTCCGTGGTTCGTTACGTAAGTACCGACATTCAAAATGCCCAGGGGCCCCACGTACACGATCCACGTACCGGCGAGATCCTGGAAAGTGATATTATTTGGTACCACAACGTAATGAACCTGTTGCGCAATTGGTTCCTGATTCAGACCGCAGCCGTTAACCCCGCCGCGCGCTCCGTAAAATTCCAGGATGATCTAATGGGCGAATTAATCCGCTTCGTAGCGGCGCACGAGGTGGGTCACACCCTGGGATTGCCCCATAATATGGGTTCCAGTGTGGCTTACCCGGTCGATTCTCTACGCGCTCCCGGATTTGTCCAAAAGTACGGCGTATCTCCTTCTATTATGGACTACGCCCGCTTTAACTACGTAGCCCAGCCAGAAGACGAAGGGGCTGGCCTAATGCCTAAAATTGGGCCTTATGATGACTGGGCGATCACCTACGGTTACAAATACACAGGTATGTCTACTGACGAAGAAGAACCCATGCTGAACCGGTGGATTGAAGAAAGAGCCGATGACCCCATCTACCGCTTTGGTCAGCAACAGCGGGGCGTTACCGACCCCAGTGCACAAACTGAAGACATTGGTAGTAATGCCATCGAGGCGAGTGATTTGGGCGTTAAGAACCTGCAACGTATGGTGCCTGAATTGATTGAATGGGCAGAAGAAGAGGGCAAAGACTTTGACCAACTCGCTGAACTTTACGGTAATGTGGTCGGACAATTCAGAAGATACATTGGTCACGTGGGAAATAATGTCGGCGGTATTTACGAATACGACAAAGCCTTTGGACAAGAGGGGGCCGTCTACACCCACGTACCCAAAGAAAAGCAGCGGGCCGCCGTGAACTTCATCAACCGTCAGGTATTCCAAACGCCGAATTGGTTAATTGAGGAAAACATCATCTCCCGAGTGAATACAACGGTCACCTCCAATATGCTGCGTCTGCAGGGCTACGCAATGAATATCCTCTTTAATGACGATCGTCTGAAGCGCGTCATGGAAAATGAGGCGATTAACGGTACTGCCGCTTACACCATGAAGAATCTCTTTGACGATACCCGTCGTGGTGTTTTTGCGGAAGCTTACGGTGGTTCCCCAACCGAGGTGTATCGCAGAAACCTGCAGAGAGCCTACATCGACAAATTAGCAGATCTGATGAATCTCAGCCGATCTACCTACGATCAATCCGACATACAGGCTATGGCCAGAGCAACGCTGAATCGCCTGGAAGAAGATTTGGAAAAAGCTGCTAAGAAACAAGATGATGAAATAACGGAAGCGCACTTTATCGACCTACTGGCCCGTATCAATATGATTCAGGAAGGCAAAATGCCGGCAGGTAGTGGAAGTAATGGTCGTTCCTTTCAGTTTACAGAAGGCGAAGAAAATGGTTGCTGGTACGACGACAGTTATATTTTTCTAAATGATCACCATCACTAAAATTATTGATTTACCCCTTGTCAAATAAAAAAGCGGAGCTGAATCCGTATCAGCTCCGTTTTTTTATTATTCAGCCATCCGAACAATCTTGGGCTGGAAAGTACCCAGTACATTTACCAGATCTTCCTGATGCCGCATTACCTGATGAATATCTTTATACACAAAAGGGGATTCATCCAGACCCCCACCCAGTAGTTCTACGCCAGCTTTCGCCAAATGCTTTTTCAACTCCGAGCGGGTAAAGGTGTTTTTCGCTTTGCGACGGGACATCTGACGACCCGCTCCGTGCGAAGCCGAATTAATGGCATCCACCTTCCCTTTTCCTTTAACAATAAAGGCAGGTGCAGTCATAGATCCCGGGATAATACCCAGTACATTTTTCCCAGCAGGAGTGGCCCCTTTACGGTGTACAATGTATTCTTTATCCTTGATTTGCTCTTTCCAGGCAAAGTTGTGGTGATTTTCTACAACCGATAAAGGCTTTTCACCCAGGAACTTTCCTAATCGCTGGTGAATATGATGGTGACAAGCCGAAGCATAATCCCCCGCCAGATTCATCGCCAGCCAATATTCCTGTCCTTCCTCTGCGTCCAGACCTAACCAGGCTAGATGTTGTGCTTCTTTGGGTAACAGGCACTGCTCGCGAGCGATCTTTGTATAGTGTTGTGCAATATTAGCGCCCATACCCCGTGATCCAGAATGAGAAAGCACCGCCAGGTATCGGCCGGCAGGTAAGCCCAGGTGCTCGTCCGGCTCATTAATTTCTACCCAACCAAACTCTACGAAATGGTTCCCAGAACCTGAGCTTCCAATCTGAGCCCGGGCTTTTCCCTTGAGTTCTTTTACCTTTTTAATCTCTTTGAACTCCGGTCGAGAAAAGATAGGATCATCCATTGGCCGATCAAAGGCATCAAAACCAAAACGGGTGTGATCCCCCAGTGCTTTCTTTAGCTTTGCGGTATCCCGATCTAATAGTTCAGCTGGCATATCGTAAACAGAAAGACACATTCTACAACCGATGTCCATCCCTACACCATAAGGTATAATGGCATTCTCCGTGGCCAAAACACCACCAATGGGCAGTCCATAGCCGTAGTGAGCGTCGGGCATCAATGCTCCGGCCCGAGCTACTGGCAGACGCATAGCCGTATCCATTTGTTCCCGGGCCCCCGCCTCGATGTGTTCACTTCCGTAAACCCGGTAATCTATTGGGTTCGGGATCAGTGGCGTAACCTTTCGCTCAGAGCTGGTATCCGGCATCAGCTTTTCGGCTACTTTACTCCATACTTTATCCCCGGTGTAAGCTTCTGGTTCGGCGGACAGGGCCCGGAGAGCTTCCAGGATTTCTTCCCGGCTACTGTATTTGTAGTGCTTTTTCACCACCTCCATGGCCAGTCCAACCGCCGGACCTTCCTCAAAACCTAATTTCAATAAATCTTTTCCTCGTAGTCTTTTCATCTTGATATCTGCTTGTCATTTTCATCTACAATAATTGGAATGCAGTGAAATAAGTTCCACAGATATTAATTTGCTGCTTTTACCCGACGAATAAACATATTAGCGCGACTTGCCGTCTGTATGAGTATTTCGTAGGTATTACCATCGGGCATTTTGGTCACCAGTTCTTTTGATTTCATATTGGCAGCGGCGTCCATAAACTGACTATCATTGGAATACACCTCTAATACCCCCTGACGAAAACCAAAATAATAGAAGATTTGCGATGGGAACTTCAGGTAGTAATAAAATCGATCTCCGCCAACACTCGGCATTTTATATTCAACGTAGCCTTCTATTCGCTTATTGATAGGCGTACCGTTAATGCTCACCAGCCCTAATTGGGGACTGGTGGAAACAAAGGATTGATAATCCATATCCCACTTCATCTTCAGATCGGTCATCAGGATGGTATAATCATTCACCTTATTAGGAAAAGAAACGGCACCGCCTTCTACGCCATTTAAGATTTCTGGCAGGCCGGGTTTACCGGCAAACAAGGTAGAGAATTGCTTTTTGTACTTGTCCTTATCGGCTAAATACGGAATCAGCGTAGAAGTCAAGTTATTCCGCTCTACTTCTGCTTCAATAAAGCGGAATAAACGGTCCGGAAAAATGAATTTCACGCCCGACATAATCTCCAATTCAAATGGGGCAGGCGGTGTTTCTGCCCTTAAACTATCTGGCACATCAAGAAACCTGGTATTTGCCGTGCCCACTACATCCAGGCTGGTATATTCCAAATCGTCGCAGAGCCCCAGGCGGCCTTCGCCACTTAATTCTCCGGTCTTGTTGTCGAAGATCAGTTGATTACCGACCACCGCATTACCCACTACCTTGGCAGAATCTCCAAAAATGAATTGATCGGTGTTTTTATCGTATTTGAATACCCCCGTGACATCCAGTACTTTTCGGTCTTGCAGCGTATAGGGAGGGGACATGACACTCGGATAGACCACCGGCATATCTCGACCGAGGTAAAATCCAGTAAATACTTTAAAGCCTTCCTGATCCCTTGGATAATTGTAAGGGATGATTAGATTGGATTTATCGGCATCACAATCAATAGCAAACCAGGACTTTTTAGGTAAGTTCTCCGCATTCAACTGAGCGAAGCCATTAAAATGGAGGTCTTTTTTCTGTGAAAATAGACTGATCTCACCCTGAAATAAGGTCTTATCATCAATTAAGAAACTATCTGGGACAACAACCGAACCCGCTGCTCGCGTCACGGTTGGCCTTTTACTTATTGGTCCTTTTCCATAACGTTCGCCCACTATATCCGAGAACTCAATATTCTGTTCCTTACCTCCAACGTTATATTCGTAGAAGCCACTCGCATTAAATGCCTTTCGGCCCAGGATGTTAACCGTGGCATTGGTGATTTTATGCCGTTTGCTGACGCTATCGGCCAGGATAACTGCATTCTCCAGGGTAGCCATTTTCCCTCCGGGCATCACGATAATTTGATTACTGTCGGGAATAATCATAGCATCGGCCGAATTGACGTGAGGGGCTTCATTGACCAAAAGGTTATTGGTTTGTAAGTCTATTCGTGCCACCCTTCCCAAAAACTGCAAGGAGTCCTGACCTTCTACCAAAGATATAAAATTACCCATCCCGCGATCTTCCCGTTGTAAACTTAGATCTTCCTCGTTTAAATCCCAGCGAAAGGCATTCATGGTACTGATGTAATTATTCCGCTTTAGCGAAACATAAGATGAGTCGTTACTCTCCAACTGTCCTATTCCCTCATCAAAGTCAATGCGCCCCCGTAAGTTGTCCGTGCGCATCGCAATGGCATCCTCACTTCCCAGAGAACGAATCGAAATGCTCAAGCTGTCTCCTTCTACCGAGTTTGCCCCAAAAGAAAGCAGATCAGAACTGACCTGGGCTTTTTCCCAGTTTAGCCTGCCCTGCCCTTTCACGCCACCGGGGGTAAGCGTCATGGTACCCTGGAATTTAAAATCCCCACTTTGGAAGACATCAAACTCCTTTGATATGATATACATACTATCCCGGTAAGGCAACCAGTTTATACCTACCTCATCCGCGTGGACTAGTGGTGTCTCAATTTCTCCGCCCCGGGATTCTGGCAAATCAAAGGCATTTGCCGATCCTGTGGTGTTTTTTGGTCGGAAGACCAGGTCTTCCGAACGAATGGAAGCGCCCAGATAATCCAGGATCCCATCGCCCAAAAAACCTTTATTACTTAAATCAAGTTCTCCCCGGTATAAGCCCAAATCGCCATAGGTGGAATATCCGGCTTCGGGTACCATATGCTCGAAACCCAAAGAATAGTCTTCACGAACAGAAATGATTTCATCAAATTCAGGGAAAATTTCTGCGGAAATCATTTTACCAGCAAAGCGCAAATCTTCTTTGCGGTAATTACCCAGACTATCCAATTCAAAAGGGGCTACCTCGAAATAAAAAGAATCCCGAACGTAGGCCGTGTCTTTTACGTAAGTGCTATCGTCATAATAAACGAAAGATGGCGCATCCGTAGAAAAAATGGGGTACGCGGGTATGGAATCCTTACCGCTTTTGTTATCCCTTTTATCAATGTATATTCGACCACTGGTGTTCTCCAGGGTTGAAGTCAAAGCGTAAGCTGGAGTATTAGGGAAGAGAATAGGATCCTTAGCTGGTGGGAAAAAACGCATTTCTCGTAAGGTATCCATTTCGACAATAAAGGCATCGTAATCAAAATGAAAATCCTTACCCGTAAAGTCGGTGTAGCCGGCAAATAATTGCCCGTTAAAATCCATGTCCATGTTCGGCTGGAGTACCATTTTATTGCTATCCGGCAGTAAGCCTACTCGCCGAAAGGGACTTAGCTCCAGTTTTTTAACTCCCTGAATAGCAATGCTGTTATCCCGTAGATCCAGAAAGGCATTTATGGCAATGGTATCTGAAATAATACTGATCCGATCATAATCCCGCTGTCCAAAATAAGATTCTGCAAAATGACGGACTTTATCCTTGATTTCCACCATTTCTGTCTCCGAATTATAATTCACAAAGCCCTTTTTTGACAGACTGTATAGGAGGGTGATTACACTCTCCTTCGACATGGCACTACCATAAACGGAAATGATAGCACTCAGTGGAACAAACCGGGATTCCCCATAACTTTTAAAAACCCGCATCAACATTACCAGTGGGTTCACCGAGGATAAACCCTGTAATTTTTCGTATTCTCGTCGATCAAAATAATTTAAGGACTCAAAGCTCACCGGTTCTTTATTTAAAAAACGGGCCAGCTTTTTACCCAGGATTACGGTATCACTGTTGATATTAGCGACAATATATTCCGAATGAATATTTACCCCGTGGGCCGAACTGTAAAAAGGATTGCGATCACTTCCCGTCTCTCCCCTGCTTAATTCAATTTCGCCCGAAGGGATATCATAACGAAGAATAACGGATGGATGAGAAATAGAATCATTCTCGTGATAAAATACGGCCTGTACATCTTGAGATTGTAGTTCCTTGCCTTCTTGAACAGAAAAGCGATTAGAGGTGGCTTTGAATACCAACTTTTGATCCTCATTCTTAATCTGAATAGTTGCCTTTTTATCGTTGATGGCCGTCCCATACACCGTACTACCGTGTAAACTAAAACCACCGTAATAAGAAACGCCCTCACCAAAATCCTGGATATTTAGATTACCTTCCAGTGATTCAAAACGTGGATAAGAAGGCCGGCGTTCATTCCCTGAATTCGTGATTTTATCAGTAAAATTGCCCAGTACACTCCGGCTGCCAAAGTACTGCTCATGATGAAAGAGCACGGAGTCAATTTCGTAAAAGCTCTTTCTGAGATCCAGCTCATAATCTTCAAAAGTCACGTATATTTCTCCTTCCGACCCTGAGTCATCCCAATCGACTCTACCCGACTCACCGATCCAGGTTTCTTCCAGTATCTGATAGCGCCCTTTGGTTTGTCTGATCCGCATAGTATCCTCTTTGCGAAAGGCCAACAGATCAGTCTCTTCGTAAGCTAGATAAGGGATCTTGTTTTCGTAAACAAAGGTGAAATCCCCGGAAGAAGCAGCCCAGTTCGTCCCACCAGAAGAGTATCTTAGAATCTGATTATCAAAAAACGCTAAACAATAAGTCAGAAAGCTTTTAAATTCCAGTTTTGACCGATCGGCATCCGACAGAAAACCCAGCAGAATTTCGTGCCACTTTTCAAAGTGTTTTTGCTCTCCATCTAGTTTTTTTAGTGCCGTTAACGTCTGTAGATAAGCACGAAAATATGGGATAGCAGTCATCCGGTCTTTCCGCATCTTATTCGCTACCTGAATAATGGTTTGCTGCTCAGTTTCGCTGAAGGCACCAGCCAAATAAGCCGATTTAAATTCCTCGAATTCTTTTTCTAGTTCTTTGAGCTCGGCACTGAGCATAAATTCTTCAAATACCGGTAAAAAAGCATTGGGATTGGTAGGAAAAGAATCAATCCGCTGGGCAGATAGTGAAGTGCCCAACAGAGACAGGAAGAGCAGAAAACATATTTTTTTCATAAACGATAATTTCTAGACTGATGGAAGAGATGCTTGTCAGGGCCTCTTAAGTTTTAGCGCTATCCAATCATCCTTCTGCAGTTCTTGTTCTAGCTGAAAACCGCTGCGCTGGGCCGCTTGTTTAACTACTTCCCTATCCTCCTGCAAGATGCCTGACAATATGACAAATCCTTGTTGTTTAACCTTTATAAACAACGCATCCATGGCCTCTAAAATTACCTTCCGGTTGATATTCGCTAATATTATATCATAATCTCCCCGAATTATTTTTTCTATCGTTCCGTGAACAACGTGAATATTATTAACACCGTTTACTTTTGCGTTTTTTATCGTATTCTCGAAAGCTGGCAAAGAGTAATCTATCGCATCGATGAGCCTCGCCCCCATTTGGGAGGCTAGAATCCCTAAAATCCCCGTACCACAGCCAAAGTCAAAAACTACCTTATCCTCAAAATCAATTGATTGCATTAATTCGATAACCATATAAGTCGTGGCGTGATGTCCGGTACCAAAAGCCATCTTGGGGTCTATCAAAATCTCGTACGCCACCCCTTCAAACTTAGGATGAAATCCCGCCCGGACACCACAAAAATCATTGATTTGGATAGGTTTAAAATTGGACTCCCATACTTCATTCCAGTTTTTATACGGCAAGAAATTAACTTCGTAATCTAAAGGAAAAGGAATTTTCAATTGGTGAATGCTGATTTCCAGCTCTTCGGACCAATCATCAGCAGAAATGTAAGCTTCCAGTTCGTTTTCCGATTCAACGAAAGAATAAAATGGAAAGTCTGCTAGCTGAGCCATCAGGATATCAGCGGCTGATTCTTCAGCTATACGGAAGCGAATGCAATAGTTATTCATGTTTTTGACTTGATGCTTGAAAAGCGATGGTAGAAGGCGCAAGACCAAATTCAGAACTAAGTTTAATTGAGCTATCCAGGTATTTCAGTCCCATTTTTATCATTGCCATGTGATGGACGGTATGGTGAAAAACAAATTGTAGTTCACGTCCATAGGTAGATAAATATTTTTTCTTTTCTGGCCCTAGATCGGATAAGACGATTAATGGCTGGCTTAATGGATAGTCCTTTATGGCAATCATTCGATCTTTAAGTGTTTTAGCGAGTTGTTCTGGATCGTTTTCTAATGTGGGTTCCCGATTGCGGCGGCCATAATCCAAACAACCGGTTTCCACCCCGGCACTCAGGGTATAAAAAAAATCCTGGATATGTCGGCAATGCATGCCGATGGAGGACCCTCCGTACAATTCGAGTTTCTGCGAATAATCAGCCGCTGGGATTTGTTGGAGTAAATCATTTATTTGTCGTACTAAATGTGCTAATGCTCGATATTCTGGCTCCATTATTTATAGACCTCTTTTCTTCTTGCTTTTAAGGTATTCATAAGTAGAGAAACAACGGTAAGCTGGCCTACCCCACCCGGTACCGGTGTAATATAACTGGCTTTTTCTTTTAGTCCTTCAAAGTCTACATCGCCCACGAGACGATAACCGCGCTTAGCGTTTGGATCGTCCACTCGATTAATGCCCACGTCTATAATGACTACCCCTTCCTTAACCATATCGGCCGTTACATAATTTGGACGACCGATTGCTGCCACGATCATATCTGCTTGCAAAGTGTGCGCTTTGAGGTCTTTGGTCCTACTGTGGCATAATGTCACAGTGGCATTCCCTGGATTATCCTTTCGGGATAGTAATATACTCATGGGGGTACCCACAATATTACTCCGGCCAATCACCACAACTTCCATCCCTGAAGTATTAATTTTATAACGTCGCAACATTTCTGTTATACCAAATGGAGTAGCCGGAACGTAACAGGGAAGCCCCTGAGCCATTCGGCCAAAGTTCACGGGGTGAAAACCATCCACATCCTTCGCCGGATCAATCGCTAGAGTGATTTTATCTTCGTCAATATGGTCGGGAAGGGGTAATTGTACAATAAAGCCATCAATAGCTGGATTCTGGTTCAGCTCTTCGACAATTTTGAGTATTTCTTCTTCGCTGGTCTCTTCTCCTCTCTTGATCAGAGTCGATTCGAAACCCACTTTTTCGCACGAACGAACCTTGTTGCGTACATAAGCCTGGCTAGCGGGATTATCGCCCACTAGTATAGCTGCCAAATGGGGAGCGCGTCCCCCGTCCCTGGTGATATCCTGTACTTCCAGGGCCAGTTCTTCGCGTATTTCTTTAGCCAGCTTTCTTCCGTCGAGTATTTGCATAAATTTATTGCTCTTAATTAGCGGTATTTAACTACCCCGTTTGTTAAAATAAGACATAAGGGCAGAACATTATAAAAGATTGGCGACAAAAATAAAGAATTGATTTATCTTGCCCCGGATGCTTTCCCGACTATTTTCAAAGAAAGGACAGTAATCACACAGAAAATAAAGATATATCAAAAAATAAAATTTACTACAATACTGTTAGAATAAGGACATAACACATTCAATTACAATCTTGTAGTCGATTATCCCAAAAACAAGCAATCAGGTTGCTAATGAAAATCGCGATGACCTACCGGCTAAACCTTTTTTTCTGTTTCGTATGGAGCTGGATTCTGTTCTCTGCAGAATCAGGGTATTCTCAATCTGTTGATACCATTTATACCTGCCAGGATACCTACCTCGATCTGGGCGGTAGTACGGGGGATTACCTCGACAACCAACGCCGCATTATCACCTACTGCCCTGATGGAGCGGGCTTTTCCAGTGTTCGATTTCATACTTTAGACCTGGCACCGGGCGATTTAATCCGGGTTTACGACGGTGCGGATACCAGCGCCCAACTGCTAGATGTATTAAATAACCTGGATCAACAGTTACCTTATGTATTTCAGGCTTCCGCCCAAAATTCTAGTCGGTGTTTAACTTTTCAATTTATCAGCAACAACCAGGAAAATGCCGCAGGCTGGGAAGCCAAAGTCAGCTGTGTTGATTCTTGTCAAACTATCGTCGCCGCCATTAGTGGTTCTGAACCCAACAGTAGTTCAGCTGGATATATAGATCTTTGTCCGGGAGAGCGGATGCTGCTTTTTGGCACGGCCTCCTACCCCGAAAATGGCCTGTTCTATGAACATTCCAACGAGAATGCCACTTTCCTCTGGGATTTCGGTGACGGGAACTACGCGACTGGTCCTAATGTCAGTCATTCTTATCCCCAGCCAGGTGGATACATCGTAAGATTGACCGTGCGTGATCCTTTTGGCTGTGAAAATACCAATACCGTCATTCGGAAAGTAAGGGTCTCTCCTCCCTCAATTTTTCAATTCAGCATTCCGGAAATCAGCCCAATTTGTATCGGAGACACCATCAACCTGAGTAGTAATAAAGATAGTATTGATCCAGCAAGTACCATTAATGTATTGCCCGGGACAAGTCGGTTTTCTAATATTGTTTATCAAAGAGTAGACCGGCCTATCCCCGACGGTAGTCCAATACCTTTATCGAGCGAAATGCTGCTCACCCAGTTCGGTCCGGGACAAGAACTACTGGATGCAGCCGATTTGCAAAGTATCGCGGTAGATATTGAGCACAGTCGGCTAGAAGACCTGACCATTACCCTGGAATGCCCCAATGGCCAAAGAGTTGATTTACACCGTACCGTTGGGTTTAGTCCAGCACCTACTTTCCTGGGCTCCCCCATCATTGGTGATGAGGGAAGGGTTCAGCCCGGAATTCCGAATACATACACCTGGGAAAATGCCCCCGGACAAGCCACTTGGATGGAAACGGTGAGAAATGAAGATCCACCAAGGTTACCGGAAGGAATTTACCGGCCAGAAGAAGGTTTTTCCGCCCTAGCAGGTTGCCCCTTAAACGGAGAATGGAAACTACTCCTACAAGATACCCAGGTCACCTCTAATGGTTATTTGTTCAATTGGCAGCTCAACTTTGCGCCCAACCTGTACCCGGAACTGGAAACCTTTGAAAAAGAGCTTTTGAATCAGGAATTTGTCTTTGACCCAACGGTAACCAACTATCAATTCACCCAGATTGAGGCCGCTCCGGAAGATCCCGGTTACAAATTCTATAAAATTGAAGTTAGCGATGTAGCCGGTTGTGTTTCTGACACTACCTTCCGGGTAGGTGTTCTGCCAGAACATTCTCCTTTATGTGTTTCCTGTGAAGGGAGGTATGAGGCTATTCGGGATACTTTTATCTGTGAGGGCGGAACTTTAGATCTGTCCATTCAGGGTAGCGTACCCACGGAGCTTCCTATTACCTACCGAAGTGATCCACAACAACAGTTAGGTTTTGCTAACTTCCCGCCCGAGGCACCTTTTCGCGCGCCATTAATAGTAAGGGATGTAGCACAAGATAGCCTGGAAAACCCCATTTTGCAGATTGAATCCGTTTGTCTGAATATTAATACCGACTTCAACGAAGATATCGCCATCTTTTTGGAAGCTCCTAATGGCCAGCAATTAGAGTTATCTACCAATAATGGAGGAGGATTTGATAACTACCGAAATACTTGCTTTACACCCTCCGCTCCTAACAGAATAACCACTGGCTCTGCTCCCTTTGATGGTGATTTTGCTCCCGAAGGCAATTGGTCTGACTTGAGGGGGGCTCCGGTAAACGGTACCTGGCATTTAATCGTTTCTGATGGCTTTGACTCCAGAAGCTTCGGCGAAATGGTAGATTGGGAAATCACCTTTCGCTCAGTCAACGAATTGGATATTAGCTGGACACCTACCAATGGGCTTTCCTGCACTGATTGTCCGAACCCAAGTTTAAGCCCGGATAGTACGACAACTTATCAGGTCAGTTTACAAGATAGCTATGGTTGTACTTTTCAGGATGAGTTTACCCTCACTGTTTATGACACCTTTCCGGCACCTTCCATTATTTGCGGACCTTTAAGTCCCGGAAAAATGATTTTCAACTGGGATCCCATTCCCAAAGCAGCCGAATACGATGCAGTGGTTAGTATCAATGGAATCGATTCTGTATACCCTACCCCGATCGTAGATACCTTTTTGATTGTTGATGGATTGTTTTTTGGTGACGATGTAAGGCTTCAGTTAAGTGTCACCCCTCCTTTTGAGGATTATCCCTGTTCGGTAGGAGTAGGAAGCTCAAATTGTGTCTTTGATGATTGTTTTACCTTTTCCCAAATTGAAAAAGTAGTCGACGTCAATTGTCATGGTGATTCGACGGGTAGTGTACAAATTATGGCTATTCGCGGGTTTCGTCCTTTCACCTATTATCTGAACGGAGACTTTATCGGTCAAGCCGACAGTTTATTCACAGGGCTACCCGCAGGGGATTACGAGGTGGTAACGGAGGATATGACGGGGTGCTCAGACACCCTAAATTTCATCATTAATGAACCACCACCCATTCTTAACAATCTGAGTCAGATCACAACAATTACCTGCTTTGGAGACAGTACAGCCAGCTTGCAGGCCGAGCCGGAGGGAGGAACAGGGCGATTAAGTTTAAGCTGGAACCTTCCCACTTCGGATAGCACTACCTTTCTGGATAAATTACCCGCCGGTCTTTATGTGTTATCATCACAGGATGAACTGGGTTGCCTACAAGAAGATTCACTCACCGTCAGTCAACCCATGGCGATTAATATCTCTGCTAATGTTACCCCCATATCTTGTAATGGTGAGGATAATGGTCAGATTGGGATACAGTTAAGTGGAGGCACTGGAAATTTAGAGTATACCTGGACTAGTGGTCTACCCGACACCCTACTGGTTAATTTAAGTCCCGGAAACTACGGTTTAAATGTACGCGACGATAATGGTTGTACCATTGATACTTCTTTTACCTTAGTGGAGCCTGAGCCCCTCGTCTTAGATACCAGTATTTTTACCGCAGTGAGTTGTTTTGGCAGAAGTAATGGCAGCGCTCAGGTTTTTGTGGTCGGAGGGACAGCACCTTATAATTATTTTTGGTTAGATAGCCTTAGCCAACGCAATGCTCTGGCCACCAATTTATCGGGAGGCCCAGTCGATGTTCGTATTGTTGATGACCGGGGTTGCCAGCTTAGCCAGACTCTTAACGTACCTGAACCGGACTCTCTCGACCTGAGCTTTGACCAAAAGGACGTCTCCTGCTTGAATGGAAATGATGCTCGGTTGACTGCGCTTGTAGAGGGTGGAACAATGCCCTATTCGTACAACTGGTCTACCAATGTGTCAGAAGCAAGTATCACTAATCTTGCCGTCGGGACCTATACCGTCACGATTTCAGATAATAATAACTGCCTGAAAATAGCCAATACTACTATCACGCAACCGGATAGTGAACTAAATGTATCAGTCAGCCAAATGGATAATGGTTGCTTCGGGGAGCAAAATAATAGCGCAATGGCTACTGCCTCGGGGGGAGGGGAGCTTTATTCTTATCTGTGGAGCGATGGCCAAACCGGGGCAACGGCGGTCAATTTGGACTCAACGATTTATACGGTTTCCGTTACGGATAATAACGGTTGTACCCGCAGTAATACGGTCAAATTACAAGATCTACCAGATATGAATCCCAATGTAATCATAAATCGGCCGAGCTGTTTTGGTGATTCGAATGGTGCCATTGGTATTAATTTTATTGAGGGGCGGGAAAATGAAGATCTGGACAATTTTCAATTCGTCTGGAATACCGGACAGATCGGGCAGACTATCAACAACCTGGTCGGAGACAGCCTCTACACCGTGACGGTCACCGATCCACGCGGATGCCAGGCGATAGAATCTCGACTCGTAAGACAACCCAAGTTAATCACCTTTCAGATGGCCTCAGAACACGCTTCCTGTTTTGGGCTGGCCGACGGTAGTATCCAGGTCACCAATATATCTGCCGATACGGAGAACTTCGCCTTTCAGTGGGACAGCAGAACGGGTAGTCAGACTAATAGCGAAGCTAGTAATTTAGCCGCCGGAGTTTATACCGTTACGGTGAGTGACGATCAGGGCTGTTCGAATGTAGGTCAGGCTACTGTTCGGCAACCGGAGCAAATTCAGGTGGCATTTTCCACTCAGGATAACGATTGTTTTGGTGACCAATCTGGCACCGTGATGGCCAGTGCATCGGGGGGTACGCCGGGCTATCGCTATTCCTGGTCAAACGGGAATACCGGACCAGACTTACAGAATCTACCCGCTGGCTCTTATTCCTTAACGGTCACGGATCAGAATAACTGTTTTGAAACCAGCCAGGTGAATATTGAGCAACCCGCCTCCATTGACATTAATCTGGAGACGCAAGACGTCAGTTGTTTTGGAGAACTAGATGGTTCGATTGTGGTCAATACCGATGGGGGTGCCCCGCCCTATCAGTATAGTCTAAACCAGGGGCCACTTAGAGGCTCTCCCATTCTTATTGGTTTGGGGGCAGACACTTATACGGTCTCGGTACTTGATGCCAATGGTTGTAACTACGTAGCAGAAACTTCTGTTGATGGCCCGCCCGCCATAGAAGTAGATGCCGGTGATCCGGAGTACACCATCTCACTGGGCGACTCCCTATCCCTGAATGCTCAGGCCGCTAACGCTCAGGGAACCGTATTTTTTGAATGGGTGTCCCCCTTTCCTGGGGCATTAGATTGCTTAACCTGCGAAGAAATCACCATAAAACCAGCATTTACCGTCACTTACGAATTGATTGGGATTGATTCTGCGGGTTGCCAGGATAATGATTTTGTCCAGGTTTTTGTCCGAAAGGATCAAATCATTGCGGTCCCCACCGGTTTTTCTCCTAATAATGATGGAAACAATGACGATCTACTGGTGCACGGAGAGCCCGATGCAATAATTAATTTTTTCCGGGTGTACGATCGTCATGGCGAATTGGTATATGAATTAAAAGACCAACGCCTGGGTGATCTAAACACGGGTTGGGATGGCCAGTTTAATGGACAAGAAATGCCCTCTGACACCTACGTATGGTATATTGAAGCCACCTTTGACGAACAGGTTACCAAAGTATTTCGAGGTGCAACCACTTTAATTCGATAGACAAGTATGAGAACATTAAGATTATTTTTCCTCGTCGGCTATATACTTGTAAGTATCGGTTTTTCTTCCGAGCAGCTGGGGGCTCAAGATATGCGCTTTTCTCAGTTCCATACCAATAGCCTGCATCTCAATCCTGCGATGACCGGTCTGTATAATGGAGGGACCCGGTTTGCGGTAAGCTACCGGACTCTATTCTATTCTGTGCTGCAAGATAAAGAATACGAAAGCTATAGCGGCAGCTTCGAAAACCGCTGGAAAGTTGGAAATAGTTTCTTTGGTGGGGGTGGAATTGTACTCAGAGACCAAATTGGCACCTCTGGCTACGAGCGTACCTATGTAATGGCCAGTGGTGCTTATCAGCAAAATCTCTCTACGGGTGGGCCCCGCCAGCCTGATATGTTTCTTGCCCTCGGTTTTCAAGCTGGATTTGGGCAATACGCCATGGACCCTAGCAGTCTCTGGTTCAGTAACCAATTCGATAACGATCTGCTGGAGGTTGATTTTAGTCGCGACGCCGGAGAGCCCTTTTCCTCTGTTACTAACCAAAGCTTTAGCGATTTTAACGTTGGATTGCTTTTCTTTTATTCCTTCCCGGAAGACGATGGAGATAGTTTTTATCTGGGCGGGGCAATGCACCACGTTACCCAACCTAAAGTAGGTCTTTTGGAAGAAAGTCCAGAATCATTGTACCGGCGCTACACCGTGCACATTGGCGGAGCCTTTAACCAGGGCGACTGGAGTTTTTTACCTTCGGCAATGTATCGGCAACAAGGCCCAACCATGAGTACCCTAGCCGGTTTTGCCTTTCGATTAGGTCTGGGAGAAGAAAAAGACATTAAACTACGGGCGGGTAGCTGGGTACACCTGGCCAAGCGTTTCGATAACACCGTACAAATGGAAGGAGTAATCGTAGGCACCACCTTTGAAGTAAAAGGCTGGCATCTGGGGTTGAGCTACGATATCACTACTTCAACCTTAAACAGAAGTAATTTCTCCCGAGGAGCTTTTGAGCTATCTCTCGTACGGGTAAGCCCTGCCCAGTACCGATCCAGACTTAAATGCCCAGAATTTTAGGTTCTACTTGATCTCCGACTTTTAGTTCGGATCCAGATTCTAAATTCCAACAGGCATTAATACCAAATAAGACCTTATTCCCACTTTTGCGAAAGCGACTTAAAGTCTTCAGCGGTTCTGGTGATTTCTCTCCGGTAGCCGGATCAACGGTGATTAATACACAGCGTGCGCAAGGCTTAAGCGAACGAAAAACCACTTCACCAATTTTAAAACTAGTCCAGCTGTCCTCTGCCCAGGCCTCTGTTCCTTCTATGATAAGGTTTGCGCGAAAGCGATCCATGGTGATGGGTGTTCTCAGTCGTTCGTTAAGGTCTTGTAAAGAAGCGTGATTAGCCAACAAATAAGGAAAACCATCCGCGAAACTCACACTATCTTCCGCCTGGGCATAGTCGGGGTCTACCGGCCGGCGATCGGAAGAAGGCATATAGACTAGTCGACAATTACGATCCAGGGCGCGACTAAACCATTCATCATAACCTTGACCAAGGGGTATAGCCATCAACTCATCATCCCAGATACTGACTTTAATTCGCTCTTCGGAAAGTTTTATCTCTAATGGTAATAATAAGGGCGGAAGCGTTTTTTTTCGGTGACTTATACGGAGTATTTCTTGTGCCGCAGTATGCCATTCGAGGTGGAGCAGAGCCATTTGAGGATCCTTCCGTTGAGACAGGAAACGCCCCTGGTTATCTACCAGCATCCAGCGCCGATCCAGGGCTAAACCTTTAGGTTCTACGCTGGCGGAAGCAACCGAGATACCCGCCAAAGACTTAATGGGATAGATTTTAATATCAGTCAGCTGTATCATGGGTATTAATTATTTTTTTGCAAACATAGCAATTAAAAGTATATTAGGCCTTAGGTTCATACACCTAACATATTTCACCAAAAATGGAACCATGATAATACGTAAAATCCTTTTACTGGTACTCCTGGCTACTACGGTAAGTAGCAGCCTTTCCGCCCAGTCTATTCGATCACTACTTCGTAAAGGTAAACAGCAATATGAGGTTCGTGCCTACACTAAAGCAATAGAAACTTATCAGCAAGTTCTGGAACGTAGAGAAGATCAAGTCGAAGCACTGAGCTATATTGCAGATTGTTACCGCCAACTCAACCAGATGGAGGAAGCCGCGGATCATTATGCCCGCGCTTTACAGCGAGTGTCTCAGGTAGAGGATATTCATATTTTAAATTTCGGTAAAACGCTAAAGGCCCTGGGCCGCTATGGCCAGGCAGAACAAGTTTTTAGGATCTACGCAGAACGCAATGCCCCGCTGGGTAACCACTATGCTTCTTCTTGTGAATTTGCAGCTAGTAGGCAGGATATGGAATCGGACTTTCAGGTTACGAATGAACCCATCAACAGCAGCGCTGCCGACTTTGGTCCGACTTTTTACCTGGATCAGGTCGTTTTCTCTTCTGGTCGAACGGATGTACAACGGTCTACCTACGATTGGGATGGACAGGCCAAAAATCAGCTTTTCGTGGCCCAAATTGGAATGGATGGTCTTTTACAACCCGCTCGTTTCTTAAAGGGAACCGCCACTAATCGAAGTGAAGGTCCGGTTAGCTTTTCGCCAACTGGCGATAAGGTCGCCTTTACGATTAATGATTTTATCAGCGGTATCCGTACCGTACCGGGACGCGGGAATGAATTGGTACTGTACCTGGCGGATCTGGGCAGTAACGGCGCCTGGTTTAACGAAAAATCCTTCCAGCGGAATACTTCCGATAGCCAAACGGGGTATCCTTGTTTTACGCCAGATGGTTCGGCCATGTTCTTTGCTTCTAATCGTAGTGGCGGCTACGGGGGCTATGACCTGTATATTGCTTACCGCGAAGGAGAGAACTGGAGCATCCCCATCAATTTAGGCCCAACGGTAAACACTGCCGGTGACGAAATCGCTCCTTTTTATGACGGAGAAGACCTTTATTTTGCTTCTGACTATCACTACGGTTTTGGTGGTTTCGACGTTTTTTCTGCCCGACAGGAAAACGGGGTGTGGGTGGAAGTCAACAATATTGGCCAGCCCGTTAACTCTTCCAGAGACGATTTCGGATATATCTATGATGACTTTAAGAATATCGGGTACTTCACCTCCAACCGCCCCGGCGGCAGAGGAGCAGAAGATATTTATAAGGTGACCAAAACCAGTTCTGGCAACATTACCCTACGGGTAGTAAGTGCGGTAGATGGAAGTCCGCTTTCCTTTGCTAATATTGATTTGTCTGCTTTGGGTTCTGCTCTGCCTGGCGGGAATACCAGAGTGGTTACTGATTCCAGAGGTGTTTATTCTTTCCCTATGCCTTACAACGTCAATGGAGAGATCGTGGTAAGCAGCCCAGGATACGTCAGTGAAAATTATCCATTAAATTCTGCTAATCTGGAAGATAATAATGAGGTTACCATTCGCCTGAGTCCCGAAGGTAATCTGTACGTAGGTGGTGTGGTTAGTTATATCGGAAATCGCCCCATTGCCAATGCCACCATCATCGCCCGCAATCTCAACACCGGGGGTAGTCGACAAACCCAAACGAACCAATCGGGTAATTTCCAGATCAATCTGGAAGCCAATACCCCTTATGTGGTCATTTATAGTGCTCCGGGGTATCGTGAAATCAGAAGAAATATCAATACTGCTTCCCTTACTTCCAATGAATTAGGTGTTCTACCACTGGCCACCACCAGTGATGCGGGTGATCCCAGACCACCCCTGCCGCCCAATAATAATGTGCAATCCGGTTTTGCCATTCAATTAGGGGCTTTGGGCAAACGTCCAGACCTCGGTCGTTATAGTGATCTGAACAGCATTAACGCCGGAGATGTGTACGTGAAAGAGTCTGGAAATTTATTCCGAATTCGATACGGGGTCTTCCCGGATCGTTCTTCGGCCAATAGATACCTCAGCGCGGTGAAAGCAAAAGGATATCGCGATGCCTATATCGTCGAGGAAGAAGGCGCCAGTATTGGAACGACACCCCCTCCTTCGGGGAACAATGGCAACCCGCCTCCCCCTCCGGTCACTAATAATCCGACCCAGGGGAACTACAAAATCCAACTGGCGGCACTGAGTACTACCCGTTGGTTTAATCCATCGACGACCATTTTGTCACTCGGCCGTATAGAAGACCGACCCCGGGGCAATTTGACCATAAAACTCCTCAGTAGTTTTTCCAATATGCAGAGCGCACAGCGTGCCCTGGAGGTGGTCAAACAAAATGGATTCCCGACCGCTTTCATCGTATTAGATCAAAACGGTAATCTGGAGCGGATCCGTAATTAAGTCTTATGAATTCCAAATAAACAGCCCATAGCTCAACGTGAGCTATGGGCTGTTTATTTGGCAAAAGCCTAATCACAATGAAGCAGATACTACAAGAAGGCCTCTACATCGTGTTTTTCTAAATTAAAGGCTTCGGCAACGGCCTTATATACTACTTTCCCTTCAATAATATTCAGTCCTTTTTTTAGGCTGGCATCTTCCCGGCAAGCTTGTTGCCACCCTTTTTCTGCTAATTTAACTGCATAGGGAAGCGTGGCATTAGTTAAGGCCTTGGTAGAAGTAAAAGGTACGGCTCCCGGCATATTAGCCACACAGTAGTGCACAACGTCGTCAACTACAAATACCGGATCGGCGTGTGTAGTGGGTTTAGTGGTTTCAATACAACCACCCTGATCAACAGCGACATCGACGAGCACTGTTCCGGGCATCATATCCTTAAGCATATCGCGGGTAATCAGACTGGGGGCCTTAGCACCGGGAATCAATACCGCTCCTATAATCAGATCGTGGGATTTGATTAACTCGCGAATGGTATACTCCCCAGAATGTTCGGTAACCACATTCGCCGGCATGGTGTCATCTAAATACCGCAGACGATTTAGGTTAACATCCAGAATCGTTACCTGAGCACCCAATCCTGCCGCCATTTTAGCCGCCTGAGTGCCTACTACGCCACCGCCAATAATTAATACGCGAGCAGGTGCTACGCCCGGTACGCCACCGAGTAAAATACCACGCCCCAGCATTGGTTTTTCCAGAAATTTAGCTCCTTGCTGGATGGACATACGACCAGCCACTTCCGACATGGGAACTAGTAGAGGTAGGCTACCATTAGGTAGCTCAACGGTCTCGTAGGCCAGACAAACGGCTTTTTGCTTAATCATAGCATGTGTCAGTGGCTCATAGGAGGCAAAGTGGAAATAAGTGAAAAGCAATTGTCCTTCCTGAATTAAATCATACTCAGGCTCAATGGGCTCTTTCACCTTGATGATCATCTCCGCCTTTTTATAAACCGCTTCAATGGAGGGTAATATTTGGGCACCTCCCGCTGTGTAATCTTCATCGGAGTAGCCACTACCTTCTCCAGCCGTTGACTGGACGTATACTTCGTGGCCTCTTTTAGACAGTTCGAAGGCACCGGCAGGAATTAAGCCTACCCGGTTTTCGTTGTTCTTAATTTCTTTTGGAACACCAATAATCATTAGCTCTTTGTTTTATTGATTAGGGAATCTCGCTCCTGATGGAACTTGAATTTCGGGCGGTAAAATTAAGACAATAAAACAAAGAAGCCGCGAAAAGACACGATTTTTATCTACCCGGCCTTTTTTCGGTTGTTCGAATCGATGTGCGAATGCTTGGAAGCGGTTTTCCGTTCCAATTTATGTTTGGAAGAAGACTTCTTGGGCTTTTTACCTGCCGTTTCATCAGGAGTCAATTCCTGATCAGACCCGTCGCTAAAAAGTCCTCCGGTAGCCATCTCCCAGAAATATTCAAAAGGATTTTTGTTGTTGTTTTCATCCGCCATAAGAAAAGGTTGTTGGGAGTTAAGTCTATGGGCCTAATGCTCAAGCCCGTATAAATATAAACCATTCCATAAATAAAAACCACCTTTGACGGCATTAAATTGCGCAAATTACAGAATAATCTGCGAATCACTTAAAAAACAAACCCAACAACACCTAGGAAAGGAATAAAGACTGCTTTAATTTCGGAATAATGGCTTTTTCCTGTGCTTTCGCAAAAAGATGGAGAACGGCAGCTTTTCCCTTTAAGCCCAGATTTTCCGTATAAGTATTGACATATAGATCAATGTGCTGTTGGGTAACCGCCTCGTCCATCTCCTGAGCATGTTTTTTCACAAAAGAGGCAGAATCAGAAGGATGATCGAAAGCATAGCGCACACTGCGCTCCATAATACGATTTACCTTGCTTTGGATCTCCTTGGGCAAATGACGGTTGATGACAATGCCACCCAATGGAATCGGATGCCCCGTGGTTGATTCCCAGTACTCCCCCAGATCAAGTAATTTAACCAATCCCTTATCCTGATAGGTAAAACGGTTTTCATGGATAATTAAGCCCGCATCAAAATCCTCGCCTAGAACGGCTCCTTCAATCTCCGAGAACAGTACTGGTGTTTTGTTAGTCAGTGCCGGATAAGCCAAACTGAGTAAAAAATTAGCCGTGGTATATTTACCTGGAATCGCTACCCTGGCTTTGATAATCTCCTCCTCACTCATAGGCTGCCTGGCGATCAATAAGGGGCCACAATTATTCCCCAGCGCACTTCCGGCATCTAGCAGCACGTACTGCTCCGTCAGATAGGCATAAGCGTGGTAACTGAGCTTGGTAATATCCAATGCTCCGTCGAAAGCCATTTGATTCAGTTCCTCGACATCCCCAAGTCGTACTTCGAAGGATAGGCCTTCGGTGTCAATTTTCCCATGAATCATAGCATCAAAAATAAAGGTGTCGTTGGGGCAGGGTGAAAATCCAAGCGTTAAAGTCATTCTCTTGTTTTTTTAAATAATGTCTACTATTATCGAATTGTTGCTGCTCTTTAACGTAATTTTGTACTCTAATAGAAAATGACATGAGTTTACAAGTAATTTTTGAAGATAACCACCTGATCGCCGTTAATAAACCTGCGGGCATGCTCGTACACGCCGATGCCACCGAAGATGCCACCCTGGAAGACTTTGTTAAGGAATATATCAAAATACGCTACAAAAAACCCGGTGCCGTCTTTTTGGGTACCATCCATCGGATTGACCGGCCCGTGAGTGGAGCCATCGTTTTCGCCCGCACCAGCAAGGCGCTTACGCGAATGAATGAGCTTTTTAAGAAGCGGGAAGTCGAAAAGAAATACTGGGCCATTACTCAGGATCGCCCCAGCCCAATTAATGGTTCGCTGGAACATTATATTGCTAAAGATCGCAGTAAGAATCAGGCCCTGATCTATGATAATATGAGTAGTCGGGCTAAATCCAATAAGGCCAAAAAAGCTCGCTTGTCATACGAGTTGATTGCGAGCGCAGACAGCCGAAATGTACTGGAGGTAAAACTGGAAACCGGTCGGCCCCATCAGATTAGAGTTCAATTATCACACATTGGTTCACCCATTGTTGGTGATTTGAAATACGGTGCGCCATTCCCGATGAATGACGCCACAATCGCCCTACACAGCCGCAGTATTTCCTTTGTGCACCCGGTGCGAAAAGAGCCCGTTAATATCACGGCCGATCCCCCCCTGAATGAAGAATGGTCCCGGTTTGCCGAAGTACTTAATTATTAATCGATCATGATTCAGGCTGCCCCTGGCCAGGTTCCCTGGCATATACTTCCCGTTATTATCATTTCCCAATTCTGTGGTACTGCGCTCTGGTTTGCCGGTAATGCCGTGTTACCCAGTCTGGTCGAAGGTTACGGACTGGCGGCCAACTCCCTGGGCTATCTGACCTCCACCGTGCAGCTGGGTTTCATCCTGGGCACTCTGGTCTTCGCCTTTCTCTTAATTGCCGATCGCTTTTCTCCCGTGGCTGTCTTTTTGGTCTGTGCCTTACTGGGTGCGGGCTTTAATCTGTCGATGGCTTTTATAGAAGTCCGCCTGGATTATTTCCTCTTGTTGCGTTTCCTGACCGGTATTTGTCTCGCCGGTATCTATCCGGTAGGTATGAAGATTGCTGCCGACTGGTACGAAACTGGCTTGGGCAAAGCCCTGGGCTATTTAGTTGGCGCGTTGGTCCTGGGTACCGCTTTCCCCCATTTTGTGCAGTATACCCTGGGCGATTTGGGTTGGCAAGGTGTGCTGATCGCTACCTCTGCGGCGGCGGCTATCGGCGGTTTGCTTTTATACCTGACGGTACCCAACGGCCCCTTTCGGCAAAAAAGTAAGGTTTTTGATCCCATGGCAATCTGGACCATCTTTCGTTATCCGAAATTCCGGGCGGCGGCCTTTGGTTACTTTGGACACATGTGGGAACTCTACGCGTTTTGGGCATTTCTACCCTTTGTTCTACACTATTGGTTTGAAGCGTACACCTTTGTCGGCGATGTCTCATTATGGAGCTTTATCGGCATCAGTATGGGAAGTCTGGGCTGCGTTGTTGGGGGCTATATTTCCTTACGGAAAAACAGCAAAATGGTAGCCTTTTATATGCTACTGGTTTCCGGTATCCTGTGTTTGTTGTCGCCATTAATCCTACAGATCAATCTGGCACCACTATTCCTGGGGCTCATGCTGCTGTGGGGCTTTTGCGTTGTGGGCGATTCCCCTCAATTCTCTACACTGGTCGCACAAAATGCCCCTGCTGAATTTCGCGGCTCTGCCCTGACCATAGTAAACTGCATTGGCTTTGCCATAACCATCGGCTCTATCCAGCTTCTGAATTATTTGAACCAACACTACCCTACTCGCTGGTTACTTCTTCCCCTGGTCATTGGTCCGATTTTTGGACTGCTCGCGCTAAACCGTCAAAAAGTTAAATAAAACTAAAAATTAGTTACCAAACTAAATATTAGTTGTAATAACGAATCATTCGTTTTATGTTTGTACCACAACAGACATTCACCACTATGCGCAAACTCAACCAAAGAGAAGAACAAATCATGCAAATCCTCTGGCGGCTGGAGCAGGCCTTCGTCAAAGAGATTCGCGCGGAATTAGAGGATCCCAGGCCACCTACTACTACCGTTTCATCGGTAGTACGCAAACTGGAAGCTGAGGGTTGGGTTGATCACGAAGCTTTTGGCAAGACCCACCGCTATTTTCCGGTCATTAAGCAAGAGGACTACGTTAAGTCTTCCTTCAAGCGAATGGTCAACAATTACTTTGATGGCTCCCCTTCCCGCTTGCTTTCCTTTTTTGCGAAAGCAGAAGAAGTAGAGGCTGACGAATTGCAGCGACTGCTGAAAGAATTGGAAGAAGACAACGAATCAACCCCTTAATACCCAGCCATGTTTCACTCCCTACTTCAATTTTTGGTCGAACTAAACCTCAGCCTGGCCTTTGGATTTGGCCTGTACTGGTGCTTATTACGCAAGCAGCCCCACTATCAGTGGAACCGTCTTTTCCTGTTCTTTTGGCCTCTGCTTTGTATTGCTATTGCCAGCCTGCAGCTTGACTATGTAGTCTGGCTGGAAGCTCCAACAACTTCTCTTGCCCCCCAGATCGAGACTGAATCCTATTTTATTCCGACTAACCTCGACGCCCCAGCAGTAAGGACAGAATCACCCTACGCTTCCTTAGACCGCTCTCTCCGAGTGCCTTTACTTTATTGGTGGCAGCTATACTTTGCCGGTGTTCTAGTGGCTTTATTTCTTTTCGTCCTTCGACTAAAAAAACTACAAGAATTGATCGAAATGGGTCTGGATCAAAAGCACACTGACTTCACTTTATTGGAGCATCCTGCCTATTCTCAGATTTTTTCTTTCGGCCGCTATATCTTTAAACAAAAAGGACAGGAACTACCCGAAATGGTACTCGCCCACGAGCTTATCCACGTAAAACAACGCCACAGTTTCGATCTACTCTGGATGGAGCTACTGATCATCTTTAACTGGTTTAACCCGATCATATATCTCTACCAGAAACAACTTAAAGAAACCCACGAATTTATTGCCGATCGGGCCGTAGCGCAGCAATACGGCCTGCTGGAGTACGCACGACTGCTGGTAGATCAGGCTACCCAGCCACCAGTACCCATTCTGGCATTATCCTTTGCTGCATTCATTAAAAAACGAATAATAGCTATGAAAACAAAAACACACAATCCCTGGGCCCGTTTACGCTACTGGGTTATTCTGCCATTATTTCTGGTATTGGTCACCGTTTTTGCCATTGATCGCGTAGAAAAAGTCGAACCCATCGCTTCCAGGGCCGATGCTACCGTACTTTGGGGTGATCTGACTTGTGACTGCTACAAAAGTAGTATGCAAGGTATGTACTATTGTGATCTAGAGAAAGTTCAAAAAAAGGATATAGAGAAACTCCGTCAGATGCCACCAAGTATTAAAATAGGCCAGAACAACCAAAATTTAAGGCAATTGTCGGTACAACACCTACAAAATCAAGATGAATCCGGCACTAAAGTGTACTTTACTCAGGATCACTTCGGCAAAAAGCATGTACTCTGGAACAACTTCTCCACGGGAGACGTGCTTAAATTCAAGGCGCAACTAACTAATGACCATGTAGTTGAGTTCTCCATTGGCCTACCCGCCAATCAGTCATTCGCCAAAAAACAAGATCGATACTTTTTACTAGGCAACAAGAAGAAGCTCTCTATTGACCCAATCAGTAAAGAAGCCAAGCTTAATATAAGTCTAACCAATTTTAAGAAATTAGTACAAGAGGATTTCTTTCTCATAGAGCAAGGAAAAAAATACCAGGGTGAAGTTAGTGTAAACCTGCTGATCATCTACGAAAATACTCCGGTTAAATATCAACTATGGGATACATACGCTAATTCGAAGGGCAAGTTGAAACTTCCCGAAAGACCTCTATTGCATAATATAAACCCAGGTGATGAACTCATTGTAAGTGTATCTGCAATGAACGGAACAAAAAAGCTGGATAGCTACGATTTGGTCATTAAAATACAAGGCCAGAACCCAATCTCAGGAAGTGAACTGGCCGTACAGTGGGGGGATCTCTCCTTTTCAGGGAACCAGGTATTGGTGAATCCGGCACAGATCCAAATGCTTAGAAAGAGCTTACCCAAAATAAGCTACGAGGGACAGTACATAAACCATTCATACCGCCCTTTTCTTGTCAGGAATGATTTTCTCTTTAGACCAGCTAAGGACGCTGGGAAATCTACTTATGAAGAAAGACCTGCTTCCGAGCTGCAAGCAATTATTGATCAGCGTCTCAACGATTTGGAGGTGTTCTTAAAGCAAAAACAAAAGGGAGCCACACATTTATCTGAAGTACGCGATGAGTATGTCCTACTTCCCACCACAAAGGGCTTTTATTTTCCGCTTTGTATCAATCTAAAGAAAAGTGCTGATCAAAAAAATAGTACCGATCAAATCAGCCTTAGGTACTCCAAAGCTATCATCGATTCGCTCCGAAATAGTCCCTACGAATTAATCTACCCCATTGCTCCAAAGGACATCACTAAAATGTCCTCCGGCTTCGGCCCCAGAATTCATCCCGTTTTTAAGGTAAATCGGCACCATCGGGGGATTGATCTGGTTGCAGCCTTGGGGACCCCCGTGATCGCAGCGGTCCAGGGTGAAGTAATCGAAGTAGAAGAAAAAACCAGTGGCTATGGTAAAAAAATCATTATCCAACATGCGGAAGGATTGAGTACACTTTATGCACAGTTACAAAGCATTAGTGTAAAAGTGGGCGACCGTCTAAATAAAGGTACAATGATCGGCACGGTAGGCTCCAGTGGCGCTAGTACCGGGCCCCATCTGCACTTCGAAGTGCGGGAAGAAGGCCATCCAAAAGATCCGATGAATTATTTGCCGAAATTGGAAAGGTAAATACAAAGACCGTGTTTCGGCGGAGGGAATCCTCCGCCGAACCGACCTGCTGAACCTGATGGGGCTGGCGTACTTATGCTTGTAATTCAAATGAGGTTCTGATTAACTCTACCCCATTCACAATGATGCTCAGGAAGTGCTCACCGGGATAGTGCTTACGTGTCGAAAAATCCTTAAACCATTGCTTTTTATGTATCGTATGCGTTCCGGCGCCTATTTCCTTTTCCGAAATTTTAAAGACCTTGCGCGAATAAGTACCGCGCTTTTTTAAATAATCCACGGCGTATTCCAGGCGTACTTTCGCTTTTTCCGGAAGGTGTAAAGAAAAGGAAAAATGTAATTCTTCCCCGATACTGAGCGGCAGGTTTAGTTCGAGAGTTTCGACTTTCATTTTGTGCGGATTACCAAAACCAAAGAGTTGCATAGCGCGCGGATTTCCTCGCTTCAGTAGGGTGCGCAGGCCGTGTTTCACGGCCCAATCCGTATGCGGATGTACGCCATGCCAGCGCTCGGCAATGTCTAATACCAGGTGGGGATGATCTTTAGAGATATCATTCAGATTATTGGCCACCGAGCGGTATACGTAGTCTTCCGGATCGGCCTTAAGCCGTTCGAGGATAGGCAGAATGGGTGTGGGGTCCTCCATAAATTTAGACAGGGCCATACCCCAGGGCAGACGTGGTCGGCAGCCTTCACTGGCTAATCTACGTAAGTGGTGGTTTTCGTGCTCCGCCCACTGCCGCATGCGCTGCATGGTTACCTGCTCGTACTGCTTGATAAATGGCCGTACCCCAAATTCACTGCTCCCGTATAGTGTAAAAAACTCCAGCGCATCCAGACTTAGGTCCAAATCTTCCAATCCATACTGCTCTACATAGTCGGGAAAGATCAGGTTAGCGAAATTATGCTCCGCTAAGTCCTCAATGACTTCCTTCAGGAGGTCGATGGCTTTGGCGTAGCCCTGCGGCAAAAAATGATGCAGACATTGAGTCAGATGCCGCATTCTTTCTTTTAAAGCCAGTCCTTCCCAGGATTCATTCAGGGCTTTTTCCGCGAAAGCGGTGGCTGAAATACGCGGATCGACTTGCTGTAAGGCCCCGGCCAGGGCATGAACATAAGCCGGATGATAAATCTGATCTTTCAGTGAAAAAGACATAGCAACAGGATTCGGTTTAGGTTTGTAAAATAGCTTATTTCGCTGTATTATACTCTTACCTAACCAAGATAAAATATGAACGATATTGCAAAAGTCCTCTGGACGCCCGATAGACCATTTAAAGAAAATACCAATCTAAACCAGTATCTACAATGGCTGGCAAAAGAGAAAGACTTACATTTCGATGATTACAATACCCTCTGGCAATGGTCCATTGATGAATTGGCAGATTTTTGGGAGAGTATCTGGGAATACTTTGATATCCAAGCTCACCAGCCCTACCATTCGGTACTGGAATATCAGCAGATGCCGGAAGTAAGCTGGTTCAAAGGGAGTACACTCAATTACGCGGAACATATTTTCCGTCAGTCCACCCCGGAGCACCCCGCCATCCTTTTTCAATCGGAACGGGAACCACTGCGGGAAATTAGTTGGCAAGAGCTCGAACAAGATACGGCGTGCCTACGGCATTGGTTACAAAAAGTAGGAATCGAAAGTGGTGACCGGGTCGTCGCTTTTTTACCCAATATTCCCGAAGCGACGATTGCATTTCTGGCTGCCAATAGCCTGGGGGCCGTCTGGTCCAGTTGTTCACCCGATTTTGGTGCCAGCTCCGTGGTCGATCGCTTCCAGCAAATTGAACCCAGGGTGTTAATTACCGTAGATGGCTACTCCTATGGCGGAAAAGCTTTTGATAAAACCAGCGTCGTCGAAGAACTGGCCAACCAGCTGCCTTCACTGGAGAAAATCGTCTTCATCCCTTATCTGAATAAGCAAGCTACCATAGAAACTGAGGTCGAAACGGTGTCCTGGCGACAGGCACTTGATAATCCGAACCAGGAATTAAGTTTCACGCCAGTACCCTTTGAGCATCCCATCTGGGTGCTCTACTCTTCCGGAACCACCGGTAAACCTAAAGCCATAACCCATGGCCACGGCGGTGTTCTGTTGGAGCACCTGAAGTACCACGCCTTTCACAACGATGTACATCCCGGTGAGCGTTATTTCTGGTTTTCCACGACCGGATGGATGATGTGGAATTTTGTGCAGGCGGCACTTCTGCGCGGAGCCAGTATTGTCTTGTACGATGGTAGTCCGGGATATCCCAGCATGAATGTACTTTGGGAATTGACGGAAAAGGCAGGAATCCACCATTTCGGGACCAGCGCTCCTTATCTGGTAGCCTGTATGAAACGCGACATTAGCCCCCGTAAAGATTTTGATTTACGGTCTTTACGTTCGATTAGTTCTACCGGTGCCCCGTTACCCCCGGAAGCATTTGACTACGTCTACGAGGCCATCAAAAAGAAGCTGTGGCTCTGCTCCATGAGTGGGGGTACGGACGTATGCACGGCTTTTGTAGGTGGGAATCCCCTATTGCCAGTTTACGAGGGAGAAATTCAGTCGCGGGCACTGGGTTGCGCACTTTTTGCTTACGATGAGTCCGGGCAGGCCCTGGAGAGTGAGGTAGGAGAAATGGTTATTACCAAACCAATGCCTTCCATGCCCATCTATTTCTGGAACGACCAAGATCAAATCCGTTATTTGAGTAGCTATTTTGCCATGTACGAAGGCATCTGGCGCCACGGCGACTGGGTAAAAATCACTCCCCGGGGAAGCTTGATCATTTACGGTCGTTCGGATGCCACCCTCAATCGCCAGGGTATTCGGATTGGTACGGCTGAAATTTATAGCTCCCTAAATAAGATTCCAGAAATCACAGATAGCCTGATCGTCAACCTGGAGTTGTCCGGAGGGCGGCACTATATGCCTTTGTTTGTCGTACTGGCGGAAGGCCAGGAAGTAGGGGAAGCCTTACGGCAAAAAATAAAGCAGCAATTACGCGATGATTATTCCCCCCGCCACGTACCCGACGAAGTGGTTCAGGTACCTGAGATCCCCTACACCATCAGTGGTAAAAAGATGGAAGCACCGGTCAAAAAAATACTAATGGGCATTCCCTTAAGTAAAGCAGCCAATAAAGACGCTATGAAAAACCCATCCGCTATGGAATTTTTTAAGAACTTTAAAGGGCCAAATCAATAATTCAACAATTTATAATTCAACAATTAACATGGTAAGTATCATTATGGGATCCGACTCGGATCTGCCCATTATGCGGCAAACGGCGGATATTCTCAAAGAACTGAATATTCCTTTCGAAGTCACCATCGTTTCGGCACACCGCACGCCGGAGCGCTTGTTTAAATTTTCTCAAAATGCCCATTTACGTGGGGTGCAGGTTATTGTAGCCGGTGCGGGTGGTGCCGCGCATTTACCTGGAATGGTGGCCTCCTTATCCCCACTTCCCGTTATTGGTGTACCCATCAAATCCTCTAATTCCATTGACGGCTGGGACTCTGTGCTGTCTATCCTCCAAATGCCGGGTGGAGTGCCCGTGGCAACCGTAGCACTAAATGGTGCAAAAAATGCGGGGATATTAGCGGCCCAGATCATTGGTGCCTCTCGAGCTGAGGTGCGGAATCGAGTGGCGGTTTATAAAGAGCAATTGGCCATTGGCGTCGCCAAAAAGTACGAAAAACTGGAGGAAGTCGGCTACGAAAAATACAAGAAGGAATAATCATTAAAGCGGCTCAATACCGGGTACTGAGCCGCTTTACATTTCTACTAAGGCAGATAAAGTCTAAACTCGGTTCGTCGATTTAACATACGTCCAGAGCTACTGCCGTTATCCGCAATCGGCTTAGTCTGACCGTGCCCCACGTAACTCATCCGACCCGGCTCGATGCCCTGAGAAAGTAAGTGTAGGTAACAGGCTTTTGCTCTGTCTTCAGAAAGGATTTGATTAAGATTATAAGCACCTACATCATCTGTGTGACCACTGATCTCGAGATGATATTCCGGGTAGCGTTTCATAATCGCCGCAATTTGGTCTAAGACCTGAAAAGATTCCTCTAACAAAATAGCCTTTCCAGATTCAAAACGGACCGCCTGCATAGCGAAATCAAGTACTTTTCGGTCTTCCTCCCTTATCTCCGGACAACCGTCGTTACCCATCGGACCCGCTACCTCCGGGCATTTATCCAGTGGATCGGGTACCTTGTCGCCATCACTATCCGGACAACCATTAATAGATCCGGCCTCTTCCGGGCAAAAATCAACTTCATCGGCAAAGCCATCCCCATCGCTGTCTTTTAAGGCAGGCTCTGGTTCTTCCTCCGGACAACCATTATTATTACCGGCTTCGTCCGGACAGTCATCGTCTTTATCAGCAATGCCGTCGCCATCCCGATCGGGGCAGCCATTTAATGTTCCGGACACCTCTGGACAATTATCGTATTTATCAGCCAGTCCGTCTCCATCGCTATCGGGACAACCATCCAGGTCACCGGCCACATCCGGACAGGCGTCTTCTGCATCCGGTACACCGTCATTATCCCGGTCTTGTTCCTCCGGACAACCATCTTCCGGGCTGCCCTTTTTATCCGGGCAGCGATCATTTTTATCCACTACCCCATCACCGTCGCGGTCCGGACAACCATTCACCGTTCCGGCGACCTCAGGGCATTCGTCGTCTTTATCAGGTACGCCATCACCATCTCTATCCGGGCAGCCCTGCGCCGTGGCGAGTCCCGCTTCGTTGGGACAGGCATCCTGTTGATCCGCTACCCCATCACCATCACTATCCGGACAACCGGCCAGATTTCGTTTACCGGCAATATCAGGGCAGACATCGGCCTCATCGGGGACCCCATCGCCATCTCTATCTGATGGCGCTTTACCCAGACGATAAACGTAGCCCAGTCCAATTTGTAAGTTATCCCGCTGCGCTTCACCACTGACCCGGTATTCCGCCTGTACATTTAAATAGGAAGACGCCCCTACTCGTAGGTCGATACCCCCTCCTACCGGTATTTGGGAATGGCCCACACCGTCCGTTTCCGAGACATAACCAATACCGGTAAAAATATAGGGAACTACCCGGGCGGAGGTCTGATAAAGTTGTCCGCGAACAATGGCGTCCAGGCTAAAAAAATTGCGGTTATTCATATCATCTACCACACTGATAAAGCCCGCTTTAAGGGGGATACCCAGTGCTAGATAGTCATTAATATTACGCCGGTAGGCAATTTCAAGACCATTGGTAAAATTTGATTCCCCACCGTTTAATCCCTGGTAGTCCAGAAAGAGTAATTTGGCGCTGACAAAGTTCTTACCATTGTTCGTAGTCGGTTCCTGGGCCATCACTCCCAAGCAAAGCAGGAGGAATAGGCCACTTAAGATGGCTTTAAAGCTGTTCATTGGATTTAATTGTTTTCTATAGTATGTAATAAGGTTGTATACGCATTCTCTTAACAAAAGACGTCGATTGTCTTTGAACAAGGTATAATTCAAATAAATACTGGTAGACAGAATAAGCCTCGAAAGTGCTTATGATTTGTTATTGACGGGAATAATTTTAGCTAAATTACTAAATATTAAGAAAAAAGCAAAAGTGTTTTTCTTATATTTTTTTATCACATACAAGTTGACACTTCAGGAGCGAAATTTTTCATTGCACAGGTTGAAAAAGACTATAAGCTAAAAGAGGCGGAAGGCAATGATTGCCTTCCGCCTCTTTTAGCTTATATAAGTGATGAGCTATCAGCCAAACAAATTATCGTATTCGCTACTGTCAGAGGAGCGATTCTGCTCTTCCGGACGAGCTACCGGGCTATCCAGATCGAGTGTATCCGAGGTATTCATGGAGCTCCCCTCAAGCAACATTAAAGTACTCTTCTTCTCCCACTCTTCCAGCATTTGTAGTCCTTCCTCCTCAAAAATACCATTCTTCAAATCAACGCTTTCCATAAAACTGGAAGACATCTCCATGAAGCGTTCCATTTCTCCCACTTTACTAGCCACGTCGTCGGCTACTGCTTCCATCGCCATATCAAACATAGCTCGCTTATCGGGATCGCCACTAATGACACTCATTGCCGATTTCATCGCCCCGTGTGAGGTCCTGATGGCTTTGCGCTCCTGCTCTTTAAGTTTCACCTGATCCTTGGTATCTTCCAATAGGATTTCTGAATTGGTATGCATTTTAGTTAGGATGCGATAGAGGACCTCCATTCGCTTATGCAAAGAAGCATACTTTTGGTTGGTTTCTTTCAATCGCGCGGCCTTTCTGGAAGACAACAGCATTTGTTTTTCCTTACCTTTATCTCTCGCAGCCTGAGCAATCTTCATATTCTGCTCAATTTCTTTGGCATTATCGTCGATCAGGTTTTTGATTTTACGCATTTGCCCGCGAATCGCACCGATCTGCTTCCGCATCTTAGCCAGATTATCTTCCAAATCCTCCACGTAATTTTTCAGGACGCCAATCGGGTCAATCGTAACAAACCATCCGGTAAGCCTACGCATCACATTTTTATACATATACCAAACCAGGTTTCGCATCCGGGGGTCCAGGACCATATACAATACAGCGCCCAGGACCATTAGCATACCGACTAAATACAGAGTATTTTGTGCCAGTAGCAGTAAAAAAGGCAAATAAGTCACTAACAAATACCCTCCACCGGCCAGAATAGCTAATAGGAATATGAGGCCCGTTATGCCTTCGGGGCGCTTCCAGAATGATTTGGGTTTTGCTTCCGCTTTAAAATTTACAGAGTCAGACATATAATTTTTGTTTATTTATCAGTTGTTGAGCGGCAAATCCGTACTCGATATGTATTATTGATTGATGTACAGGTTAATGGTCTCTACATCTTTGTCAATGGCATTGACAATACTTTGCAGGGTCAATTCAAAGCCATCTTTTGTGGATTCGATTTTGTCCTTTTCCTTTTGGATAACGTCATCCTGGCTTTCAATGGTTTCCTGATTCTTAGCTATTTTGTCCTCCAGTTGAGCAATCTTTGATTTATAATCCTGGATTTGTTTTTTCAGCTTTTCCAATTCTGCCTCTTTAGCGCCGATTCTTTGTTGCACCCGCTTTTGTAGCGCCGCATCGAATTGCACCTTTTCGTTCATCAGCACTTTTTTGTAATGCTCTGCTGTCTTGAGCAGTTTATCTTTGGTTAGCCCAAGGGTCGAAGCGGTCGCGAAGGCCGACTTAACGGCGACTTCCTCCTCCATGTCCATGGCTTCCAGGGCTAAGAGGGATTGTTTGAATTCGATATAATCAAAGCCGGGAAGATTATTTTTTTCCAGGGCATTCGTCAGAAACCGGATACTTTTTTCATCCAGGCCATGGTCTTTTCCAAATAGGTCTTTTAGTTTCTTTTTCTGCATATTTCTTTCGCTAGTTTCGTCGTGTATATTTATTGGGTATATCCTAATTAACTAAAGATAACGGATTTATCGGACACAATATAAAGAAATCCGGGATTAAAAATCCAGGCGTTTCGATAGGGCCAGGTAGAAATCCGACCAGTACCTGTGTTTTCTAAGCATGAATAAACACCTTACTAAAGCCATCGCTTTGTTTATGTACCTCGATCCGCGTACCGATACGCTCTTTGAGGGCTTTGACGTGCGAGATAACGCCTATCGTTTTCCCCCCCGCCTGCAGGTTTTCGAGGGTACTGATCGCCAGATCGAGGCTGTTATCATCCAGCGTACCGAAACCTTCATCAATAAAAAGGGAGCGTATTTGTGCCCGGCGACCGGCGAGATCGGATAAACCCAGCGCCAGCGCCAGGCTAACCAAAAATTTTTCTCCACCGGAAAGGGTTTCAGGGGAGCGCTGATGATCTGCCTGATAGGTATCAATAATGCGCAGAGCCAAGTCCTCCCCTGCTGGTTTTAGCAGTTGATAACGGCCATTTAGAGTCGCCAAATGTCGGTTGGCAATATGAACCAGCCGCTCTAAAGTAAGTCCTTGGGCAAAGGTGCGGAATTTCTTGCCATCTGCCGAACCGATAATCTCGTTGAGCGCTTCCCAGCGCAGATAGGCTTTTTCCTTTTTCTTTCGTTTTTGCAAAAGACTTTGCTGTTCGGCTTTGCGTTTTTCATTGGCCTGTATTCGTTCACGAAGTCCCCCAATCGCACTGAGTACTTCCTTGTTCTTGGTCTGCCGCGTCTGGGCTTGCTTTTGTAGATCTTCTTCTGCCGGACTGTTTTTTAATTTATCTGCAAGAGCAGCCAGCCCCTTACGGCGATCTTCCAACAAACCATCCAGTCGGGCTTTTTCCTGATCGACTCGCGATTTTTGCTCCCGGATTTTAGCCTCCCTGCTCGTCGACAGTAATTTATCTCCCAGGGCTTCGATAGTATCGATGGGAGTGGATGGAATCTCCTGCTCTAGTTTTTGCTGTACTGTTGTTGTTCGCGAAGTTACTTCCTCCCACTGCTTTTGGGTCTCACTTAATAATTTCTGATTACTGACCAGTTCTTGCTCTAATTGATGAAAAACCTTAGATAAGGATTCTTTTTTTGCTTGTTCGGTTTCCCGTTTTTCTTCGTACTCCCGACTTTCTAATGCAGGATCGCGATCGCCCAGCAGGCGCCGGCGCTCCGTCTGCTTTTCTTCCCATCTTTTTTGGCCTTGTTTTACTTTGGTTTTTTGTATTTCCAGACGCTTCCGGGCCTGAAGCAAATTTTCCTGAGTTTGCTTCATCACCTGATCTAGCTGTGTCAGGTCCTGCTTGATTTCTTCAAAACGCGCCGCCTCTTTTTCATAATGAGCCAGGGCTTTTTGTGCTTCCTGAATAAGAGTTTCCAGATTACGATCCCCCGTTACTTTTAACCCCAGGGTATGTAGTTGAGCTACCAAATAATCCCTGGTCTTTTTTTCCTCCGTCTGCAGATCAGACCATTGCTTTTCCAATTGTTCTATTTCCTTTTGATCCACCTGTATAGAAAATTGCAGTTCACGCAAATCCTTTTCTTTTTGGTTTAGGGTCTGCTCCAACTGGCTGAGTTCTTCGTGGAGTCTTTCCAGCTCCTGCTGTAGTTGCCGGGTTATCTGCATGTTTTTTTGTCGTTCTCGTAAACGCGCTTCCAGAAGAGTGGTATTCAAATATACCTGAGCGTTTTCAAAATCAAACTGTGGAAAAAAATCGGCCAGCCGTGCTTCGTACTTATCTAACTGCTTGTCTAGTGATTGTATTTGTTCCTGTCGGCTGCCAATGGTCTCCGTCAGCCGGGACTGCCTGGCGAGTTGTTTTTGATATTCTTCTTTACACTGGCGTAAAAAAGCATCCTGCTTTTCGAAAGCCGCCTTTGCTTCGTCAATAAAAGTCTCGGGAAGGTGCTGGGTATAGGGGTGGGTTTCGGAACCACACAGAGGACAGGCTTCTCCCTCTTCCAGGTTGGCCCGGTCTTTTTCGTAATTGACGAGTAATTGTTGCTGCTGATAGACCTTCCACAGGTAGCGATGTTCTTCTTCTACTTCCGACAAACGGTCTATTTCGTTTAAAATCAGATTATTGTAGTGACTTGCCTTACCTTGCAGGGCGTTGAAATCATCTTGCAGTTCTGCCATTCGTTGCAGTAGGTCTTCGTACTCCTGAATGTCTTTAGCTGCTTTTTTCAGATCGCTTTGCTCGCGTTCAAAAGACTGAATATTGGAAAAAAGCTCTTGCAAAAACACCCGTCGGTCTTTCTGAAAACCATCCGGTGTTTTTTGGATAAACAGAGATTCTTTATTCTGCTTTTGCTGTTCTAGTCTTGCTAGTTCCTGTTGGTGTTTTATTTCTTCTTTTTGCCGGTTTTTAAAGGATTTATTTAGGTCTTCCAGCTTGTTTCTTAGTTTTTTTTGCTGCTGTCTTCCACTTTCGTGCAAACGATATTTTTCCAGTAGTAGTGACCAGTTTCGTCCCAGGTTTCGCCAGTTTTCCCGATCAGACAACCATTTTTCGAGGCTTGTCTTGTCTTGCTGCAACTGCGTTTGACTCGCACCTGATTGCTCCATTTTTTGCGAAAGCGAGGCAACTTCCTGTTGAAGTTCGCTCAGGTACTTAGTCTGATCTTCGAGGGGTCCCGCCAGTGCTTCTAATTCTGTATCCAGTTTACGGGCAGCCTCCCAGGCAGGGCGCTTTTCTTTGATCTCTTTTTCTAAATGCTGGATAATTAATGTCGAGTCCTTTAAGGCCTTTTCTTTGTTTTCCCGCTTTGTTTTGACTTCGCTTAAGCTTTGCTTGTGCTGCCCAATAATTTTATTCAGTGCCTCCCCTTCTTCCCGGAGTGCTATTAATTGTTCGTAGGGTTTCCGTAGATGTTTTATTTTTTCGTGGGTCGCCAACTGCTCAAACAAAACTTCTTGTTCCCGTTCTTTTTGCCGCAAGGATGCCAATTCAGATTCTCCTTCTTTAATTTTTTGTTGCAACTGCTGGTAGCTTAAGTAATCATTCAATTGCTCCTGCAACTGCTTTAGCTCTTTTTCCAGTGCTCTTGCCTCTTCTTCCCATTGCTCCTGCTGGGTTTCTAATTGTTCTAACTCCTCCGGAAGTAACAGAGATAAGCTTTTGATTTGCAGGTCCAGGCGTGCCAGTTCCTCGCGTTCTATTTTTGCCCTTTGAAAGGCAGCGACAGACAAATTGGTATACAACTCCGTGCCGGTAATCTGCTCCAGCAACTCTCCCCTTTCTCTTTCATTAGCCTCCAGGAATGCGGCAAAATCCCCCTGGGCCAGCAAGACTGACCTGCGAAATTGCTGGTAATCGAGCCCGGTGTGATCGGCTACGGCCTGATCGACCTCCCTTATTTTTTCCGCAATGGTTTCAAAACTCCCCTTTTCGGTATTCCAGCGGGATAATTCTCGTTTGGGGCCCTGCAATTTCCCTCCCCTTTTACCCCTTGCTCGCCAATCCGTCCATTTAGCACGAAAATTTGTACCATTCACTTCAAATTCTACTTCCGCTACTGCCTCCACGGCCCCATAGCTCATAAGCTCTTTCGTACTTTTACTGCGCGGTACGTTACCGTAAAGAGCCAGGGTAATCGCATCCAGAATAGTCGTTTTGCCCGCCCCCGTATCACCGGTAATGGCAAAAAGCCCGGTATAGGCCAGCGGAGCTGCCGTAAAGTCAATATCTACCGGGCCCTTGAGGGAGTTGATGTTAGTGATATGTACTTTATTAATTTTCATTAGCTTCCCTTTCTTCCATCCAATTCATTAAAGAGCGAAAACTCGCTTCTAATTCTTCCATGTGATTAGGTAAGGTACCCATAGCAGCACACTTTTTACGAAAAACGTCAATGGCCTCTACATCTTCCAGTTCCTGCTGTTGATCCTCGTTTAGCTTCTCATTTGTTGTTTTTTTCAACAACCTGACTTTCAGCAATTCAATGGATTGTCCTTCGACCAATTGATTAAGCTCCACACTTAAATTGGGAATGATTTGATCGCTTTCTACCAGTACTTCCACCCAGGGGGCTAATTCGTTTTTATGCCTTTCGGCAAAAGCCAGGATTTGCTGCTTCACTTTTTTATAATCGCCCTGAATCGTTTTTAACCGTCGGAAGACGGGAAGGGCTTCAGTGCGGATACCGGCTAATTTACCTGCCGAAAAATCCAGTAGGTAAACACTTTTGTCGTCTTTAGTCTCACTAAAACTAAGCGGAATAATGGATCCGGAATAGCGCACGTGATCCAGACCTCCAATGGTTTGCGGTCGGTGTATATGCCCCAACGCCACGTAGTCAAAACATTCAGGGAATTGATTGGCCTTTATGTTCTCTTTATCACCGATGTAGATATTATCCTGTTTGGCAGAGGCATCTGCTCCGGAAGCGTATAAATGGCCCGTTACAATTTTGGGCACTTCGCAATAACGATCCTGGGCCACCCGTTCCCCGACTTGCTGGTAATGCTCCCAAATACTTTGCTTCATAGCCGCAATGCGCTCCAATCCCGATTCGGCAGTTGCGCTGCTACGCAGGTCGCGGTCCCGCAGGAAAGGCACCGCTGCCACAACGGCCTCCAAATTCCCCTTTGGATCTTTTAATTCAATAATTTGTTTTTCAAAATCTTCCGGAACGGCACCAACGACGTGCATATTTAATTGCTCTAAAAGATCCTTAGGTGCCTCCAACATACTCGGAGAATCGTGATTCCCCCCCACAATGATAATGTGGCGGCAGGTAGTATTCAGCAGTCTGGTCAAAAACTGATAATATAATTTACGCGCGTAGTTAGGCGGAGCACCAATATCAAAAATATCCCCCGCAACCACCAGGACATCCACTTCTTCCCGAAGGATGAGCTCGTAGAGCCAATCCAGGGCCATCCGGTGTTCTGCCAGCCGATCTTTGGCCAGGAACTTTTGGCCCAGGTGCCAGTCGGAGGTGTGGAGCATTTTCATTTTGTACTAGTTTTGGCTGATGTTTAGTCTCTTCGATCGATCCGGAAAAGTGATGGCTATGTTGCCCATAAGGGGGGGCTTATATTTCAAAATCAATGCCTCTGCGGACCAGATCTTTGTAGCGGCGCGCTTCCAGTTCCCGATATTTTTCTTTATCGAAAGAATACAGTTTGGCGGGGCGATGCGCCACTCCTTCCTGGATACCCACTTCTTGTAAAATCCCCATATCCAGAATACGCTTGCGAAAATTGCGCTTGTTCAGCGCTCCCTCCATACCGAGAATAGTTTCGTAGAGTTGTTGCAGTTGGGTCAGCGTAAATTTCTCGGGAAGTAATTCGAAGCCAATGGGCTGGTAGCGGACTTTTGCGCGAAGTCGATCTAGTGCCGTTTCAAATATCCGGTGGTGATCAAAAGCCAGTTTGGGTAAATTATTGATCTCAAACCACTCGGCACGGGAGGCATCCGCAGAAGCTGCTAGTTGATGCTCCTCCAGATTAACCAGGGCGTAGTAGGCTACGCTGATTACCCGCCCGCGCGGATCACGATCCGGATCTCCAAAAGTGAATAATTGCTCAACAAAGACGTCTTTGACGCCCGTTTCTTCTTCCAACTCCCGTAGAGCCGCCTCTTTAAGGGTCTCTTCTGCATTAACGAAGCCCCCGGGTAGTGCCCAGTAATCCTGAAAAGGATCATTTGCTCTTTGAATCAACAAGACTTTTAACTGGTGACTTTCGTCCAATCCAAAAATAATACAATCTACAGTTACGGCTGGACGAGGATATTCGTAAGAGTAAGGCATATATACTTCTTGCTACTATTTCGATAAAAATCCTAATTTATACAACTTTCTACTGGATTTGGTCGTCTTTTAAAAAAAAATATGCGAATAACTGTTTTTTCACTCCTGCTGACTCTGCTATTTGGCTTAAATCTTTCCTTACAGGCCCAATCTGATGATCACTGGGAGAATTTCACCTCCGTTAATGGTTTATTCAAGGTGCGTACGCCTGGCCCAATGAAACACAAAGCCGATACCGTATCGACCAGGATTGGCACGCTCGTATATCATACCTATTTTTATCAGGAAGAACTGGAGGAGGGCGCCGATAACTTCATTTATATGGTCAGCTACGTCGATTACCCCTCTACCGCTGTACACTCCGATTCAACCGAACTGATCAGCGAATTCTTCGAAGTGACGATGGATCAGGCTGCCTTTAGTATTGCTGGTGAAGTCATTTATAATAATCCCATCAAGGTGGAAGGATATCCAGGTTATATCTGGCGCATCAACTACAAGGAAGATACCGGCGTGATCAAAACCAAGGCGGTTCTGGCCAATAATCGTTATTATTCCATCCAAGCCGTAACGGTGAAAGAGTTGGCCTTAAACGCGGCGATTGATCGCTTTTTAGATTCTTTTCAATTATTACATTCAAAATAATATCTTTGGTCTCTTAATCACCAAAGCGAATAACATGCTTAAAATTGCCGTTTTTCCCGGTAGCTTTGATCCTATTACCACTGGCCACGTCGATCTGGTCAAACGCGCTTTACCCCTTTTCGATAAAATTATCGTGGCCGTGGGTATTAATACCTCCAAAAGTTCTCTTTTTCCCTTAGAAAAACGCCTAGCCTGGCTGCAGGATGTATTTGCCGATGAAGAAAAAGTAGCCGTTGGTCATTTTGAAAACCTGACGGCCGACTATTGCCAAAAGATTGGAGCTCAATATCTACTACGCGGCCTGCGGAACGCCTCGGACTTCGACTACGAAAAGACCATCTCCCAACTGAATAATATTATTGGAGAAGGACTGGAGACGATTTTTTTAATCAGTCAACCTGGATTTTCCCACATTAGCTCTACGATTGTCCGGGAGATCATTAAAGGCGGCGGCGATGCCAGCCCCTTTTTACCGGATCAGATCCACATTAACGGTTTGGAGGGCTAATCAATCCGGAAACACATCTGCCGCCGAAACCATTGCTTCCAGGAAGAGATTGGAATCAATCCCCGTAGACACCCCTTGCTCATTGAAGTAAGCCAGCATATTTTCGGTGGGCATATTACCCGTCAGATCATCCTTGGCCATCGGGCAGCCTCCGTAGCCCCGAATGGCTCCGTCAAATCGCCGACAACCATTCTCATAGGCCGCCACTACTTTTTCCCGCCATTTTCGGGGCACGGTATGAAAGTGGGCGCCCATCTCCAATTGAGGATAAGCCTCCATGAGGTGACTAAACAAATAAGCGATATTATTCGGATTGGCTACGCCAATGGTATCCGATAGCTGGAAGATCGAAATATCCATGGCCTGCAGGCGATTTACCCATTGCTGTACGATCTCTACATTCCAGGGGTCTCCGTAGGGGTTTCCAAAACCCATTGAGATGTAGATCACCAGTTTCTTATTATTGGAAGTAGCTATTTCCTGGATTTGCGCCACGCGCTCCAGACTTTCCTCAATCGTGGCATTGGTATTCCTCAACTGGAAGGTCTCCGAAATGGAAAAAGGATATCCCAAATAGTCAATTTCGTCAAACTGCGCAGCATCATTTGCACCCCGCCGATTCGCAACGATGGCCAGCAGGCGGGTAGTTGTGCCGGAAAGATCTAGCTGGGACAGCACCTCGGCGGTATCCCGCATTTGCGGAATCGCCTTGGGCGATACAAAACTGCCAAAATCAATAGTATCAAAACCGACGCGTAGTAGTTTATTGAGATAAGCGGCTTTGGTTTGCGTAGGGATGAAAGGCTTTAGCCCTTGCATAGCGTCCCTCGGGCATTCGATAATTTTGACCATTCCTTACATTTTTTTGCGAAAGCAGCATGGATTACTATTATACGACTGAAGGTCTACATTAGTTTGAACAAAATCAAGATTGACTCATTATTCCAGTAAAATACCGGATATTCGTTTAATTTTGAATTCAAAAATCAGGCATGCTAAAAAATAAAGCGCTTCTTACTTTTATCGGGTTCATACTCATTATGCTAGGCTTTCTGGCCCTGGTGCTGAGTATCGTCGGCGTCAAATTCGCTTTTCTACTCTGGATTGACCAACCCGGTCCCCTATTTGGTTTCCTATTCCGCATTTTAATGATCATCGTTGGCTTTGTACTGGTCTACCTGGCCCAAACCAACTACAAAGGAGAATAGGAATGCCACTTGACAATTTTGATCCTAACGGACCCGGACTGGATAATGGAAACTTTATTGGTTTACCTTTTACCGAGGAAGAAGCCGCACTGGTTTTCTTTCCGGTTCCCTGGGATGTGACCGTATCTTATACAGACGGCACGGCGGGTGGGCCTGCCAATATTCTACAGGCTTCTACCCAATTGGATTTGGCGCATCCCTTCAGCGCCGATGCCTGGAAGAAAGGGATTTTTTTTAAACCCCTGAATACCTACTGGGTAAAGCGCAGCCAGGAGCTTCGTCCCCGGGCGGAGGCCTACATTCAATTTCTGGAACAAGGTGGCCAGGTAGCCGACGACCGGAAAATGAACAAGATTCTGGAAGAAATCAACTACACCTGTGAAAACCTTCACCGCTGGGTTGAGCAGGAGACCTATAAGCTTTTGCAAAAAGAAAAGGCAATAGGGCTAATTGGTGGTGAGCACAGTTGCCCTCTCGGTTTTCTGCGGGCGCTGGCCAAAAAGCACGGTGACTTTGGCATACTGCAGATTGACGCACACCTAGATTTGCGAAAAGCCTACGAGGGCTTCACCTACTCCCACGCTTCCATCTTTTATAACACCTTGCAAATAGAAGCAGTCCAGCAGCTTACCCAGGTAGGTATCCGGGATTACTGTGACGAGGAGGTTGCCCGCAGTGAAGAAGACGAGCGTATTGAAGTCTTTTACGATTATGCCCTGCGGCGATCTATTTTCCGTGGTAGTAACTGGCAGGAGCAATGTGAGGCCATCGTGGCTACCCTTCCAGAAAAGGTTTACATCAGTTTTGACATCGACGGTCTACAGCCCTCGCTGTGTCCCCATACCGGCACCCCGGTGCCCGGTGGTCTGAGCTACAACGAAGCCCTGTTCCTCATCGAAACGGTCATTGAGTCGAGTAGAACCATCATCGGTTTTGATCTCTGCGAGGTGGCCGGTCCCCCCCACGAATGGGACGGAAATGTAGGGGCCCGGATCGCTTATGCATTGGCGATGGCGATGCTGGGAAAATGATGAGACCTAATCCATCACTTCAAAATGGTCCCGATCGGCTAAAAAATTCAGTTTTTTACGAAAGTGATCCTGCTGAGACTTATCGAGGCTTACGGTCATCAAGCCCTCCTGTTCGGATATTTGGGTATATAAGTCCCCAGCGTAATCGTAGACGGAGCTATCGCCCGGGTATTCGTGTCCATTGGGATCTACCCCGCAACGGTTGACGCCAATGCAGTAGACCTGGTTCTCGATGGCTCTGGCAGCCAGTAGACTAATCCAAGCCTGTCGGCGCGGGCGGGGCCAATTAGCAACGTAAAACAACAGGTCGTAATCATTCGTATTCCGACTCCAGACGGGAAAGCGTAAATCGTAGCAGACCTGGGGCCGTATCTTCCATCCTTTCCATTCAATCGTGATATTTTCCTGGCCGGGTTCGTACACTTTCTCTTCTCCAGCCAGGGTGAACAGATGTCTTTTATCATAATGGGCAAAAGAACCATCCGGCCGGACAAATAATAAGCGATTGTAGTAAGAATCTGCCTCCCGGCAAACAATACTCCCCGTGACTGCCGCTTCGGTTTTTTTCGCGAAAGCGGTCATCCACTCAAAAGTTGGCCCGTGCAAAGGCTCCGCCAGGTCTTTGGGACTCATCGTAAACCCCGTGGTAAACATCTCGGGAAGGACAACCAGATCGGTTTTGCCGCTAAGGCCTTCCAACAAATGATCCATATGTTGCAAATTGGCAGTCACATTTTCCCAAATCAGGTCGGCTTGCACAATGGTAACACGTAAAATATCGGTCATTACTTCTTTATTTATGATCCTTGAGCGTACTAAGTTATGGAATAAATCTTTAGCTTGTTATATTTGCAGCCGAAACAAAAGGCCGTAATGGCTTGTACTTAGGTATAGCATGAAGTGACGCCTCAGTGGTGTCCTAATAAAACCAAAAGAACTATGAATTTTGATCTGATCGTTGTTGGCAGTGGCCCCGGTGGGTACGTAGCTGCTATTCGTGCATCTCAATTAGGAATGAAAGTGGCCGTAGTCGAGCGGGAATCCCTGGGTGGTATCTGCCTGAACTGGGGTTGTATTCCTACCAAGGCTCTGCTGAAGAGTGCTCAGGTTTTTGAATATATCAACCATGCGGAAGATTACGGCATTAAGGTCGAGGGTGCCAAGGTAGATTTTGACGCTATGATCAAGCGTAGCCGAAACGTGGCCGACGGCATGAGTAAAGGGATTAACTTCCTCTTCAAAAAAAATAAGATCACGGTTCTGGAAGGCAATGGTGAATTGATCCGGGGCAAAAAAGTAAAAGTGACCGATAAAGACGGTAAATCCAAGGAGTACAGCGCCGAACACATTATTGTGGCGACCGGTGCCCGTGCCAAGGAGTTACCTAATATCCCTATCGATGGCAAGAAGATCATCGAATACCGCAAGGCCATGACCCTGGACAAACAACCTAAGAAATTGGTGGTGGTAGGTGCCGGTGCTATCGGTGCGGAGTTCGCTTATATGTATTCTTCCATTGGTACAGAAGTGACCATTGTAGAGTTTATGGAGCCTGGCCTCCTACCCCGCGAAGATGCGGACGTCTCTAAAGAGATGAACAAGATATACAAGAAAAAAGGCATTACCGTACTGGGTAATACGGCGGTAGAGTCGGTCGAGACCAAGGGCCGGGGTTGCACCGTAAAGGTAAAAAATCGCAAAACCGAAAAGACCGATGAAATCAAGTGCGATATTGTCTTGTCGGCTGCCGGCGTTACGCCAAACACCGAAGACATCGGATTGGAAACCCTGGGTGTCCGCATGGATCGCGGGCTGATCAAAGTTGATGAGTTCTACCGCACCAACGTTCCGGGTATTTACGCCATTGGCGACGTTACCCCTGGGCCAGCGCTGGCACATACAGCCAGTGCGGAAGGTATCCTTTGCGTAGAAAAGATTGCCGGTGAACACGTACAGGCACTGGATTATACGAATATTCCTTCTTGTACTTACTGCGTGCCTGAAGTGGCTTCCGTTGGTATGACAGAAGCTGCGGCTAAAGAAGCGGGTTACGATTTGAAAGTGGGTAAATTCCCATTCTCTGCTTCCGGTAAAGCCAGCGCCGCCGGTGACAAGAGTGGTTTTGTAAAAATTATCTTTGATGCGAAATACGGCGAGCTACTGGGTGCCCACATGGTCGGCCAGAACGTTACCGAGATGATTGCGGAAATCGTTGCCGCACGGAAGCTCGAGACTACTGGTCATGAGATCATCAAGACCGTTCATCCCCACCCTACCATGAGTGAGGCGGTGATGGAGGCCGCGGCAGCTGCCTACGGCGAAGTAATTCACCTCTAGGCGAATTGCCTTAATAATTACCTGATAAAAAACCTCCTTGTAACACCTAGAGTGTCCAGGGAGGTTTTCTTATTTAAGATTAATCATAAATCTCAACGATTAACTCAATCTCCACGGCCTGTCCTCTGGGCAAAGTGGCCATACCTACCGCTGCCCGGGCGTGTTTTCCCCGATCACCAAATACTTCCACCATCAAATCGGAGAACCCATTGATGACTTTGGGTTGATCGGTAAAATCAGGGTCGGAATTCACCATTCCCAGTACCTTTACAATTCTTTTTACCCGGTTAAGATCACCCAGCATCTCCTTCAATACCGCCAGCTGATTAATAGCAGTCAGACGGGCGCCTTCGTAACCTTTTTCAATACTAACGTCCTGGCCCAGCTTACCGGTAATTTCTGTACCATCGGCGTACCGGGGCCCCTTTCCAGCCAAAAAAATGAGATTATCGGCTTGCACACCATTTACGTAATTAGCAACGGGTTGCGGCGGATCGGGTAAAACGATCCCCAATTCCTCCAACTTGGCTTCCGGATCGTAGCCAGCGGGTGGTTTTTCCTGAACATCACAAGTACTAAAGAGAATAGCAAACAAGAACAAGGGAAGTAATTTTTTTAGCATGGCTTTTGTTTTTATAGATTGAAGTTGTCTAAGCAATCAGGACTAAGTAGGTTGCCCAATTAAATCAAGCAATAATCTGCGTCTTTTTGGGGCGATTTCTTCGTTGCAAAAAGCCTTGGATAGCTAGGCTATCCGCGATTTTTGCGCCTCGAACTAGCCCAAAAAAGCCAGCACCTTATTACAGA